>JBNMNB010000162.1:0-18219 GCA_051270635.1 Verrucomicrobiales bacterium | reverse complement strand
CGAAGGGCAGCGCTTCCGCAGATGCCTCATCATAGTCAATCTGCGGATGGCTGTTATGCAGGCGGGCACTTTCCACTGCTCGACTACTGGGATCAACGCCGACCAGATGCAGACAGAATTGCACCAACTGCCGCGATCGAAACCCGTCGCCGCAACCAATTTCAAGGACACGCCTGCCAGCGAGGAAAGCGCCAACGCGTTCAATGTGGCTCTCGGGATGAATGATCACGCTATGCCTCCTCTATACGACCTCTACCACGACTCGACCGCCCTCTTGCTCAACCACTTTCACCTGCTTGCCCTTTTCAACAAAATCGACCTCTGACGTGACATCGACGATTTGGCCGTCGATCGATGCCTTTCCACTGGGACGAAGATCCGTGAATGCAATGCCCGCCTTTCCCAACAATTGTTTCACTTCTGCAACCGAATTAGCCCCACCAGCAACGCGATCACCAACCTTCGCATCAAGCACCATCCAGTTCATCAGGCGGGTCTGTGGCAAAAAGGTAACAGCGAGCATGATCAACAATCCCGCCAAAAGCAGACCAATTCCAAGATTCAGCACCGGGCGCAGCAGCAACGCAGACCAGCCGATTTCGGTTTCCGCCCCTTTCCTTACAAGATCAAAATCCACTTTATCCACCATGGCAAACCCAAGTGATCCAAGAATGAGCACGATACCGATGAAACCCGCAATCATCGTTCCCGGCAGGACGAACAATTCTAACAAGACCAGAATAATACCAAGTACAAAGACAACCGCGACCTCCCAGCCAGCAAGATTTCCTGCCATGTAGTTACCGAAGAAAAACACTCCAAAAGCGATCATCGAAACAAATCCAGGAACACCGAATCCCGGTGCCTTCACTTCAAGATAGGCACCTGCAATCCCAATTACGATGAGGATCGCTGACAGGCGTTCAACCCACATTGCAAATTGCTCCAGTGCATAGGGTTCCGGACGGAGAATCTCCCCTTTCAACCCCTCCTGTGCGATAATCTCTTCGACGTCCAAGGCGATTCCCTGAGCCAGCAGCGGCTTACCATTGACCAGCTGCACCGCCTGATCCGCATTCAGTGCCAATGGCTTGTCCGGCCCGTCATCCACCGGGCCAAGTCTCAACACCTTCTCCGGTGAGACAAACGCTTCGGCGATGTCAGGATTGTGCCCTTTCAATGTGGCCATGTTGCGTGCTGCAGCGATCTGCACGGAGCTCACCTTACCCTGCATCGCTTCACTCATTTCTCCACCGCCTCCAACCACCGCTGTGGCCGCTCCAATCACGGCGGCAGGCGCCATGTAGATCGCGTCCGTGCTGATCGCGATCATCGATCCGGCCGAAATCGCATTTGGATTCACATAAGTGATCGTCCTGCACTTTGCTTTCGCCAGGATCGACATCATCAATTCTTGTGTCTCCCACAATCGTCCACCAGGAGTATTCATATCGAGGATTACTGCACTGGCGCCATCATCGCTCGCTTTCTGAATCGCTCGCTCGAACCAGTCGAAACGAGAGGTCAACATGAGCTCGTCAGTTTCTTCAATTTTGATCACTACAATTTTCCCAGCGAAGCTCTCTTCCTCCGCTCGAGAGAACAAGCCGTCCCCCCGTGGCTTTGGTTCTTCTCCGTCCGTCTCCACTTGCATGGAATCCGTATCAGCATCGGGAATTGCCGGTTGTTCTGATGGACGCAGAAATGTCCGCAATCCTTCAACCCTGACAATCTCACTATTCTCCACTTCGAGCAACGCGATCGCCTGTTCGAGCGTGTCCACACGCTTGGCGATTCCAGCCGTTTCCGCCTGCGATGCGGTCAGCGTGAGCAATGTCCCCTTGGCGACCAGTCCATCGATCTCTGCCGTAGGATTCACGAATGCCTCAGCCAGTTTGATGTCGTGTCCTTTTGCCTCAGCAATGGCCCGCACCGCAGCCTGCAGGGCACTGGTATCGGGAGTCGTATCCCTTTCAGTCGAGTCTTCATCGTCGTCCCGAGACAACTGCTGCACGCCACTGTCAATGCCACCCAGAGTTCCCAGCGCCGCCATGGCGATAGTGTCACTGCCTAGAGCGACGACCGCCCCTGCCCCTGTCGCCGATGGGTTCGCCCACGCCACCACCGGAATATCAATGGCGGCGAGCCGTTCACGCACCAGTGTCGCCGTCGCGGCGGCATCCCCCCGGTTGACGTTGAGATCCAGCACGATCCCACTTGCTTTTTCGCGCTGTACCTTCTCCAGCACCTGGCCCAGTTGATAAAGTTCCTGCGAATCCGTCAGTGTGACATCCCTGACAGGAATCACGACCACCTTGCCAGTGACCACTTCTGCGCGCATTGTCGCAGCGAACAGGCAGAAAACCCCCAGCCAAGCCAGCCGAACCAGCAATTGGAGCAATCGGGCGACGAAATGTTGATTCTTCATTTTTACAGGGTTCATTTCTGACAAGTCTTTGTCGTTGATACGTCTGAGACATTCAGGCGGTATTCCTGAAACGAGGGAAGTCTTGCGCCTGTTCAGGCATTAGTAAAGCGCCACAGCAGACGGGATTTACTTTGCTATCACGAGTGGCTCCACTAGCATCAGCCTTCGCTTATTGACCGACGATGGGACGCATCCCCGATGAAAAAATTGAAGAAGTGCTGGCAGCCACGGACATCGTTGAGCTGATCGGTGGTTACTTCCCACTCAAGCGCGCAGGCAGCGTGTTCAAGGCGCTGTGCCCGTTCCACAACGAACGCACGGCCTCCTTTAATGTAAACCCCAGCCGAAATATGTACCACTGTTTCGGCTGTGGCAAAGGAGGCAGCGCCATCCGCTTCGTCATGGAGTACGAAAACCTGCCGTTTGTCGAAACCGTACGCAAACTCGCTGACAAAGCAGGAATTCGTATCGAAGACGAATTCGAAGATGCCGCATCTCGGGAACGAAGCCGTCGCCGCAAAGAACTGGTGGCACTGCACCGCGACATTACCACCTGGTATCAACGCGTGCTGCTGGAGGCTCCGGTAGCTGAGACCGCACGCCAATATCTGCGCGACCGTGGATTTACCGCAGAAGCGATCGAACGCTGGCAGGTCGGCTATGCACCAGCAGACGGCCAGTCAATTTTCAAGTGGGCACGGAAATACAACTACGACGAATCACTGCTGCGCACAGCAGGATTGCTGGCTCTGCGCGATGAAGGGAATCCCTCAAGGGGAAGTTATACTCGGTTCCGCGATCGGATCATGTTCCCGATTTGTGGAAATTACGGTGATGTTATTGCTTTTAGTGGACGCGTCCTGGATTCCGCCTCCAGCCCCGCGAAATACATGAATTCGCCGGAGACCCCGATCTTTATCAAAGGCAAAGTCCTCTATGGATTCGATAAAAGTCGCAGCGCTGTGGCCAAGTCCGATCAAGCGATTGTTTGCGAAGGTCAAATCGATCTCATCATGTGCTTCGAGCAAGGTGTGCAGAATGTCATCGCTCCCCTCGGCACTGCATTCACCCCGGATCACGCCCGCATTATTCGCCGACAGACGGACGAAGTCGTGCTCTGCTACGACTCAGATAATGCGGGAATCGCTGCCGCCGAGCGTACTTTTGTCGAACTCACCAAGGCAGGAGTTTTTGTTAAGGTGGCCAGTATTCCCGAAGGCAAAGACCCGGACGAGTTCATTCGCGGCCACGGCGTGGAGGCATTTGAACAAGTGATCGCATCCGCCAAGGAATACGTCGACTTTCAAATCGCCGCCAAAACCAAGCGCCTGAACTTCAACGATACCCGTGATCGCGTGCGATTTGCCGACCAGATGGCTGAGATTATCATCACTATCGAAAACAAAGTCGCGTTCGAGACCGCCATTCAAAAGGTCGCCACGCGACTGGGCACAGCGCCGCTCGAATTTCACCGCCAAGTCACCGCGCTGGCCCGCCGCACCAAGTTTCGCAGCAACAGATCAGCAGAAAACGCGCAGCAGCAAGCAGCAGAACCAGCACAGGAGAATTTTGAAATCTTGAATCGCTCCGTTCGCATCCTGTGCGTGATCGCCTTGACAAAGCCTGAAGGCAGGAAGTGGCTGCAGACTGAAATGAAGGTTGAAGAACTGGGCGAGGTTCCGGGGGTCGATGTGCTCGTTGAGCTCTTGAATGCGGAACTGGACATTGCAAACCCGGTGAAAGTTTCCACTTATCTTAGCCAGTTCAGCTCGCAGAAGGAGTCGGTTCTCAGCCAAATTCTGGGCACACAATTGCCTGGTCATGGAGTCGACGAAGCCCGGGAAGTTTACCTGAGACTGGCCATTGAATGCCTCGAAAAAGAATACCAGGCAAAATCCGCGCATCTGCGCAGCGGCGGCGTTCCAGCTGACCAACTACTTCAGTTAACCGTAGAGATTCAGGAACTTGGCCAAACTATTCTGATAAAGAAGCAGGCCCTTCGCCCTTGACTGAGTTCCACCACGGCCTGATATTCGCTAGGGTTTTCAACTTACCGACCTGTTTGTCAGAACTCTCATCAATCAGACACCGATTCGCCCTTACATCATGCCCGCCAAGAAAAAAGCGTCCGCCACGCGAGGCAACAAAACCAGTCAGTCATCGAAGAAAAAGACGACTGTCGTGAAGAAGGCAGCAAAAGCCTCCAGAACACCGCGCACAGGATCGGCCAAAGTAGAAACATCAAAAAAACTAAAAAAGGCGGCAAAGAAACGAGCCACTAAACTGGCTAAGACGGCAGGAATTCCCACTGTCAAGAAGGTAGCCAAGAGAACCGCAGCAAAGAAGACGGCAAAGAAAACAACTTCTGCAAAAGAAAGGGCAGGGAGGGCGGCAAAAAAAGTTGCGAAACAGCGAACTTCGCGTAAATCAAGCGACCGCATTATGCCGACTAAAACGAAGACTTCCGCACCAAAAGCCACCAAGTCGAAGGCTAAAAAGAAAGTAGCGAATCGCGCAGCAGTTCTCCCGAAGAAATCCATGGCACCTGCTGCAAAATCCAAGGCAGCAGCAAGCAAAAATGGATCGGGAAAGCTCAAAAAATCTAAGACCACCCGTGCGAAGGATTTGGTGGTGAATGATGGCGCGAAGTCGGATACTTCTACTGAGCCAGTATCGGGTAACAAGATTCTCAATACGCCTGAATTGCAGCAGAAGCTACGGGAGCTGATCAAGCTGGCCAAGGAACAAGACTACCTGACATACGATGATCTCAATGAGTCACTGACCCCCGATATCGCGACACCTGAGGTAATGGACGGTATGCTTATGCGACTGCGCAGCATGGAATTCGACATCATCGACGCATCCGAGGTCGATCAGCACAAGGACGAGCGTAAGGCCAAAGAAGATGGGCAGTCCAAGCCTGAGGCAAAGCTGGATATCCTGGATGATCCAGTTCGCATGTACCTCAAGCAGATGGGGCAAGTGCCCCTTTTGACTCGGGAACAAGAAGTCGAAATTTCCAAGCGCATTGAGAAAGCTGAGACAAATGTCCAGCGCATATTGAATCGCTTCCGCTTCACTGCTGAGGCCTATCTTGAGCTGTCGCAGAAGCTGATCGACGGAGAAGAGCGCTTTGATCGCGTCATTCTGGATAAGAAGATTGAGAGCAGGGAGCGCTATATGAAGGGCCTGCCTCGCCTGTGCCGCCAGATAGCGCAAGCCAAGGACGACATCAATGCCGTCTACCTGAAGCTCAAGACAGCACCGGACAAATCAAGGCTTAAGTTGGAGCAAGAATACAAGAAAGGAATCAGCACCATTCAGCGCCTGTACGCTCGCTTCTACTTCAAGCAGAAAGTAACGGAAGAATTCATTGCCACTG
The DNA here is from genome assembly GCA_051270635.1 of Verrucomicrobiales bacterium. Lineage (GTDB taxonomy): Bacteria > Verrucomicrobiota > Verrucomicrobiia > Verrucomicrobiales > DEV007 > JAGROY01. The sequence goes on along the minus strand of JBNMNB010000162.1, from coordinate 12,406 downwards.
CCGATAGCTACTTTGACCAGATCATCAAAGTCGACGGAAAGGCTGGCCTGAAGAAGAAGACGCCAGAGTCTCAGAAGCAACTTTCAGAAATTGAGGACAACCTGTGGCAAACTGCCGAGGAATTCCGCCGCAATCATGTCGATCTGAAGAAATGGTTGCGCGAGACACTCAAGGCGAAGACGGAAATGGTCGAAGCAAACCTGCGACTGGTCATTTCCATCGCGAAGAAATACACCAACCGCGGTCTGTCATTCCTCGATCTCATTCAGGAAGGCAATATGGGCCTCATGAAAGCCGTCGAAAAATTTGAGTATCGCCGCGGATACAAATTTTCTACCTATGCAACGTGGTGGATTCGCCAGGCCATCACGCGTTCGATCGCTGACCAGGCTCGGACAATCCGGATTCCAGTGCACATGATCGAGACGATCAACAAGCTGATGCGTGTGCAGAAGCAGTTGGTGCAGGAATACGGCCGTGAGCCCAGCTCTGATGAAATCGCTGAGGAAATTCACCTTCCAGTTGAGCGTGTGCGAGCAGTCCTTAAGATGGCGCAACAGCCGATCTCACTGCAAGCTCCAGTGGGCGACAGTGATGACACCAGCTTTGGTGACTTCATTGAGGACAAATCCGCAGAAAACCCGATGGAAATGACGGGCTTCAGCCTGCTCAAGGATAAAATCAAGGACGTCCTCGACACCTTGACGGAACGAGAGCGTCAGGTTCTTGAGCAACGTTTTGGTCTTGTGGATGGCTATAGCCGCACACTGGAAGAAGTCGGAAGACAATTTCAGGTAACGCGGGAGCGGATTCGCCAAATTGAGGCGAAAGCACTGCGTAAAATGCGCCATCCCACACGGATCCGACAGCTCGAGGGATTTCTCGAAATGTCTCAAGTTTAGGAGAACTGAACTGATCAGGCCTCTCTAATTGCGCTGATGAGCGCTGATGAGTGGGGGAAATTTCCTACTTCTCCCCAAGTTGTTCACCATTTCCTCTATTCGCCTGTGGATAACTGGGTGCGTAGCATGGATTGCCCACCACTAACATTGTGTTACCAGCTGTGGCCTAGAGGAATTCGCGATAAATTGCTCAACAGGGAAACTAAGCCAATTCACAAGTCACTCATGATCAGTGTCTAACAATTCTTGAATTGTTAGACGTGACGAGACATGATGGTTTCATGAACCGTCACAAGGTCGAGAGGCAATTGTTAGAACTGACCGACTTAAAGAGTTTTTCCCAACATTGAAACTCCCCACTCGTTTCAATAATGTCACTTGGCACCTGTTTTTCAGTTGTTTCAGCGGATTTTGGAAAGTTATTCACTTGAGTTATTCACAGTCAATGCAGCGATCCACTTCGAGGATGACAACTCGCGACACGCCATGTAGCGTCGCCACAAGTAAGTTTTCCCAGTGCCAAAGCCCGAGAGTAAAGCCCCCTACCCAACCGCTTTCCAGCGAAAGACTCTCTGGACGGCGGTCACTGGTGTTTCGATCGTTTCGATTGGCTGCATTTCCGTGGGCATCGTCATTCTAGTCGCGCGGATTTTGCAGTTCCTGCAACCGGTGCTGGTGCCACTGGCGGCGGCGGGCATCATTGCTTACTTGATCGACCCGCTCGTCAGCAAGTTGATTGCCCGCGAAGTTCCAAAAATCCGAGCGATCCTGGTCGTTTTCTCCAGTTTCCTGTGCCTGATCATTGTTCTAATGCTATCAGTTGTTCCTGCGGCCATCGAACAAGGTGTCGATTTGAGCAAGAGCCGTGCCGACATCACAGTGAAAGCAGGAAACTACATCGAAGCGGGGTTGCTGCGCATGGAGCGACTGATCAAGCCGCTCATTCTATCTGGAGATGCTGCCAGCGCAGTGGCAGAATATAGACTGCAAGTTGTAGGGACGAAGGCAGAGCTTCCAGAGAAAGGTGTGAGCAAAGTAAGCATCGCCAATCCTCAAGGTGACAGTTCTCTGCACGTTCGAGTATTCGACTCTGAAGGCAACCAGGCAGATGGTGACGGCACCGAGCTCAAAGGCTCAAAAACCTCGCAGTTGGCCAGTTTGAAAGAACTTTTGGATCATCGTGAGAAGACACTGACAACTGCGGATGAAGAAACACTGGCTGATTCGACAACCAATATTGTCGTTGGTGCATTGGAACTCGTGGGCGAAGGTGAACCTCACTGGCTCAAGGCGCAATTAAAGGAATGGCTATTGGGGCATTATCCGACGCTCCTCACCCGCGCATGGAAATTTATCAGCTCGGGGCTACAAGGATTCCTCGGTGTCTTTGGCTACATTTTCGGCCTGCTGCTGGTGCCCGTATACCTCTTCTACTTCCTCAAAGAAGGCACTTCGATTAAGGAAAACTGGAGCAAGTATCTGCCACTGCAGCAATCCAAGTTCAAAGACGAAGTGGTTTCAACACTCACTGAGATCAATGGCTACCTGATCAGCTTCTTCCGCGGCCAAATGCTGGTAAGCATGATTGATGGGGTACTCATCGGCATTTGCCTGACGCTCATCGGCCTGCCTAATGGCCTTTTGATTGGAGTGTTCGTCGCTCTGCTGGGAATCATCCCTTACGTAGGCAACTTGCTTTGCTGGATCCCGGCAGTCCTGATTTCAATCGCCCATTTCGGAGCAACCAACGACAATGGAGATTTAATCAATACTTGGGGCTGGCTTCCAGATGGCGCGATTTGGCCGTATCCGCTCATCGTCACGGGCATCTTTGTCATTGTCCAACAGATCAATGGACTTGTCACAGCACCGAAGATCGTCGGCGACTCCGTGGGACTTCATCCATTGACTGTCATTTTTTCGGTATTCTTCTGGAGTCTTCTGATCGGTGGTCTGCTCGGGGCATTGCTAGCGGTGCCACTCACCGCAGCGCTCAAAGTATTGTTTCAACGCTATCTCTGGGAACGCGGAATCGACATGTGGGAACAAAGGCAAGCCGCCGCCCAGCAGGAGGATGCAGAAGCTGCCGCATAGCCCCACCCACCGTTCCTCTACACTTTTTCTTTCTCTCTAACACTATGGCAGGAATCATCGTCAATCAACGCTCACGTATCTTTCATGGCCACGAATGGGTCTACGGCACCGAGGTCAAACGAATCATTGGCGATCCGCAACCAGGCTCGGTAGTCGCGCTCATGGATCAAAGAAATCGGACACTGGGTTCGGCAATCTACAATCCTGAATCGCAAATTATCGCGCGCCGGTTTTCGCGAAGAAAACAGGAGCTCGATGCGGAGTTTTTCCTGCGCAGACTTGAACGTGCCATCGCCTACCGGAAAGACTTGCAAGGCGTCAGTCCGGAATTATGCCGCGTAGTCTGGAGCGAATGCGATGGACTGCCGGGTGTCATTGTTGACCGCTACGGTGACTACGTCGTCCTGCAGACACTGACGCTGGCCATGGATCAGCGAAAGGATCTTCTGGTCGCTGCAATCAACGCAACACTATCGCCCAAAGGAATCATCGAGCGCAATGACAGCCCGATTCGTAAAGCAGAAGGCATGGAATTAATGACTGGAATATTGTCCGGTGAGACTCCGCAACCCTTCACCGTGTCATTCGGGAGAATGCGCTTCAAAGTCGACTTGATGGGCGGTCAAAAAACGGGCCTCTATCTCGACCAGCTTGAAAACTACAAAGCGGTGGCTGAATTAGGCAAAGGTAGACGCGTCCTCGACTGCTTCACCAATCAAGGAGGATTTGCTATTGCTACCGCCCTGGCTGGCGCAACTGAAGTCACCGCTGTCGACATCAGTGAACCCGCCATCGCGGTTGCCAGGGTCAACGCTGAAGCGAGTGGCACGCCAGACATTTCCTTCCTCACCGAAAACGCTTTCGATTTTCTTAAGCGCGAGGAATCAGAGGGCAAGAAATATGACCTTATCGTGCTCGACCCGCCTTCATTTACTCGCAATAAGAAGAAGCTGCGCGACGCCATGCGCGGCTACAAGGAAATCCACCTGCGCGCATTGAAAATGCTGGAACCCGGCGGCTTGCTGGCCACCTTCAGTTGTTCCCATCACGTTGGACACAACGAATTCCGCGAGATGATCAGCAGCGCATCAGTCGACAGCAAACGCAATATTCGACAGCGCGCCATTTACACTCAGCGTGGAGACCATCCAGTGAACCCGCTTCTCCCTGAAACCGAATACCTGCGAGGCAACGCCTTCGAAGTGATTGGCGCTTGGTAAGGTATGCTCTAACCGCTGACAAAATGCACCTGCAGTTCTGGCAAGTCACCGTCCTTCTGCTTGTCCTCGCCGGTTGCAGTGCCAGTGATCCGCCGCTTCCGATCGCAGAGTTACCGATCGACATCGTTGAGGCACCGACCTTCAACCATGACATTGCACCGCTGATCTTCAACAGCTGTTCCGGTTGTCATCGACCAGAAGGAGCGGCACCATTTTCGCTGCTGGAGTATTCAGAGGTCGCAAAGCGTGGTCGACAAATCGCAGAGATCGTCGAAAGCGGAGACATGCCACCGTGGCTACCAATGGCCCAACATCATGAGTTCGCCGATGCGCGACGACTTGCGGAACCAGAGGTCAAGCTGATCACTCGCTGGGTTGCAAACGGCATGCCCGAAGGGTCGCCTGACGAGCTTCCCGCAGCTCCTGTGTGGGCGGAAGGCTGGCAACTTGGTGAACCCGACCACATCATCGAGCTCGCTGGCGACTATCTGCTTCCCGCAGAAGGAAACGATGTGTTTCGCAGCTTTGTCCTGCCGGTGGACCTCGACAGCACGCGCTACATTCGGTCGGTCGAGATTCGGCCAGAGAATCCACGTATTATTCATCACGGCGTCATCCTGAAAGATCCAACACGGGCGGGACGTCTCCTGGATCAGGCGGATCCCGCACCCGGCTACGCTGGAATGCAACAGTCGAATAAGATCACCAGTCCCGATGGTCACTTCGTCGGATGGACTCCCGGCAAAATGCCGAAACAAGGTCCGGATGATATGGCATGGAAACTGGAACCAGATAGCGATTTGATTGCCGCACTGCACATGCTTCCTAGCGGAAAACCGGAGCAGGTAAAACTCAAGATCGGTCTCCATTTTGCTGAAAAACGTCCATCGCGCAAACCTGCAATGATTCAGTTGGAGATACAGAAAATCGATATTCCAGCGGGGGAAGCTGAATATGAAATCGAAGACTCCTTCGTGGTTCCGGCGGACATCAATGTGATCGGCATTTACCCGCATGCGCACTACCTCGCCAGCCGGATGGAGGTCATTGCCACTGAACCAAGCGGTCGAAAGCTAGTCCTCCTCTACATCACCGATTGGGACTTCAACTGGCAGGACGACTACCGCTTTGCTGAACCGATCACTCTCCCTCATGGCACCCGAATTGAGATGCGCTACGTCTACGACAACTCTGCACAGAACGAACGCAATCCCCACAGTCCGCCGCAGCGCGTTACCTATGGCGAGCTATCAACCAACGAGATGGGCAGCCTGTGGATTCAGGTAATCCCTCGCAAAGCATCCGACCTTGGAAAACTGGAGCAGGCCATCAATGAGAAAAGCTCGCGCCAGGCAGTGGCGGGATTTCGGTTCGCACTTCAGCAGGATCCCTACGACCTCAATGCTGCCAACAATCTTGGCGCAGCGCTGAGCCTGGAGGGAAAACTGACTGAAGCCAGAGCATTGTTCGAACAAGCACTCAGCGTCTCAGCGAATCACGCTCCCACCCATTTCAATCTTGGCCTGATGTTGTTCCGATCTGGAGACATCGCCAATGCCAGGCTTCACTTGGAGAAATCAGCAAGCTTGAACCCAAAGCAGGTGGATGCACTTGTTCAACTGGGGAATCTTGCTTCTGCAGAAAATGATTACCCGGCAGCCATCAGCTATTTTCAGCAAGCACTCGCGGTGCGGTCAGATCGAGAAACTTACTACAACATTGGCGTTACCTATCTTGCTATGGGACAGGCTGCAGATGCCATCCCATACTTGAAAGAGGCTATCAAAATCGATCCCGACGACCCGCTCACTCACCTCAATCTGGGTGCCTGCTATTTCAATACTGGCGATTGGACAGAAGCGGAAAGTCATTTCCGGCAAACAACCAGACTCGCGCCTGAATCTGTGCCCGGCCATCTCAATCTGGGCAATTCACTGATCAAGCAAGATCAAATTTCCAAAGCACTCAGCAGCTTCCAGCGCGCCTCTCAATTAGACCCGAACGATCAACAAGCCAGACAGAGCGTCTATGCAGCCCAGCAGATGCTGCAAGACCAGTGATCTACAAGATGTCTGATTCTGTCTGATTTTCGAAAAAAGTCCTAAATTCCTGACTTTGCACGGGAACTTCATAGTTGCCTTTCGACTGCCAAGCCCGATAGTCCGGCAACTATACCTCAGACTGTTTTTGGCTCATGTTGCAATGGATTATTAGAAAAGTCGTTGGCTCGAAGAACCAACGTGAAATTAAACGCCTTTGGCCGAAGGTGTTGGAAATCAATCGCCTGGAGGAAGAGCTGCAAAGTCAGCCCGAATCTGTGTTGCAAGAGAAGACTGCCCATTGGAAGGCAGAACTCGCTGTGATACGAGACAAGGTCTACTCCTCGATCGACGATGAAGCGAACACCGCCATTGCTGCATTGGATGCCGGGGAATCTCCGAGCTCAGAGGCTTCCCTGAAGATTCAGAACCTCCAGGAAAAAGCGCGTAAAAAGAAGATTGAAGCGCTTGATGCTGTGCATGACGAGCAGAATCTCTACCTGGAAAACATCATGCTGGAAGCCTTTGCTGTGGTAAAGAATGCGGCAAGGCGCCTGTGCGGTAGTGAGTTCATTGTCTGTGATCAGCCAATGGGCTGGGAGATGGTGCACTTTGACGTCCAGCTCATCGGCGGCATGGCCTTGCACCAGGGCCGCATCGCGGAGATGGCCACGGGTGAAGGTAAAACGCTGGTTGGCACTTTACCCGTTTATTTGAATGCCCTGACTGGTCGTGGCGTCCACATCATTACGGTGAACGATTACCTGGCTCGTCGTGACTCGGAGTGGATGGGGTTCCTCTACAAATTCTTGGGACTGACCATCGGCTGTATTCAGAATGATCAGCCGCCACCAGTTCGTCGGCAACACTATCAGTGCGATATTACGTACGGAACGAATAGCGAATTTGGCTTCGATTATCTGCGTGATAATGGCATGGCATCGTCGAAAGACGAGCAAGTTCAGCGCGGCCACTTCTATGCCGTGATTGATGAAGTCGACTCTGTCCTGATCGATGAAGCGCGGACGCCATTGATCATCAGTGGCCCAGTCGCGGTCGATACTCATCAGTACGATGTCTTCAAGCCATTGGTAGAGCAACTCGTCAAAAAGCAGGCTATCATGCTGAATGAGGTCGCCAAGGATGCCAAGGCGAAAGCAGAAGCCGATGACCTTGAGGAAGCTGGCCACCTGATGTTAAAGATCAAGATGGGCCATCCCCGTCACCGCACGCTGTTGAGGTTGATGGAGAATCCAGACATGCGCCGCGCGATGGACAAGGCGGAACTGACTTACTATCAAGACAATCAGAAAACAGCATTGTTCGCCCTCAAGGAGGAACTCTTCTACACGATTGACGAAAAAAGTCATGATGCTGATCTTGGCGAAAAAGGGCGCTCTTATCTGAATCCAGATGATCCAGACGCCTTTGTATTGCCGGACATTGCCACCGCATTCAGTGAGATCGACGGCAACGAGGAGATTTCGGATGAGGAAAAAGCGCAGAGCAAGGAGAAGATCCAGGATCAAATGGACATGCAGGCCCAGCGCATGCACAACATTTCCCAGTTGCTCAAAGCCTACTGTGTATACGAACGCGATGTGCACTACGTGGTTGAAGACAACAAGGTAATGATCGTCGATGAAAACACCGGGCGTAAGATGGCTGGTAGACGCTGGAGCGATGGACTGCACCAGGCGGTAGAGGCAAAAGAAGGCGTTAAGATCGATAAAGAAACGCAAACGCTGGCGACAATTACCATTCAGAATTACTTCCGCCTCTACGACAAATTGTCAGGAATGACGGGAACAGCAGAGACGGAAGCAGCAGAATTCAGCGATATTTACGGTTTGGATCTGATGGTTGTTCCTACTAATCGTCCTGTTCTGCGGGATGACATGAACGACAAGATCTTCAAGACGCGCCGTGAAAAATACAACTCTGTCATTGCACTCTTGAAGGAGAGAAATGCCAAAGGCCAACCGATTCTTGTCGGAACCGCTAGCGTCGAATCCTCCGAAACATTGTCGCGCATGATGAAGCGGGAGAAGATTCCGCACAGTGTGCTCAATGCCAAGTACCACAGACAAGAGGCTGAGATCGTTCAACGCGCTGGCCATAAGGGCGCGGTGACAGTTTCTACGAACATGGCGGGTCGCGGAACCGACATTAAGCTTGGCGAAGGTGTTGCTGCGCTGGGCGGCCTGATGGTGCTCGGAACAGAACGCCATGAGTCGCGGCGTATTGATCGCCAGCTGCGCGGTCGTTGTGCACGTCAGGGTGATCCGGGCGAATCGATTTTCTTTATTAGCTTCGAGGACGACCTGATGCGCAACTTCGGCGCCTCTGAGCGCATGACGCGGATCATGGAACGTTTCGGCCTCGAGGAAGGGCAAGAACTTGAAAGCGGACTGCTGAATAAGAGCGTCGAGAACGCACAGAAGAAAGTCGAACAGCGCAACTACACCTGGCGGAAGCGCGTCCTCGACTTTGATGACGTCATGAACCAGCAGCGCGAAGTCGTCTACGGCTACCGCAATGAAGTTCTGGAAACCGAGAATCCTCGTGAATTGCTTGAGGAAGCGATGGATGAAGCGATTCCAGCCAAAGTGTTCGAATTTGTTGAAGCTAGTGAATCCCCCGACTACGACGGACTGCTGAACTGGGTGAACACAACGTTCCCACTTCGCATGCCAGAAGAGTCGGCTGAATTCGCATCGCGTGACGCAGATGGAAACTCTGATTTCGTCATTAAGCAGGTGAAAATTGCTTACGATTTAAAGACCCGCTCAGAAGTGCCGGACGCACTCACTGGTTTGGAACGCTACATTCTGTTGAATGCCATCGATCGTCGCTGGCAGCGTCACCTTTACGGTATGGATTCGCTCAGAGAAGGCGTCAGCCTGCGTTCCTATGGTCAGAAGGATCCGCTGGTCGAATACAAAAACGAGGCCTATAAGCTGTTCGAGCAGCTCATGACGAACATCAAAGAGGAAGTCCTGCACAATTTGTTCCGCAGCACGACCAACCTTCAGGCGTTTGAGCAATTTCTGGCCACCCTGCCGCAGAATCTTCACCGCGGTGCGCAAGGTGGGGTTCAGCCCCCTGCAGCTGCAGCGCCTCCAGGCGTGGTAATGGGAGGCGGCTCAATCACGATGAGCAGTCCACAAACGAGCAGCGGAGCACCACAGCAACCTGCTCGCGAAGCAGAAGGGCCAAAAATCAAGTTACAGCCGGTTCGCCGCGAAGAGCCCAAAGCCAACCGGAACGATCCGTGCCCCTGTGGCAGTGGCAAGAAATTCAAGCAATGCTGCGGTAGAAAGGCCTAGCCTACCTCACTGCCACTGAGCGCTAACGGGCGAAGATCGCCTCCAATTCGTTTCGATTTAGATCAGGGGTGGCAGAAATCCTGCTCCTACACCAATTCTATCATGAGTACTACGTTCAACCGTAAGAATCCCTGCACCGCAAAATTAAAGAAAGCACAACGGCTTACCGAAGGATGTTCCGAGAAAGATACGTGGCACTATGAAATCAGCCTTGAAGGCTCTGGTTTAGAATTCCTGCCGGGCGATTCTCTCGCCTTGTCTTCTCACAATGATCCGGCGCTGGTTGATGAAGTTCTCGCGGCACTAGGATTCTCTGGATTGGAAGAAGTCCCCGACTCCAATAAAGAAATCGTTCCACTGCGTGCAGCACTCATCAAGTCTTACGCCATCACGGCTCCCGACAAAAAGCTTCTGGCAGCAGTAGCGGAAAAGACTAGCACCACGGCAGAATTTGCTGACTTGTTGGTTCCTGAAAAGAAAAAAGAACTGGCAGACTGGCTATGGGGAAGAGAAATCATCGATATACTGCTGGCCTATCCTGATGCGAAATTCACTGCAGTGGAATTCGTTGGCTTTCTGAAAAAATTGCAAGTCCGGCTGTATTCGATCGCCTCCAGCCTGAAAGCGCACCCCGACGAAGTGCACCTGACGGTGGCCACTGTCACCTTCGAATCATTTGGCCGAAAGCGACAGGGTGTTTGCTCTTCCTGGTTAGCAGATCGAATCAATCAAGAGACTCCGATGCCCTGTTTCATTACACCAGGCAAGGGATTTCGCCCGCCCGAACCAGACGACGAATCCCCCGTCATTATGTGCGGCCCCGGAACAGGAATTGCTCCGTTCAGGGCATTCCTTCAGGAGCGCAAAGCGACCTCAGCCAAAGGCAAAGCCTGGTTGTTTTTTGGCGAAATCCACGAATCCACCTGCTTCTTTTACAACGACGAGTGGGAACATTACCTTGCTGATGGCACGCTGGATAAGTTGACCACAGCATGGAGCCGCGACCAGGCAGAGAAAATCTATGTGCAGAATAAGATCGTCGAACATGCCGAAGAACTTTGGCAATGGTTTGAGCAAGGTGCCATCTTCTACATTTGTGGCGATGCCAGCCGCATGGCCCCCGATGTCGACAAAGCCCTGCACACCGTAGTCGAAACCGCTGGCGGCAAGACACCCGAAGAAGCAGCAGAATACATCGCCCAGATGCACAAAGACAAACGCTACCGCCGCGATGTTTATTAATGGAATAGGAATGGCGCAGAGCTCGACTCAATTTTGAATCGTCGCCATCGGAAGAACGTGGCGTAGATTCACTCTTACAAACTTACCGTAGTGGTGACTTTTAGTCGCCGTCTTTTTCCTTCTGATTCTGAGAGCCGGCGACTAAAAGTCATCAAGTATTTGGTCGAACACCAGAGGTTCTCTGCTAAATCTTTGGAGCCGCAAGGGGCTCCAAAAATGAAAAAGTCAGGCACTTGCCTGTAATCCTGTAATGGCCTCCCGCCATTCAGGGCGAAGTGGCGGCGATCTTACTTCGCATTACTCACCGTTCGGATGATCGGCCATCCACAATAGAGCATTTCGCACCTCTGCATCCTGCAATGCTCCTGCCCACTCTCGCATTGATTATTGATTACAGTAGCCGCGCTTTTGGCAATACTTCTAATGGGGACAGCTGCAGAGCAGCAGATGAATGACTACAGGGGTGAAAGGGTAAATCCTCCTTCTCGAGATTGTTTGGCAGTGGCATGAGAAACCTTGGCTCCAATAGAATAGAGATCCGCTGCTTCATCACTTGATCGAGACAGATAGACGAACGAACTGTGTGTCTTCGGTCAGGGACAATACCACCTTGCGAAACCCACCGTCATCTGGCTCTATGAGCAAATCGTCGCGCCGCATCCATGTTATGAGATCTTCGCTCACCTCAATAGCGTATATAATTCCATCAGCCGCCCCATAAAATCGCATCGAAATAACACCATCACGGAATTCTATCGTCGGTATTTGAATGGAAATGCTATTGTCGGGATCGAGATTCAGTGCATAAGCCAGCAGATTACGTGAAGGATAGCCATTCCAAAGTGGAGACATGAACCCCTGTGTTCCATTGACGTAGATAACTGTAAACATAGGATCTACATCGGCAAAGACATTACTATGAAGATCTGGTGGGAGACCCAAGAAATAGGCATAGGTGAGGCTCCTACACTCGGAAAATGCACTGGATCCAATACTCGTGACACCGACGGGAATGGTCACGTTCGGCAAAGTCACACACCCGGAAAATGCGGCTTTACCAATACTAGTGACGCTATCTGGAATGGTCACGCTCGTCAGCCTAATGCATTCAAGAAACGCCTTTTCTTCAATACTCGTGACACCGCTTGGAATAGTAATACTCTTCAGTCTGCTGCACTGTTCAAACACGCCGTCTTCAATACTTTTTACGCCCCCAGGAATGCTCATGCTCGTAAAAGTGCTGCATCCAAAAAATGCTGAAGCCCCGATACTCGTGACGCTACCTGGAATGTCTATGGTCTTCAGTCCCGCCTTCCACCCGCACTCAGAAAACGCTTCAAATCCGATACTCAAAACGCCGTTTGAGATGCTCACATCGATCAAATCACGACATCCGGAAAATGTACGATTCTCGATATGGCGAACGCCTTCCGGTATTCGCACACTTACTAAGATTAAGCATTGAAAAAACGCGCCACTCCCGATAGACGTTACCTTCGGCGAAATATCAGCTACGCTCAAGCCAAAACAACGATTGAACGCCCTCGCTCCAATACTCGTGACACTATCAGGCATAGTCA
>JBNMNB010000161.1:0-18274 GCA_051270635.1 Verrucomicrobiales bacterium | reverse complement strand
TCCGTCCCTCGATTGAGATCCGCCAGCTGGTGCAGCTTGCGGCGCAGGGTTTTTACTTCCATCACCCGGTCCAATCCTAACACTCTACCCTTTCCAGAGGGATTGCAGTGGCGCAACTGCTCGGGAAGTTTGACGCGGAGTAAAACCATCATCAGCAAGGTCAGCACCACCGTGCGCAGTCCGTAGAAAGCGGGCGCAAGCTCCTTCCCGTAGACCTTCTGGAAAATCCCGAGCACTGGATGGGAGCCTAACAAAGCAACAACCATGAAGAAACCCATGTCGGCGAGACGTTCCCCAGGAGCGAAGAGCGGATCGGCATCCTCGATTAATCCCAGTCTGGCAAAGGTACGGTCCAAACTCCGGTCAAGCGGATCGTCAGTGGATGGAACGTAGCATCGCTCCTGCTCCTGCTCCTGCTCTGTCTCTGTCTCTGTCTCTGTCTCTGTCTCTGTCTCGCGCGAAGCAGGCTGAGGCAGTTCGATACAGGACTCCCGCTCATCAAGGTCGAGCTGCTCCTGGGCAACGGTCTCGCTTCCGGCCTTGTCCTCAGCGACGATTCGATCAATGCTGGAGCCGCTCAGATTCAGGCGCGACTCGACTTGCTCATGACTGTGTCCCAGAGCGATCAGCCGGAGCGCCTCACGCTTGAGCGCAGAGGTGATATTGCGAGGCCTGCCAGTGATCGGCTTGGGCAGCAAGGCTTCGAATCCGCCGAGCTTCACGTGCTTCTTCCAACGTTGCAGCGAGCGCAGACCGATACCGGTGGCAGCGGCGATGTCGACCATTTTTGCATACCCCACCAGAAGGATCTGCACCCAGACGAACCGTTCGGAAATCTCGTCCTCCAGATCGTAAGAGTAGAAGAGCTGGCCGTGGATTTGGACGAAGCGCTGGCCACCGTGGTCATCGAAGCGGCAAGCACAATTGACGACCCCGGCGGGCTTGGCGAGAGCGGAGGGATCGATCAAATCCTGCTGAATTTTTGGCATACCAGACCCTACATCGCCCTGAATACACCGCCACAATTTATGGTGTTTAAATGCAAAATAACTTTAATTTATGCCTGGATTTCGGGAGGTATGTCAGGAGTTCTGATTTTATACCGGCCTCCGAAACCTGACCAAGGAAGTGTTGGAACGCCTCGACGAGAAGCATAAGGCACCCAGCCTATCGGTGCTGGCCAAGTTCCGCAGGAATCTCGCGGATTACTGGAGGTGATGGGGGAGATGATGGGGGGCAGACTGACTCGTGAACTCCTGATCACTACGCAGTTGTGGAAATCTTACAATTACAACGAAAGAGGGGCGACTAGTTCCCCTACGATCACCATTTCGCTGGCTTCTTCTGGATCGACTTCGATGGGAGTATAGTCTGGGTTAGTCGGTAGTAGTTGGACGCGCTGGTGGCTCCAGCCGCTTTCGGTAACGGTTTTTTCGGAGCGGTATTTTTTGACGGTGAACCTGCCGCCGTCTTCTGGATCGCCGAGAGAATTGAACTGGACGAGGACGATCCGGCCTTCGCGGGTGCCTGCTGGACAGGGTCGGAACAGGCACCAGGAACCATCGGTGATTTTTGGTTCCATCGAACGGCCGCGAACTTTTGCCACGAACATGCCGGGGTTCGGATTGAAGTTTGAAACGTCTGTCCAGCCTATTTCTTCAGGTGCCATCTCTGGTCCCCACAGGCCGGCGGCGGCCTCAAGGCTGAAGGCGGGGACATGCGTCGTATAGCGCAGGGCTGGATCCGGGTTCTCTTCCAGGTGGAGTGATTGCTCGACGGGCTCAGGGAAACCACTTTGTTCGGCATCCTCGCCGCGCCGTTTAAATGCGACCGCAGTGCTCGCGGCGACGGGACTGATCGACCATCCGGATTCGGAATGGGAAAAGGCGACTCGGAAATCGGTTCCAGGAGCGCCCGCGTTCTCGCCGAACCATTCACGCATCAACGTGGGTAACTGATTGGGCAATTGATTGGGCGACGGACTGCCTTCGGTGCCGATGGGTGCTGCGACGTTGCACGCAATCTTGACGAATTTGAAAATCCACGTGGTTCCATCCGGTAGCTGCACTTCTGTGGGGCCTATGGGGCGGCCGGGTTGTTCGTCCACGGTGGGCAGGCGCAGGATCGGCTTGCCGCTGGAGTGACTTACTTTGACAATGAAACGGGAGCCGACGGCGGTTTGAGTAGTGCCAAGACGGGTGCGGTGGTAGTGGGCCAACCGGTAGTCGACAATCTCACCGGTCATGGTTTCAAAGGTGTCACGGAGAGGTTGCGGGCACGCAAATCCGGCGACGAACTGGTTACCTTCCTGCCGGAACCAGCGCCGCCCATTCTGCTGATCCATCCAGCGATCCAATGGCCACTTGCGCCACCAGGCGGCCCACTTTTCGATCGGGGCCGTAGCCGGATCGGGGAATTGCTTTGTCGGTGGCAGATCGTTTCGCAGCGAAGGATGGGATAGCAGGAATTCCCTGCATGCGGCGGACAGCGTTTCGATTTCCATGCCGTCCCACAGCGCATCGCGATCGAGCAAAACCCGCAGCACAACCATCTTGTAGGAATTATTCAATGCGGTGATTTCGAGCATTTTCAACCAGTCGCCGAATGCCTCAAGCACTTCCGATTCCTCGGTGGACAAGTCGGCTTCGTCAGCAACGAATTCAAACCAGGCTCCGTGCTTGGCTCGGATCGTCGATGGCAAATAGCCGTGATGGTAGAGTTCGGCCATCGTAGGCCGGCGTTGCAGGTCATCGCGCATGCCACGGTAAGCCTCGATGGCGACGGTGCCGCCGGTGGGTACCAGTTTCCTGAGGACATCTTTTGCCTCCACTTCAATATGCATCAGGCATCCCTCGGGAAGTTCTGGATCGCCGCCGTCGAGAACCTTGTTGAGTCGTGCCCAGTTGCCGGGTTGGCTCCCGAGTGAAAGCAGATGGATCAACCGATTCGCGAACACGCGGTGATTGCCGACGAAGTCGATAACGTCGAGGTGAGATTTGGCTTCTGCGGCGCGCAGTCCGCGACCGAGTTGTTGGAGAAAGATGACCTTTGATTCGGTCGGACGCAGCATGACGATGCGGTCGACATCCGGGACATCGAGTCCCTCGTTGAAAAGATCGACAACGCAGAGTGCATCGAGTTTTCCAGCGACAAAGTCTGCGAGACTGGCGCTTCGATTGTCGCCACCGGTTCCGGAAAACACAGCAGCTGCTGCGACGCCACGCCGCCGCAGCCAGTTGCGGGTGAACAAAGCGTGGCGGCGAGAACAACAGAATATGAGAGTGCGCGCGCCCAGCTTCTCCTGCCACGCCTTCCAAAGCCGCTCCATGCGCGCGCTGTTCTCGAGCTGTCGTTCCAGAACCTCCGTGTCGAAGCGGCCATTGCGCCACGGGATCTGAGCGAAGTCGACGTCGTCCTTGATTCCGAGGTAATGGAACGGAACCAGTGAACCCTCGGCGATGCCATCACCAACGGTGGCCTGCCATGCCAGAACATCGTCGAACAGAGTCGCGACATCGACGCCGTCGGTGCGCTCGGGTGTGGCAGTGAGCCCAAGCGCAAACGTCGCCCTGATCCGTGCAAGCACACGGCGGTAGCTGGGTGCTTGGGCATGGTGGACTTCGTCAATGACGACGTAGTCGAAGGTGTGGTTGTCGAGTTCGCCGAGTCCTTCCGGACGCGTGAGCTTTTGGATGGAGGCAACGACAAGGCTGCCGGTCATGTCGCTGCTCGCCCCCAGATACCACGTGACGGAAATGTCTTCCCAAACCGACCTCAACGCAACGCTGAGTGTCGCTTCGGCCTGCGCGAGAATTTCGGAACGATGAGCAATAACCAGAACTCGTGGAGGCCGACGCAGCGATTGCCCGGCGGCCACGACGTCGAAAGCAGCCAGCCAGGTCTTCCCAAGTCCCGTGGCGACGGCGACCAGTGCTCTCCGGTAGCCATCGGCGCGGATCCTCGCGAGTTGTTCGAGGGCGGCCACCTGCCATGGTCGCGGAGTTTTGGGTTCCTCGGCCGTGTCGATCGATTCCGGTTCGACAAACGATGCACGAGCGGTCGCGACCCGCTTTGCGTAGCGGTCGATGACATCTGCGTTGATCCGAGTCCCTTGCTCCCAGAGATCGGTGAAGGCTCCGGTCAGCGCGGACTCAATAGAACGATCACCAGCTGCTATCATCTGGTCGGATGGCGCAGTCTGCCCGACCAGATTCCATTCGATGCCCGATTGCAGCGCAGCTCTCGAGAGATTACTACTGCCGACGACAATCACGCCTCCAGACTCGTCGGCGATCCGCCAGGCCTTGGGATGAAACGATTTGGGATGGGAAGCCAATGTTTCGATTTCGACGAGGCGCACCTGCAGACTGGCATCAACACAATCGTCCGCAACCATTTCGATCCAGCCGAGCAGGCGCCGGAGTGCGTCCGGAGAGGTGATCGCAAGGTAATCGCCGACCAGCACGCGGATGCGGGCACCGCTTCGCAGCGCACTGAACACCGCTTCCTGAATGAGATCGAGCCCGGATGGCTGAATGAACGATGCCAGCAGCTCGACTTCAGTCGCTCCCGCAAGACGCGGACGTATGTGGTTCCAAAGCGGGTCGTTGGGATGGCCTGTCGAAAGCTTCATCATCCCACCCCGAGAGACAAACTGCTCCGCTGTGGAGTCGGCGAGGTAGTTCCCTTTCCCAGGAATCACGTGCCGGACGCCCCCGCGAGGGTCAGGCACATCACCGGGATAACGGGGAATGACATGGATGTGAACGTGAGGCACGGTCTGTCCCGCTGCAGCGCCCGCATTGAACCCTACATTGAACGCCACTGGGACAGGAGTAAGGATTTCGAGTAACAGGTCTCGCACGGCATTCACCAAAGCCATTATCGAGGCCTGCTCGTCCGAGGATGCATCAAACCAGGTCGGCACCAATCGTTTCGTCACCACCAGCGAATGGCCAGGAGAAACCGGAAACCCGTCGTATATCGCGAATGCATGTTCATTCTGCGCAAGCCACTGCGATTCGGGGATCTCAAGGAATGGAGAATGGTATTGCGGCATTTCGATGAAAGATGTGATCCAACGTAGGCCATCGACGCGTGACAAGTGAAATCGTTCCAAGCTTCAACTCATTATCCGCCTCAACACATTCAAGAATACCCTGGCTACCAATTTCAGCCGGGGGGGGGCGCTGAATCGCGCAAATTCTGCGGCTTGGAGAACTGAACTTCGTTTTCAAAGATCGCGATGACAATCAGTGAACGTGTTGAGGATTCCTTTGCGACATCGGCTTTGAGCTCGCGAAGGAATATTCCCAGGCCAGGGAGATGCACTCGGAGAGGTGGTGAGTGATGGGCTCACCCCATTCGGCCCTCAAAGCATGTTGAAACCAGTGGGACTTTCGCGGTAGTCTCGCTCCAGATGGAGGCGTCCAACACAAATCACGAAAAACTGGTAACGATCATGATCACGAGCGCTGAGCGTGAGGTTATTCTCCGCTATGGCTACCCGTTTGATGACATCGAAAATCAGCTAAAGAACGCTGGCGAAGTGGATCTCATGCGCGTCACCGATGACCCTTATTGGTGGGAACAAGTCATCGTGAATCTCCACATCTCTGAGAACGAGAACGCTGCGAATCCAGTGATCATGAACCAGCTGAGGGCTCTCATTGATCGAATTGCTTTCACGGGTTTGTTTGATTGAATTGTTTCGTTTGGATTTTCCATAATATATTTTTGGCTAGTTCTCTAACATTATCTCAAAAATGCACACTCAGCGCAACTGGCGGCCGACCCATGTCCGAACATCTGACCCTCTGACCTCTGACTTTGGCTTCTGACAGCTCTGCACGATGACCGGCCGCCTATGAGCAGGAGCAGTGAGATAAAAAAATCCCGAAGCCAAGTGGCTTCGGGATTGTGCATTGAATCAGAGCATACCCATCTCCCTGAAACTGAAATATGGTTCCTCCGACCCGCCGATGATGACATGGTCAAGGAACTTGATCTCGAAGATCGACGCTCCTTCGGTAATACGTCGTGTCAGATTTCTGTCCGCTTGACTTGGACTCGGATCACCGGACGGATGATTGTGCATCAGGATGAATGCAAACGCACCTGCGCACAGCACCGGGGCGAAGATCTCTCTGGGGTGCGCGGTCGTTTCATTCAAGCTCCCCATCGACACGAGATTGAAGCCATTGAGGCTGTATCGCGTGTTGAGGAAGAGCGTCACCAGGTGTTCTTTGCTTTCCTGATACCAATCTGCGTTTTCAATCGTGGATTTCCAGAACTCGGTCGCCAGTTCCGGCGAGTCGACTTTCGATGATGCTCCGGCTTCACGGACTCGAGTTAGCTTGAATTCATAAGCGCGTTTCTTTAAGGATCTGTTAGCCATGGTCACTAGTTTCTTTAGTGGTTTTGGTTAGGGAGCGGTTGCGAGTTCGAGCTCGCGCCACTCCTGCTGTTCGCTCATTAATTTACCACGTTTCGGCGCAGACCGCTTGTCTGCCAGCGTTCAGACTTCGCGCTCGTTGCGCCCGTGCGCATTCGGTGCTTCCAGTTGCAGAAGCTTTTGCTCGAGCTCGCCGACCTGGCGGCTGGACGCCATGAGCTGATCGACAAATTTGTCGCGCTCGGTTTCGTAGCGATCGATGACGTGATCTTTGGCGGCGTTGGTGATTTCGAGGTCGCGGATCTTCATCTGGAGTTTTCGCGCTTTGCCGTCGGACATGGACGGACTGCCTTCGTCGTCACCATTAACATCACTATTGAAACCGTCGTGGGATGCAGTGTTGGATGTTCTCCCGTTGTCCGCGTTGGTCTTCTGTCGCTGCGTCGGTGCTGCTGTTGTCGCTCCATAGTTGTCCCGGTCATCTCTGGCTTCCTTCGCCTGTTCTTCTTTGGTCACATCGTCGACGCTTTCAGGGGTGATGTAATAGCGGCCGTCGTTCATGTCCTTGACGCCGTCGAGTCGCCTTCCGCCGAACTGGTCGGGCTGGCACCAGCGCAGAATCGTCCGCTCGGAACGCGGGATTCCCGCTTCGCGAAATCGACGCATCACTTCCTGAATCGTCAGGGTGTGGCGTTCGGTTCGATTGAGAATTTGATCAAGGTTGAACTGAATGTCGGTGTCCGGCGGTGTCGGGCTGTGACCGACCGTGTCAGTCATAGTCGGTCGCTGTCCGCCTTCGTCGGTCAGTGGCGGACTTTGACGGTCAGCGTCGGCCAATGGCGGAACGTGTCCGTCATTGTCGGTCGTAGTCGGTCGGTAACCGTCACTGTCGGGCGTTGTCGGGTACTGTCTGTCAGTGTCGGGCTTTGTCGGCATGCGTCCGTCGGTTTCGGTCAGCGTCGGTTCATGACGGATAGTGGCGGGCGGCGTCGGGGTTGTTATTGGGGACGGTTGCTGGGGCGTCGATTGTAGTGGAAAACTTGCTTGGTCATTTGAGAACATAGTGGTCGATGATTATCTGGTAGTGCCGCCATTATATCACGCCAGCGCCTCTACCAGCGGGGACGTTCTCCCCAGTTACCCGAGTTGCGGCGCAACTCTAACGCTCCCACCTTCGCACTCGCGCCCCGCGCGAAATTCCCACCTTCATACTTTCCCACTTCCTCCACTTCCTCCTCCCAGTTTTCCACAGCCATGTGAGCGAGTCTCGCCAGAACCTGATAGAATGGAGTGACGACGGGGCGAGGCTGATTGAACGAATCAACGACAGAACTGAATGGTCGAAGGGGAGGGGAGTGATACCCATCGAAATAGATTCGTCCCGGTTAGGAGTTAACGAAAACGTATTGTGAAAAAAAAGAAATCATCAAAGAAGTTCAGTGTCGGAGTCAATCTAGCGGTCGATGTCATTGACTACCTCGGTCTCCTGGAAGCGAAGCTGGGATGCAGTCGCAGCTTCCTGGTGAACACAATTGTGCGCCAGCATGCAGGTGGTTCACTTGCAGGAGCACGATCAGAAGCTGCGAATGACGACTCACTCGCGCGAGGCCGTCAATACGGCGATCAAAGTCGCCCTGCAAAAGAGATACATTATCCGAATCAAGGCGGGTGTCTTCGACAGTGCAGCAGGGAAGTTGAGTTGCGCCGCGACCTATAGTCTCTACTGGTCTGATCTCCACACTGCTGGGATTCGAGAGACCGCTAGAGCATCCGCGGAAGGGGAGCGAACCCATTCCGCGAGTGCTCAAATGAACCGGTTCAAAAAACTGACCGGGAATCCAACCCGAGAGCGGATCAATATTCTGACCGGAAGCGGTTCAAAAAACAGGCCGGAGAAGCGGTTCAAAAATCAGACCGGTATAGAAACGAAACAAGGAAATGAAACCCTTAAACAGCAAGCCGAGGTTGTTGGCATTGCGGAGGGGGAGCAATTGCTTGTGGAAGCTGGGTTCCAGGTGGAGCGCGCTCGTGACCTGGCAAGACGACATCCGTTGGAGACGATAAAGAGGCAACTCGACTGGCTGCCGCACCGCAAAGGCGTCCGCAACCGACTCGGGTTGTTAAAGGCTGCGATCGAAAACGACTGGGAAGCGCCCGCTGGGATGCACGAGACGGAACAAGATTCCGGCGAACGGGAATTCGTGAGGCATTTCTACGCAGGCTTTGCAGGGAATTCTGCAACTCCCGTGGCTGAGCCCACCACGAGCGACATCGAAGCCGTGCGGGCTCTGACCACGGAGCTTAGCCGGGTTTTACCAGGAAATCCGGATCCGGCAGGGTGGGGGAGGCACCTCGGCAAACTGGCCGTCGAAGAAGGCCAACGTGTTCCAGCGGTTGCAGTAGCGGTGCGGCATCGGGGCGACCGCTTTCTTGTCCGGATGAAGACACGGGCAGTGAAGCAGGAAGCCAAAGTATCGCTCCAGAGCAGGGAAGCCGCCCGCGAATCTCATCGGAACCGTTACGAAGCCGCCTACTACGACTTCCTTCGATCGAAAGAGGCGATCATGGCCGAAGCGAAACCAAAGGAACTTGAAGCATTTGATATGGAAAGGGCGAAGAAGAGAGAACGGGATCGAAAGTCCGCCAGACCATGGATGAACGAGCAGTGGTTCCGACACTTCGATCGCGACGAGACGCGCCTGAGTGATCTAGCGAAGCACTTTGGGTTGCCAGATTTTTGGCAGTGGGATCAGGATCGTGAATCCAACGCCCACAAAATTAAAGGTATGGAATTTCCTCAAGCCACTTCCCTTGCAGAAAATTCGACCACGTAGGGAAGTGCGTGTCAAGGGGCCCAGTTCAACTGCTGTGGAACGCGTGCTGTCCCCAAAGAGTTCGATCCACGTATCACAAGGAGCCGATGTTCCGAGCGATTCCGGAGGTCGAGAGTGCAAACTTTGGTCTGCGGCGAAATCGCAAAATTTCAATAAAAAGACGGCGTCGTGTCGCAAATCAAATATTGTCCGACACTAAAACGAGCGCTCTGCTGAGCCATATTTCATCGGGCCTCGATCATGGAATCTCCAGAGACCGTCTGCCATGATCGTGATCACGTTCCTGTCGAGATCGAGAGCGTTTCAATTTCAACAGGAGAGACTTGTACCATTGCGGCATTTGCGGCGGCAAAGTAGACATTTGTCTCCGATCTGGTATCATGAACGGTATGAATCCGACACTGTCATCCATCAAGACCGAAGCGCTTCGCTTGCCTATCGATGAGCGCGCTACTTTGGTGTCTGACCTGATCAGAAGCCTTGATGGTGATGAGGCCTCAATTGAAGGAATCGATGCCGCGTGGGATGTCGAAATCGCCCGACGTGTAGACGAGATCAAGGGCGGAATGGTCGAAGGAATTTCTGCCGAAGAAGTGCACGTCCGGCTTCGTAAAGCGGTCTCTCCATGAGGCTCCGGTTTCATCCGGAAGCCATCATAGATCTTGAAGCTGCCGCCACCTATTACAAGGCGTGCGCTGGTACGGAGTTGGCAGAACAATTCGAATCCTGTTATCTTGCCGCAGAGCGCCTGGTGATCGAATCGCCATTGAGGTGGCGAAAGCAAATACACCACACCCGGAGGGTGAATCTCATGAGGTTTCCCTATCACATCGCGTATTTCATCTGGGAGGAGACGATCTGGATTGTCGCCGTAGCCCACTCAAGTCGCAGGCCCAACTTCTGGAAGGATCGATTCAAGGATGTGACCCACGAACGCTCATCTTGAGGCGTAATCACTTCCATGCTTGCCCAGCCAGTACCTATTGTACTGGCTGTTTTTTTATTCGATTGAATCGATTGCCCACCGCAGCCTCATTTCTGTTTCAATCGGTTCGTGATCGCATCACGCCTACAAAGGCCCCTACATTCATAGTATGTAGGGGGCTGGTTCCCTATCGGGAGGACGGATGCGGCTCAACAGAGCCGTGAATGGTTCCCCACATGCTCGTGGCTACCGCCCCGACTTCACACTTTTTCCTCACGGCTATCGGGTGGTGTCCTATTGCCTAACCGGCGGACACCACCAAGAAGTGTGAAGTCGGGGCGCTCCGTTCGTATCCTCCCTCCGCCACGAGCATGTGGGGGGACTACTCCACTACGAGCCCACTTCCCTACTACCCGACGAGCACTTCCCTTCCCGCCGCAGGCGGAAGGGGAGGCGTGAGGAAAAAGTGATCGCCGCATTGCTGGCGGGGGATCTATCGATCCCGAATACTGATGTATGGATTTGCTCCAAACCGGTAGCGTCACGCCTGCCTGACTTCAAAAACGCAAGCAGATCTCCCGGATCTCTCAATCGGGCTTGAGACGGCGGTCGAAGAACGCGAGCATCGCGGCATCAGCCTTTTCCGCATTCGCGCCACTGAATCCGTGTCCAGCTCCTTCGAGTGTGAGAAGTTCTACATCGACCTGAGCAGCCTTCATCTTTTCCGCCATCCATACGGCCTGCTCATGATTGACATACTTGTCCTCGGTGCCGTGGATGATGAGTGTCGGAGCAGCATTGGGAGTGACCCAATACAGCGGACTTCCTTGAATGTGCTCCTTCAGCTTCGTGTCGAGTCCGCCACCGAAGAACAGTGGAAGCACCTCTGCCGCATCCACGCTCTTGCCGTACGATTTCGTGAAATCGCTGGGGCCATAGAGGTTCACTACGCACGCCACATCACTGGACTGATCGAGATGCTCGCCGACATCGAACTCCTTCACTCCGAGTGTTACGCCAAGGAATTGTGCCAGATGTCCACCCGCCGATCCCCCAGTGACTCCAATGCGATTCGGGTCGATTCCCTGCTTTGCCGCATTCGCCCGGAGCCATCGGACGGCGGCCTTGCAGTCGAGCACGGCCGCCGGATATTGAAACTCGGGAGCGAGGCGATATGTTACAGTGGCGGCAACGTAGCCATGCCCGGCCAGCTTCACGCAAAGCTCGTCGTAGCCCTCGCGCGTTCCGGCCCGGAATCCACCACCGTGGATACAAAGAATCGCAGGAGATGGCTCTGAGATATTCTTGGGCCGAGCGATGTTCATTTGAAGATGCTGGCCGCCCGCGTTCGAGTATTCCACTCCGGTCTCGAATAGGATGTCATCCGGAATCGTCAGGCCCATGGCCGTGGAGGTAGCAAGCAGTGCCAGAAGGAGGAATGGTAGGGATTTCATGGATTTGTGTTGGAGGAAGAACACCACAAATCGATACTTAAGGAAATCACAATCGTTGCGCTGCGCGTGACCATCTTTGAAAGTAAAGGAATGCAACGATTGACTCAATTGATGTAACTTGATGTCTGGCTTCTTGCCAAACCGCCGCACTAAGGCAAAGCACATCGGTCGCCACAACCCCTAGCCAGCGAGCCTGGGCCAGGCTCCGCCAACAGAACCGAAGTGCCGCTTGAGCGTTTTGAAATCATCCGAGTCCGGATCTGGCGTCACTGGTTCGCCTACCCCATTCAGATACGCACAGCCAAGTTCCGCAGCGGGCAGTTTGGAGATTAACACATTGCCTTTGGCTATCGCCAGACGCCACTTCTGGGACAGTTCGACGATGTTGAGTGGACTGACAAGAGCCAGGGCATCAATCTCCTGCTGCCGGTAGTGGGCGAAACGCTCGGCCATTTCCAGGATCATAACGGGGTTGAGCCCTTCATCTTTTCCCGCCGCCGCCCACGCCAGTGTTCCCAGTGAAAGGTAATTTTCCTGAAGATAGAGCGAATCAACGAAATCTCTTGGCTCCGAGCGCCCCGCCAGAGCCAGCATCTTGTTGGTTGCGATATCGAATCGATGCAGACGATAACCGAGTTCATCGTCTTCTTCTACCGGGAAGAACCGGAACGCCGAATCGTAGACCCATTCGAGAACAACCGATTCAGCGCCTCGCGACACTTGCGCTCGCTGAAAAGCCGGTTGTCTCAGTAGCCATTGCACCTCGAGTCGGGCCTTGGCCAATGCTGCAGTGTCCGCCTCTGCGCTCTTTGCGACGCTGTCAGCGAGATCATGGGAGATATCGATGTCACGGGAGTAGCGGGGAGATTCGTCGTCAGCGTGGAGTGTGATTGCACCATAGACAAAACTGTCGGGAGACCTGTTGGCTTTGATTATCTGAAAGATGGAATTCTGGAGGGCGGTCAGGGGCATAGTCGTTCCGCAATCCGATAGGCTGCCCTGTCCCCATGCCGCCTCAGTCCATCAATGATCGCTGGCAAATGACATTCCTTTACGCTCAGGTCAGGATCCATGAACCAAAAGCATCTCGCGTGGTATGCTACAAATGCCTCCCGGGCCAGAGCAAGCGTTCGAGCACCCTCGGCACCGGTGATCCGGCCGACGGATGAGTCTTCGGCTACCATTCCATCTGGTGAACTCATTATTGTTGAGGTTAACATTCGCCCTCTCTCCCTGCAAACGGATTGTTTGTTCTGATGGAACGCGATGAATGGTGAGGATCGGCTCGGTAATCATCACCGCCAGTCACGCACCGTTGCGATATTCCGCTTCCATACCTTCATACTTTCCCACCTTCGCACCTTCCCACTCGCCCGCAGGGCGATCTTGCACCGATGCGGTATAATAGAATCTCTGACTTCGCAGTCAGCCTCGATTACCCCTCCGGCTCGTTCCCAATGCGTTTGCTGGTTGTAACCTTCCGTGCCGCAGCCATCTGGATCGACACGCGGGTGGTAGCGGCAGACGTCCTGTTCTTTCCCGGAGTCGAGGCTGACTCCGGTGTCATGACCCAGCAACCCTTCATTCAAATCGGACGATACATGGAGCACCATGGTGGGTGCCGTCTTCGGCATGCGTCCTTCCGACGCTCGGAACCACTGCTACATCATCGGAAAGACAGGCTCGGGAAAAAACCACTCTACTGCGCAATCTCTTGCTTCAGCACCTCGCGCTCGGGCACGGCTTCGCGCTCATCGATCCCCACGGTGATCTGGCCGAGGAAATCCTCCAGCACGTTCCCCGCTGGCGCACCGACCACGTCGTCTACTTCAATCCCGGCGACCGCGACTTCCCGATCGCCTTCAATCCTCTGGCCAACGTTCCGCACGACCAGCAATCGCTCGCCGTGTCGGGAATTGTCAGTGCGCTCAAAAATCTCTGGCCGGATTCCTGGGGGCCACGCATGGAGTTCATACTGCAGAATGCCGTCGCCGCCCTGCTTGAGGCCGACAACACTTCCCTGCTCGGAGTCAATCGCATGCTCACCGACAAGGTCTACCGCGACCACATCGTGCGGCAGGTGCGTGATCCCTTCGTGCGCGACTACTGGACTCGCGAGTTCGAAAGCTACGATCCCCGCTTTCGGCGCGAGGCCATCGCACCGATTCAGAACAAGCTTGGCCAATTCCTCATGAGCCCGATCACCCGCAACATCCTCGGCCAGGTAAAGAATCGCATCGATATCCCATTCATCATGGATCACGGACGCATCTTCATCGCCAATCTCTCTCAAGGAAAAATCGGTGCCGACAAGGCGAACCTTCTCGGCTCGCTGCTGGTGTCGCAGTTCCAGATTGCTGCTATGGCGCGCTCGAACATTCCCGAATCCGATCGCCGGGACTTCTTCCTCTTCGCCGACGAATTCCAGAACTTCACCACCGATGCCTTTGTCTCCCTGCTTTCGGAAGCCCGCAAGTACCGGCTCAATCTAACCCTCGCCCACCAATACATGGCCCAGCTCAAACCCGAGATCCGCGACGCCGTGCTCGGCAACGTCGGCACCATGATCGCCTTCCGCGTCGGCTACAATGATGCCGAGCAACTCCAGAACGAACTCGCCCGCGACTTTGACGCACGCCAGTTCGTCGAACTCGGCAAGTTCGAGATCATCGTCCGCCTTCACCGCAACGGTCAGCCCCAGGTTCCCTTTCGGGGCGTGACGCTCCCGCCAATTGTTGGAGAATCTGGCTTGTCAGAACGGGCAATCGCGAGGTCGCGGGATCGCTTTGCTACTCTCAGAGGCATCGTCGAGGACAAGCTGAGCCGGTGGATTGGATGAAGTGCCCTTCCAAATGATCAAAACAAAGATCCACGCCAATCGGCCCGGCCTGAAGTCTGGGGAAATGTACCGGTGAACTCCCGGCGCTGACCGCCATCACGGCTGATGTCGATCTACCGGAAACTGGCGCGCCTCCTCACTTTACTTTGACAAATTCGTTGACAGGCGTGAGTCCGTTCCAATTTAGATCGCCTGCCTGAACATCATTTACAACGGTGTTGTAAGTTCCGGAACTCGCGTTTCGGAGGCTGAACGTTGCCGTCCCGTCAGCGGTTGTTGAAGCACTTCCGCTCGCTGATAGCGATCCGTTGCGATTGAGCGTAATCGAGACCGATGCACCAGCCACGCTCACCCCAAAGTTGTCCTCGACAGTCACTGTGATCTGAAGGTTCTTATCGCTATTCCTGCCTCCGTTAGTGGTATATGTGATCGAGGTGACGATCGCCTCAGTGGCTTGGGTAGGCGGATTGCCAACAAAAACATCCACCATAGCGAAGCCGGTTTTGCCACCAGCATCCGCAACGGAAGCCGTGATCGTATGCTGACCATCCGACAGCACCGTCGAGAAACTGCCTGGTGAGTCCGAAGTGGGAAGCTGGACGTTATCCAAGTACCACAATAGGCTGGCGGTCAAATCGCCGTCCTCAATGTCGCTGGCGCTCCCAGTGAAGGTAATTGTTGCACCGGAGCTAAAGTTCGCATTGTCGGCTGGACTGGTAATCAAAACGATGGGCGCGGTGTTGGGTGTGCCGCTGGCGGCGATGGCCAGACCTTCCGCCTTTCCATCTGGATCGTTTGTATTTGCGGGACCCCAATCGGCTTGAGCTTGAGCTCCGTCAATCAAGGCCTGGCGAATCTCTGCAACTCCGACCGCATTCAACGCACGCCCGTTCGCTGCGATTTCAAGGGCAGCCAGTCCCGCAACGTGTGGTGAAGCCATGCTCGTGCCGCTGGAGACTGCGTAGCCTCCGCCGATATAAGTTGAAGTAATATCCACGCCCGGCCCTGCGACATCAATGGCTGCGCCTGGCGAAATCACCGGATTCTCCGAAATCACTGACGCACTGAAATTAGTAAAATCCGCAAAGGTATCGTCTGCCGTAAAACGGGTCGTGTCTGGGCCGGTGCCTCCGTCCACGCCATCGGTGTCCCCCATGGCGGAGACAGTTGCGACTTCCGGATAGGAAGCAGGGATGACATCGTCACTAGTGCCAAAGACACCGTCTGGGCCATAGACATCCATGCTGTCATTTGCCGCAGCAACCACATAGACCACTCCCGCCTCAACGCTCGCCTGGATGGCGGTGCGGAGTGAACTCAGCCTCCCTTGTCCACCCAAGCTCATATTGACCACCTCAATTTCATCAGCGTTCGCCGTTATGAAGTCGATGCCTTTAATAATATCGCCAAATGTCCCCGAGCCATTCGAGTCGAGCACTTTAACTGCCCACAAGCGAGCACCTGGCGCAACGCCGACCACGCCGATCGCGTTATCGAGTGCTGCAACGGTTCCGGCGACGTGCGTGCCGTGGCCATTGTCGTCGTCGTAGTTGTCATCTGCAGAAGAACCCCGCTGGGATGGCCTGCCTGACGTGATCGTATAAAAATGCTTACCTCCGATGATCGGTGGTAGATCCGGGTGATCAACATCGATCCCTGTGTCAAGGATGGCCACGTCGACGTCCACCCGGTCGTCATTGCCATTGATATTCGCGGTTCCATTCTGATCTGCGTCGACTCGGTTCACACCTGTCACCAGAGTTTGTTGAACAGCGTGTGCTTCTAAATCGGCTTCGACATAGGCAACGTTCGGGTTTCTGGAAATTGCTTGGGCTGCCGCAGCAGACCCCTGGAAGGAGAATCCCTTGATCGCATTGCGGTAAACATGACCGACCTTTCCTCCATGCTGCCTGACCAGGCCTTGTGCTGCGTTGCCAGCCTCCGCGGCTTTGTTGTTGAGCACCACAATGTAGTGATCCGGAATCACTTGTGCCGCGGCTGCCTGAGCGAGTACAAGCGTTACGAGCGCCAAACTGGATACTGTTTTCATTGGCAAACCTCGTGTGCGCCCCCCCTCAAGTCAATGGATTTCGGCCTCGTCCCTGGGGCCAGTGATTGAATAGAAAGAAGGATTTCGAACCGCTGCTCATACGTGGCTTCTCCAATGACAGCGGAGCCGAGCGTTTCCCCTTCGGTTCTAATTTACATTGGGCTACTCGTTCGCGAGGCAAACCAGATCGCCGCGGTCGTTTCGGAGAAAGATCCGACCGGCGGCGTAGACTGGAGTAGTCCAACACGTTTTCCGGAGCACCTGACGGCGCGAGATTTCCTCGTATTGTGGGCCTACTTTAATCGAGATCAATTCTCCGTTCTCCGTCAAGGCTAGCAGGTGATCTTTGCCAACACCGATCGTATTGCCGTAGCCGAATTTCTCGCGGGTCCATTTTACTGAGCCGTCTTTCGCACTAATACACGACAGGCTGCACTCGGCGGAACCTTGGCTCCCGTCGATACCATACAAAAAGCCATCGATGGCCACACTATTGTTCATGGTGTTGCGAAGATTCTCGCTGATCCACGCCGTTGTCAGGTTGCTGCCATCAAATTTCAACATCGCGGCGCTCACGTTTCCAGAGATGAAAATGTGCTCGCCATCCGCCTGGACGATCGGCGTAGTCGCGACCATGTCGTATTTTGCCTTGAAGGGACTCCGGCCGATTTCGCTTCCGTCTTTTGACGAGAGCACGGACAATCCCTTGCCATCGAGTGCAGCGATGAACGCGTTATCTCCCTGCTTGAAAACCACGGGCGTGGTATAGCCTGGATGGTAGGCGTTCGCGGACGTCCACAGCGTCTTCCAGGAATCGAGGTCGAGTGCAGCAACTTTGCCCGAACTGAAAAGTACGCGCCCATTATCGACAACCGCCGAGCTGGCAAACCCCCAGGTTGGAAGCTCCTTGGTTTCAAGGATTTTGCCGAGGTTTGCTGTCCAGAGTTCCTTGCCTTTGTCTGACGTGAAGCAGAAAATCTGTCCATCTTTGCTGAGCGTGATCACCCGATCCCCCGCAACAGTCGGCGAAGCGTTCGGCCCTCCCGGATGCATCTTGGGAAGCAGTTCGGCATCATAGGAATGGCTCCAGATCACATCACCGGTCTTGATGTCGAGACACCACACGGTTTCCTGCGACTTCTCATCGTGGCCGATGGTGTAGGCACGCCCTCTGCTGACGATGATTGAGGAGTAGCCACGACCGACTTTCGCCTTCCACGCCTCGCTCCATTGGGTAAGGTCAGCTTCAAATTGATCCGATTCGGGCGCGATGTTGTTCCCGTTCGGGCCCAGCCAATGCGGCCAGTCCGCAGCGTGCAGGGGAGGAACGGCGACTGCCAAAAGGGAGGAAAACAGCGGGATCAGTATCAGAGCACCTGACATCGGAGGAAAGGATTATGATACCTTTTTGTAAATGAGGCGTAGTTCTGTGCCGGGATAAATTGTCCGGGTTTCGTTCAATAGCGTGCAGAGATGTTCCAGGGCCGTGTTGTCGCGGGGGGTGCTCAGGCTGTGGATCTCTACGGTCAGGGTTCCGGCCTCGGGGGAGGGACGCAGGTTGACTTCGTTGGCGAATATCTGTCGCGCCAGGCCCCGTGCTTCATCGCGGTGATGGACGTTCATTTTCTCCGCCAGTATCTGCGCTAATGCTGTCTCTGCCCGGTAGGAGACTATCTTGATGGTGTCCACGAAGTGTTTGCTGCGGTTGTTCAGTGATTTGAATTGATGCTCTTCTGGCAGGTCGCTTACGGGCACTTTGCGCGGCTCTGCTTTGCGCT
>JBNMNB010000160.1:0-18304 GCA_051270635.1 Verrucomicrobiales bacterium | reverse complement strand
GCCCCCTCTGGACTGCCCAGGGGGGGCGGCAGATCCGGTCGGCATTGCTAATCAGGCGACATTGTTTTATGCTTAAGTGTCCGCGACGTACATGGCCTTCACCCCGCAGCGATTGGTCAGTGGCTCGCAGATTTTGATTCTCGACCCGTGACACAATGAGAACCGCGCGGAATTCCCACGCGACTCTCTCGATTGATGGTGGTCGAAAATCGGAACTACGCGACCATGGCGATTTCACGCGACGACCCGGCGCGCTTCCGAAACTGCGTGGGAGATTCGCCGACGATCTTGAGGAAGCTGCGATTGAATTGGGAGAGCGATTGATATCCCACATCGTAAGCGACTTCCGTGACCCGGCGCTCCGGCTTTAAAAGCTCCGCTTTCGCCATCTCAATGCGTTGGCGATTGACGAACTCGGTGAATGTCATTCCGGTCGCCCCTTTGAAAATCTTGCAGAAGTAGTAGGTGCTCACATTCACTTCGTCGGCGACTTCTTCGAGCGTGATCTTCTCGTCGATCCTATCCATGATGAAGGCTTTGGCGCGGCGGATGGTCTCCGGCTCGGAACTGCGGCCTTCAAGCAGAATGCGATTCACCAGACCTGCCAGTTGCAGGGCAAATGCGCTGAGTATCGTGATCATGCTGCCGTACTGGTCGGCACTGATCACCGGAGTCTGGGCGATAAGTTCCCGAAGGCGATCGATGTCTGCCTGCTCCCGCCCTGCCTTCCGCAGAGCGGATTCAAGTTCGCTCATTTTTTCGTCGTCCGGCTTGCGGGTGAAGATCTGACCGGTCTTCATGAATCCCACGGTCCGGTTGCCAAGCTTGACTGGAACCGCTGTCTCCTTCATTCCCGCGAAGCACTCGGTCGTCCCGGCGCGATCTGTGGCCATGTTGAGTGCGCACTTTTGGGCGAGGACGCACTCGGCACATTGATTGGCTCCCGTGTTGATTTCACGACAGAACGGGTTCTGGTTCTCACTAGCGCGGCACGGATTGAACGACTGCTCATCAGCCGAAACCAAAACCAGAGGCAATCCCGTCGCTGATCGGAATGCGTTTTGGTAGACTTGGTAGAACGGGGCAGACTTCAGCTTTTCGATGAGTTGGAAATCTGTCGGCTCTGTGATGGTGGAGATGTTGTGCGCGTTCATTGGATCGGATAGATGGTATGGGTTCAGTTCGTATCGATGGCTATGACCCTAGGTCGCTCCCATTTTTCCGATATTCGTACTGCGGCACACTCTAACTGGTTGCGATCCTCGCAGGGACGCGTACGCAGATTGCGTACACCGTAGCAGTCTCTCAAAAGCGGCGAGCCCAGGATGCCTGAAATTTACGGTTCCGTCTACTGGATCATCTACCACCGATCACAGTAGCGACTG
This sequence comes from Verrucomicrobiales bacterium, assembly GCA_051270635.1. Classification (GTDB taxonomy): domain Bacteria; phylum Verrucomicrobiota; class Verrucomicrobiia; order Verrucomicrobiales; family DEV007; genus JAGROY01. The sequence continues at coordinate 16,919 of JBNMNB010000160.1, read as the reverse complement.
CCTCAAGATCTGCGACGGCCGCGGCGTCTCCAGAAGAGCGGCGAGTGGCCTGCGGGCGCGCTCGTAGGAAAAGAATCGCCTCCCTACCTCGTAGTTGTGCGCGACCATGTCTCCGCGATAAGCCTCGCTCTCCAAGACGCGCTGCACATGTTCAACCACCTCATCAGTCAGGTAGCCGTCCATACAAACTGACTGGAAGCCGTACGGTTGAATATCACGCAAATAGATGGCGTAACGGTTGCAGAAAACGGGCTTGCGAAAATATACCGCCTCAAGAAATGCGTTGCCGAAACCTTCGAAGGAAGACGGATATGCGACGAGTTGGGCTTGTGAGTAGGCGTCCCACACACTGAATCTCTTCTTTCCGTTCGGCTGCCGCCCGCGCTCTTCGCCTATCCAATCGCCCGCCATGAGCAGCGGGACGCCAAGCATATCGGAGTACTGCCTCAGACGCCTGGCGTAGCCGTCACCCTCGTCGCCCCCTCCGTGGGTGATCACCACTTTGTATCGGTCTCCATCCAGCCGCTTCGCGAGTTCAATCGTGTGTTCGATCCCTTTGCGCGAAACGATGCGAGTCGGCTGTAAGATGATCACGTCGTCTTCCGCCAGCCCAAGGCACTCACGGAAGTCATCGACATAATCATCCGGCTCTGCAGGCGGACGTTCGAAATCCATCACATTCGGGATCACCTGGGCCGTCATGCCGGTCCTGCGGCTGAACGCTTCTGCTGCAAGCGAGTTGATCACGACATGCTCGAACTGTGGGAGCCTCGGAGGAAAGGCGGCATTCAGGTAGTCGCCAACACAGTTGGTTAGGTAACGATTGCGCTCCCAGACGAAGTCGTGATGGTGCGCCAGACAGGGAATCCCTGTCTCCAGCAGGAATTCGACGAGCGCCAGCCCGAGCGGAATGTTCATCGGGATCGTCAGCGCATTCTCAGCAATGATTGCATCCAGTTGGAACTGTTCGACCGCAGCGTAGAGCTCCCGCTTAATCGCCCGCGCGATCTTTTGAACCTCGGCACTCTGTTCAGGTGTCCTCTGCGGGCAGCGGAACGCCCAGTCGTTAATTTCTGCTATTTTCGGCGCAGCGAAATCGGCATCAGGAATGATGAACGTGCGATCCACCGGCCGGTCGCACTGTCCTGCGATGAAAAAGCAATGGTAGCCAGCGGCCTCGATAATTTGCGTCCATTTTCCAATCTCCAGACTCACGCCATCAGTTCCCGCGATACGGGTCGAGACGATCCCTATATTGCGCAGCCTCAGGAGATGCCCCTCGACTTTGGGCGCTGCCGGTTCGTCCGCCATAAAATCAGTACGCACTGATTGCCCAGACCAGGACAATGATCACGATCAGAATTAATATGAGCTTCACATGGGGGTGAAAGATAAATCGTTTCATCTGGCAACCTGCTCTCTGATAGAGAAATCTGCTTTTCTGGTGTTGGCCGACCCTGTGCAGCAATTGGTCGTTTCTTCTCTCCGTGGCTGAGGCAGCCAGCATCACATCAATACGCCTTCTCTACATCGCAGATGAACTTCATCGGTTGAGCTCTTCGGAACGGCGGTTCGGATATCGACGATGAGTGGAAGATGATCCGAAGCGACGCGCGTGAGCGCGGTAGACGGTACGATGCATGCGACGACATGGGTGGATGGATCGACCAGTATGTGATCGATACGAGCGACGGGAACGCGCGATGAGAACGTGGAGATCGGCTGATAGTTGTCTATCGCCTCTTGTGCGTCCATCAGTGTGCGCGTGAGCCGTTTGAAGATATTAGACGAGGGCAGGAGGTTGAAATCCCCACACACGATGGTACGCCCATCGCAGCCCGGATGCCCGAGCCATTGTTCGCCCAAAAATGCATCGGCCTGGGCGCGACGCTCGGCAGTTCGCAGCCCGAAATGCGTATTGAAAACGTTGAACCATTCTCCATTTACATCGACTCTCACCCAGAGGCCACCTCTGGGTTCGCGACTAGAGTCCCCTTCTGCGCCAGGCAGAATGTCCGCATGGACAAGTTCCATTGGATAGTGCGTCAAGATGGCGTCGCCGTAGCGTTCCTCCTCCAAGTGGATGGCGGGATGAAAATGAAAATCCATCTGCAGGTGCTCCGCGATGAGGTGCGCCTGATCTTCATTGCGAGATCGGATACGACACACATCCAGCTCCTGGAGTGCAACGATATCCGGCGCATACTGGGCGATCACGCGCGCGATGCGCGCAGGGCTAAGCTTGCCATCCATGCCGAGGCACTGGTGCACATTGTAGGTCATGATTCGCAACGTGTGCTTTTGCGTCTCATTGCGAGCGCTCTTGATGTAAAACGGCTCCACTATCGCACGCCGTCCCAGGAGATGCTGGGCAGCGTGCCGAAGATCGATCGGTCGAATGTATGCTTTCCCTCGGGTAGGCAGTGCCGTGTCATCGGGGAGCAGGGCGAAACCGTGTGTCTCCCTCGGTCCAGCTCCCGCGTGCGAACCGTTCTCTCGGGGGAATGCAACCGGTGGCAGGCCGTGTCGATAGCCGCAAACGACGAGCTGCCCGGCATTGGGATGCTCGCAAAGCTCCTGGAGATCGGCGACGACTTCGTCCAGAAATGGATGATCGCTCCCGAAGATCCGTTCTTTGTTTCGCGCGAGATCAATGCACGATACATCTCCGACAGCGGCAACTAGGTTCCCCTCATCGTTGGTGAAAAGCGCCATCGGAACGGCGTGATCGCGCGCCAGTTCTACCGCGAGCACTGCTTTTTGTGATTCGACGAGAGTCTCGCTGCAGTAGATGAGTCCAACTGGGCCCATTGCTGCTACCGAAATTTTTGGCGTTACTGGCGGCGTTTTCAGGTCATCTCCTGAGTTGCCATTCTGACGAAACAATAGCTGTCTCCTCCCGATTGCGGTGCGGTGACTGACAATCTTGTGATCCACCGTGGCCTTGATCCCGATCGTCGCAAACGCCTTAGCAATCGATTCCTCGATCGTTCGCCCAGCGAGTAATAGATAGGGCGTCACTCTCTCCTGCCCGTGATCGCTGTAAATCCAGATGTCGTAGTGGCGGAACCGGCTGTGCTTCGCCTTGGCTGCGATGCGAGCAATTGATGCATCGATCCCTTTGAGCGACCAGTGGGCGAAGCGCGAATCCGGTCCCCTCCGGTGTGCCTGTTCGTCATACCCCAGCAAGTTCGCATGGATCACCTCAAAGCCACGAACAATATCCATCTTGACCGAGATCCCAATCAGCTCACGCAAAAGGATGCAAATCCCTACTCGCATGGGTACGAAGCGCATTTCCTTCACCAGATTGTAGTCCGAGGCAATGCCGCGAAACGTATCGACCACCGCAAGGACAGTCTCCACGCACAACAGGGAGAGAACGCGCAACATGCTCGGTAAATTCAGGAGAGCGATCAAAACGATGCGCAGTGGGTTGGCGTTGTTCCGGAGAAAGTTTGCCCAGCCCATCGAGGAGGAACAGAAATGCGATTCTTCTGCGCCACCGGTGTAGACGTTCGAATAGCTGCTCCCATTTGTCAGCAACCCTTCACTCTGGGAGGAGAGTCCCTGCTCAACTTTGGCGGCCACCGCCTGGTCGAGCATGACGCGGAGTTCGCCAGTTTTCTCGTCAACAAACTGGAATGCTGGCACAGCCGTCCGCACGCCATAGAAAAGCTCCCCCTGCACGGCCGGTGTCGATGAAGGCAAGCCCGAGTACCAGCTGTGGGTGTGGTAGTGCTCTTTCTCGATCAGGCTCTTGAGAAAGGGCATGCGTCCTCGCTCGATGGCAGCCTCAAATTGGTCGCGCCCGAGACCATCGATCTGAATCATAATGAGTCCTGGCTTCGCGGAGAGATCTTCGCCATCGAGCGGCAAGCGCAAAATCCGCACTGCCCATTCGCTGCGGCTCACCCATCGGTAAATGCGTCGGAACAGGCTCTCGACTCTCTGGATCATTCTGATGTAAATTCGAAAAACGTGTCACCCGCAGCGCCAGCAACTCCTTTGACCAAGTCCCACTCCGCTTCGACGAGACGCATCGTGCGCTCCCACATCGTGTGGTCGTGGTGGTGGTGATGCGTGTGCTCTTCCTGGCAGAGCTGCTCGTAAATCGCGACCAGCTTTCGGGTCGAGTTCTGGATACTATAGGACTCCGCCGTCGCCGCGCATCCGGCAGCAAGATGGCCACGCGGTTTGCCAGCAAGCTGCCAGAGTGCGCTGACGAAATCCGGGACAGAGTCGTGCGGCAAAGCGATGCCGTTCTCACCCGATCTCACCACTTCCCTTACTCCCGGCGCATCCACGGCAACGACGGGCACGCCTGCGGCCATCGCTTCGGTGAGCACCATTCCTTGTGTTTCACTGTGGGAGGCAAAAGCGAACGCATCCATGGCGCGATAAGCGCTGGTGAGAAATCGGCCACTCAAGCTTCCCGGCGCATGGACGCGATCCTGCAAGCCGGCTGCGTGCAGGTCACCCAGCAACGTCTCCGAGTACGGTCCGTCCCCAACAAGCAGGAAATGAGCGGTCGGATTCTCAGTGAGATATACCGCCACCGAACGACCGAGGAATTCCAAGTTTTTCTCAAGGGCAAGCCGTCCGACGTGCCCAACGACAAACGAATCTTCTGGAATTCCAAAGATCTGCCGGAACCCACTGCCGCTGCCCTCTGCGAACGTTGCGCAGTTCACGCCAGTCGGAACCACCGAGACCGGCGTTGTGACGCCTCGGCGATAGAGCACATCGCGGATGCTTTCGCTCGGCGCGATGACGTGCTGGCACATGTTTGCGTAGCACGTTCCCAACTGCACTGCGAATTGCTTCATCGCTGGCGAATCCCCAGGAACGTAATGGGTGTACTGCTCGTACATCGTGTGGTGCGTGAAGACGAGTGGCGTTCCGATTGTCCGGGCAATGCAGTAGGCGGTCGCTCCCAGAATAAACGGATGGTGCGAATGGATCACATCGGGTTGAAACTCATCGATGGCGCTGCGCACGACGCCAGTCAGCGGATAGGCAACGGAAAAATCGCTCCCATTGAATCTCTGCGCCGCCGGGACGCGGACGACATTCTGTTCGGTTTCCGGCATGTCATCGAATGTCGGCGCCACCGTGAGCACTTCGACTCCCTGATTGCGGAGTTCACTGGTGAAGGCAGCGATCGACCGTGCGACTCCACCGACGTGCGGAGTGAATGTGTTGGTGAAAAAGACGACTTTCACACGCCTGCAAGATTTGGGTTGAGTTCCAGAGTGCCGACCGTTCTATCGAGATGGCGCACCGGCTGACCGGGAAGCGCTAGAGTGATCTTCGCCGGTTCCTTGTGCCATCTGCCGTGCCAAGAAACCCGCAGAGATTCGCCTGACGGTTCGAAGTGAAGATCGAGTTTACCAAAATGGGTTGGCGCGTCGGAGATGCCGAACACTTCGCCCGATTCCTGCCAACTTGGATCAATGCCACTGCCGAGGACGAGCCCGTCCCCCTCTTCTCTGACGAAGCTGTGACGCATCATACTGATCCATTCGGCCGCCGCCCAGGCGTGTTGCCCATCGCCCATGCAACCTCCGCCAGTGCGTGGATGGATCGCCTCAGGCCATTGCCCGGTCGATGTCGCAAGTACCGCGACGGAGTTGCGCAATTCCAAATAGCGTACGTCACCCGCCCGCATCAATATCTGGGCGAGGTGCAGCGTGAGGTATGGATTCACGCCCGAGTGCACCATGTCCTGGAAGAAGGCTCCCTCATATGAGCAGTGCTCGAGCAAGAACTCGACCGTGGCCAAAAGCTCAGGACTTGCTGGTGCCTCGATCTGCAACGGATAACCGGCGACGATCGACCCGATTGCTCCGGCGTCTAACCGTCGATCTGGAGCCGCTGGCATCGAACGCGATCTCAGTCGGCCATAGGCGAGTTCGAGGCTCTGCCGCGTTGCCCGTAGCAGATCTGCGGCCTCCGCCTCGCAGATCGCGCTTTCATCACTCTTCCCCAGATCCTCAAGCATGCGCGCGGCGGAACGGAGACCCGACACGCTCCAGAAGTCATCCCAGTAGTAGTAGTCATTCGGTCCCAGATGCTCCGCGCTGAAACCCGCGGGCAGCAATCCCTGATATGGTTTTCCATCCGCATCGCGAATGCGTTTTCGTGCGATCCAACTCGCCCCGTTTACGATCGCCTTCGTCCATTCCTCTGGAGGCGATGTGCCTTTGAAGCGGCAGAGTTGCTCCATCGCCCAGAGCGCCTGCCCGTTGGAGTCCCACTCACCGTCCTGCGAGTGAAAGTAGCCGCCGTGATTCTGCCTTTCGAAAAAATTGGTGATTGCTCGCTCAGCGCGATCGATGAGCCCTGCCTGAAGGAGCGAGTAGACCATGTAGGCGGCGTCCCGAAACCAGAAGCGTTTGTAGGTGAACGTTCCGGGGAAGGCATCGTCCGGCGAACAGAGAACGACTGTGCGCTGCGCCTCGTCGTAAAGCTTCTGCAGGGCTGCATCTGGCACCCGGAGCCTGGCCGCGCTGGAAAGTGCCGCGTTCCACCCCCCGACTACGGCTGGCTTTTTCTTCGCTGTGAGCGGAATGTTGATCTCCAGCTCAATAGGAATGTTGGAAGGAATCGTGAACAATGCTGCCGCCGTGGCCATGCCGACTTTGCACTCCCCTTTTCTCTCGTCGGTGAGATCATTGAGATGGATCGCAATGTCCCCTCTATCGTAGTTCGAGATATGGTGCGTGTGCGGCGACTCGCTGAAGCGGATTTCCCGGTCGCCATCAGTATGCCATTTTGTCCGCGTCTGATCTAGTGAAACGGAGTGCAGAAACGAGATGCCCTCCGGATTGTAAGGTCGCAGAGTGATCACGAGATTCGCTGCTCCCGGTGAAGTGGCGCGATACCGTACATGGCAGATCCCATCGGAATCGACCCAAACCTCGCTCTGTAGTTCTAGCGCTTCGCGAGTGATTCGCGTCCTGGCGATCAACCCATCTTCCAAGAGCAGTGCTTGCTCGCACTCGTGATCCTTCGCACGCGACGGATAGAGTGGCTGTCCCTGCTCGGGCACAATCCATGCATCGATCGACCAACCGTCGTAGTGCGGCGTCACGAGTCCACGGGGATCGACCAAGGGGAGAGCATCGATATCGGGGAAGCCGACTGCTGTCCAGTTACGGTGTGTGAGATTGATATGCGTGAGTGAGAACGCGCGGGGGACGAACGCTTCATTCGATGGATCGAACTGCGACTCAATCCAAAAAGGCCAGACCCAATCGAGATTGTGCTGGATGACTCTGCTGTTGATAAGTCCACGGGCGTGCATAACCACCCCGGCGCGAAGGAGCTCGATCGGTTCGGCCACCTCCGACGGCTGCGCGAAGGCGCGGAGACGCGTCACCAATGGCATCGGATCGAGAAAGCCGTGCGCCTTTGCCATCCTGCTGATGACGATTTTCCAAGGGAGCCATTTCAGCCACATGGCGTCTCCTCCCCTTCGGTTGGCATTCGTAGAATCGCCTGGGCGCGGCGGGTGACAAAGATGAGCGTTGCGATGATCGCCAGCCCTCCGAGAACAATCGCCACCCAACCACCCGGCGCGTGCGTCTTGTCCGCTCCAAGTGTTGAGAGATCAGCGGAAACAGAGCCCAGGTAGACGTTGAAGGCTCCGATGGGAATGATCCCTAGAGCTGTGCCGACTGTGAATTGACCGATGCCAACTCTGGTCAGACCCAGGGCATAGTTCGACAATTTGAATGGAAAAAATGGCACGAGGCAGCGCAACATCACAAACTTCCAGCCATCTTGAGAAAACCCGTGATCGAGTCTCTTGATCGCGGGAAACCGCTCGGAGATGCGGTCGCTCTTGCCGCGAAATACGAGAGGAGCCAGTGCGAAGGCGAGAACCGATCCCAACGCTGTCCCCGTCCAGACGCTGCACAATCCAACCCAGAACCCGAAGAGGAAACCGGCCGCAAAACTGAGCAAGAATCCGGGGGCCAGAGTCACCACGAAAACGCTTTGGACAATCACGAAGAGCACCGGCGCGAGCGCCCCTTGTCGGCCGACCCACTCGATGAGCGTGAGGACGCGCTCTTCGGAGAACACCGTGCGCAGAAAGATGACCATCGATCCAGCGGCGACGGAGCTGATCGCAATCCAGCGAAGAGCCGGGCGACCAGCCCATGGATTGCTAAGCCGTTTCTCCGCAATTTCCATGGTTCTAGTGAGCGAGGAGCAAGGCGGTTCGTCCCTGTTCGATCAGTGATTTCGTAAAGCTCCCTACGAAGAATTCCCGCACGGTGGATTTGGCGTGGAAGCCCGCCACGACAAGGTCCGCATCGCCGAGATAGTTCTCTGTAACGAACTCGCGGAGCCCCCCTTGGCACGTCGCTGTTTCAACTCTTCCAAAGCTGTAGGCCTTCAGGTAGGCCTTGGCTTCGGCTACCAGCGCCTCCGAATCCTTTTGAACCGGGTCGCAACAGACGACAGTCACTTCCGGATCGTCTAGCTGATGGGCGATACGGGTAAATTCACGAAGGGCTCGAGCTGCTGGCACACTTCCGTCGTACGCAACGAGAATGCTTTCGAGTGGAACAGGATCACCGGGTGGTACAGCAAGGATCGGCGTCGAGGTCGCGGAGAGAAGGCTGGTCAGGGCATTGCCCTCTGTGTCTGGATTGGCGAGATGGTAGTGCGTCCGCAGTCCCATGACGATCAGATCGAACATTCGCGCCGTGGAAAGTATCTCCGACGAAGGCAGTCCATTATTTCTTGATTGCTGATGCCTGACACTGTGGGAATCGCAGGTTGCGCGAAACGAAGCCAGGAGCCCATCACGCAACTTCTCAGTTTCAGTTGTGGCAAGCACCGGAGAAACCACTATCCCTTCAATCTCCGCGTGGTTCGCTGCAGCAACCGCACAGGCCGTTTCGACCGCCGCGTCTGTGTAGCGGGAGCGATCCAGGGGAACGAGAATCCGTTTGATCATTCCTGAAGCAAACGGCTTTTCTCGTCCTTCCGCTCCGCTCCTGTTGGTGAATTCTAGGCAAGTTTTGCGCCAACCCTAACCTGGAATTATCCAGTCATCCGCCCTCAGCGCGCCCGTTGCATTCCGAATCTCAGCGATTGAAGTGACACCCGACTGAACCTTTTTCCACGCGTCCAGCACGAGGGATTGGTGATGACTCTGGGCAAGCTTGCGGCGGAGGTTGCGCTCGTCGGCACCTGCGAGAAGCATATCGTAGTCGGCAGTATTCAAGCGCCAGATCTCGAAGATCCCGGTACGCCCGGAGTAGCCGATATTCAGGCAGTGTTTGCACCCGCTGGCAGTCCACACTCCGCTCTGGGGACTCACACCCCGTTCAACCAGCCAGTCGCGCTCGTCGTCAGGAATAGCTTCTTTGACCCGACAATGCGAGCAGAGCTTGCGGACGAGGCGCTGGTTCACGATGACGGCTACCGTCACGGCGATCTGGTTGCCGCTCATTCCAAAATTGCGCAACGCTGTTATCGTGCTAACGGCATCCCGGGCGTGCACCGTGCTCAGGAGAACTTGACCGCTTGTCGCGGCGCGTGCTGCCACGGCTGCGGCTTCTGCATCGCGAAGCTCACCGACCATCATGTAATCGGGGTCGAGTCGCAGCATCGATTTCAATCCCGTCGCAAAGTCCAATCCGTGGATGGGATCCACTTGGATCTGATTGATGCCGTCGATTTCGTACTCCACGGGATCTTCGATGGTGAGGACATGCTGGTCGCGCTCCGCCAGCTCGTGGAGCAAGGCATAGAGCGTCGTCGTCTTTCCGCTGCTGGTGGCTCCGGACACGAGGAACATCCCGTTCAATCCGCCAAGCCAGTCGCGAAAATGCCGCAGCCCCTCGCTGCTAACGCCGAGGTCTTCGATACGATGCTCGACCCGATCCGGCTCCAGCATCCGCACAGCGACCTTTTCACCGCTGATGCATGGCACCAGGGTGATCCGCATATCGAGTTCGTGACTATCAAAAACATATTTGTGACGCGACCCCTTGGGTAGAAAGATGGGGCCGGGCGAAATTCCGACTTCGACCTTCAGTTGATTGATAAACCGGATGCCCGTCTCGCGATCGAGGCGACCGAGCTCTTTGAGCACACCGTCAATTCGCAGCCGGACTACGAACCCGTCGAGAAGCGGATCGATGTGGATATCGCTGGCATTGAGTTTGTGGGCTTCCGCAACCAGCCGACGACACGCCAATTGATTCGCATCGTCGATTTCATTATCACCATCACTGATGATTCCTGCAAGGAGTTGTCCGTCGAAGAGTTGCAATGCAATTGGTGGGTTAGTTTTCGCCAAAAAACGGGATGCGGAACCTGCTCTTTCTCTGCTGCGGTTCTGGGATCAATTGCTCCATCTGCTCGGTAATAGCGTGGCTTGCCTCGTGGAGCGGTGCTCGCCCCATCGGAGACCGGGCGGATGCGGATCAAACGAAATGCCGAACAGCCGATCTGGCGTGGCCGTCAGCTTTCGGTCGCCGCTGCTGCTTCCGCCACTTCGTCACATCCGTTTCTCCGTGCATTGTCGATGCAATCGCTGCGGTTCTTGTAGCCCTCGGACGAGGAACCGACGATTCGCCCATTTCGGGCAACGCGTTTCCATCGCCATTCCCTTTTCTTGTCTTGGTAGAAGTGCCACTTGTCGTCGTTCATGATCTGGGAGTTTAGAATTGCGGTTGGAACTGTGCCTCGCGGATGTTGGATGTTGGTTTGCCCGTTTCCGCCATTGTGCTTTTCAGGCTTCTCCAGGTTCGATTTTCAATGGAGTCAGTTTTCCCTCTGCGCCTACTGGCCATTTGGCGCCCTCTTTAATCCAGCGCCGAAGCCAATCGCGCTGGATCTCGTTCAATAGCACGCCGTCTGCGGGCATCACGTCCGCCTGTTCGCCATGCTGGCCATCTGTCTTCGTATAGAGCAGACTCGCGTTGGGATTCCCTGGGACAATGGGAGTGCCGCTCTCCGAGGCTCGAAATGCCAAATCTCGTGTTTCAAGATTGAATCTGCCAAACAAGGTCTCTGAGTGGTGACATGGAAGGCAATTGGCCACCAACAGTGGCTTGATATCTTTGGAGAACTCTACGGCAGCTACCGAGTCCGGCTTGGAAGGCGCACAACTCGTCGCCGCGCAGGCAATTGTGGCGAGTAGCACCAAGTGGAAGTTGGATCGTTTCATTGGGAAACGATCCTCGCAAGCCGACACCGTTGCCGTGCGCAGGTTGTCCATGGCATCGCGGAACTTGTTGCCGACGAAAGCAGTTATTTCAGCACTTCAAATCCAGAAATCACATCGAGCAATTCTTCGGTGATGGTCGCTTGTCGGTGCTGGTGGAAACTTAACTGCAGGGTAGCGAGACATTCCTCAAAGTTCTTTTCGGCCGCCTGCATCGCCGCGAGCTTTGCAGCGTGTTCCGCCGCGAGATACTCCGCGAAGGCGCGATATTTCAGCCAGCCAAACTCTTTTTCGTTCGCACTACCGATTGCATCTCAGTTGTCGTGTCGATCCGATGGCGAAGTCTCTCAAGCGTTTCCATCTTCTTTGACCTCCGCAAACCCGTGGCGGACGACACCGTTAAGCTTTTCGATGGCAGTGGTTGCCAGAGCTGACCGTTTCTTGCCGGATCCACTGGCCACAAGATGAACCCTCGGCACAGCAACAAACGCGAAGCCATCCAAGCTCCACAGGGTAACCATGAAGCGATGATTGACCTCAACAAGACGCCTTGGTGTACTCCTGCAAGCGAAGTCGTCGCGAATCTGGGGATCGCAGATACTGCCGTCGGCCTCAATGAGAGACAGGTTGCGGAGCGCCTTGAAATGTACGGAGCGAACGCCAGCAGAAAGACAGCGGGAAACCCGTGGTTGTCGCTCTTGGCCGGACAATTCCAAAGTCTCGTCGTCTGGATCCTCGTCGCGGCAGCCATCTTGTCGGGCATCTTCAGCGACTGGATCGAATGCGCGGCAATCATCGCGGTGCTGCTAATTAACGCCCTGATTGGTTTCGTCACCGAGTTAAAAGCGGTGCGATCTATGGATGCTCTCCGTCGCCTCACCGATGTCATGGCGACGGTCAGGCGGGACGGCGGGCTTGTCCGCATGAGCGCTAAGCAGATTGTCCCTGGCGATATCGTCATCCTCGATGCCGGCGACATCGTCCCAGCGGATCTCCGATTGCTCGAGACCTCGCGGCTACAGATCGATGAATCTTCGCTCACTGGCGAGTCAGTCCCTGTCGAGAAGAAGGCAGACGAGGTTGCCTTGGCAATGCCTTTGGCAGAACGATCGAGTATGGCATATAAGGCGACGCCGGTCACGCGGGGAACGGCGGTGGGAATCGTCACCGACACCGGCGCGAACACAGAGATCGGTCAGATCAGCACCTTGGTGTCCGAAGCAGACGATCAGAACAGCCCGTTGGACAAGCAACTTGATCGGCTCGGGAGCCGACTTATCGGGGTGACCGTTGCGGTCACCATCCTGACCGTCTTGTTGGGCATCTCCGCTGGCAAAGACACCTATCTCATGATTCAGACGGGACTCGCCCTTGCGGTGGCCGCCATTCCCGAAGGCTTGCCCATTGTTGCGACCATTGCATTAGCACGGGGCATGTGGCGGATGGCGAAGCACAATGCTCTCATCAATCGGCTCTCGGCAGTGGAAACTCTTGGTGCGACCGGCATCATCTGCACCGACAAAACCGGCACCTTGACCCAGAATGAGATGACGCTCGTACGGCTGGCTCTACCGGGAAGCGACATCGAACTCACGGATCGCGGATTCTTCGCTAAACTGGCAGACGAGACTCATTCGAAAGTGACTGCAGATGAAGATGGAGGCCTTCTGGCGGCACTGTCAGTCGCGTCGCTTTGCAACAACGCATCCATCGACGGCGGCAGGATGGGCGATCCACTGGAAGTGGCTCTGCTCGTAGGTGCAGATCTGGCGGCAATCGACCGATCGCGTCTGCTGAAGGAACTCCCGAGAGAATCCGAGACGGCGTTCGATTCCGATATCAAAATGATGGCGACCCGCCATAGCACCTCAAACGGGCTCTGGCTCGTCGCAGTGAAAGGCGCGGCCGAGCCGGTCATCGCGGCGTGTGCAAATCTTAGTGAAAACGACCAAACCCGCTGGCTAGAACAGAACGAGACAATGGCTGCGGGCGGGCTGCGGGTCATCGCCGTGGCACAAAAAACAACTGGGAACGAGGACGAACCACCTTATGCCGGGCTGACTTTCCTCGGCTTAGTTGGAGTGTTGGATCCACCTCGCGATGAAATTGCTCCGGCGCTCAATGCCTGCAGAACGGCGGGAATACGCGTGGTCATGATGACAGGAGATCAGGCACCCACAGCCAAAAATATTGCGCAGCGGGTCGGTCTCGTCGGCGATGAAGATCAGATGATCGTCATCGAGTCGGGAGAGTTCTCTGAAGTCGAGGCGCTCGACGAAAGCACCCGGGATCGCCTGCTGGACGCGTCGATATTCTGCCGGGTGTCGCCCCGACAGAAGCTCGATCTGGTCAAGCTGTACCAGAACAGCGGATCGATTGTGGCAATGACTGGTGACGGAGTAAACGACGCGCCCGCATTGAAGCAGGCCGACATTGGCATCGCCATGGGAGTGCGGGGAACAGAGGTCGCAAAGGAAACGGCAGACATGATCCTCCGCGATGATCGGTTCTCTTCGATCGTCGAAGCCATCTTCCAGGGACGTGTCATCTTCGCCAACATTCGTAAGTTCGTCGTCTACCTGATGTCATGCAATCTCAGCGAAATCCTAGTCGTCGGAATCGGCGCCGCCCTCGCGACCGGCATCCCAATCCTCCCCCTCCAAATTCTCTTTCTCAATCTAGTTACCGACGTATTCCCAGCGCTCGCCCTGGGTGCCGGGACTGGCGACCCTGCGGTAATGAAACATCGACCCAGGCCATCCGGCGAACCCATCTTGCGCCGCCGTGACTGGTTGCAAATCGTTGGGTTCAGCCTGTTGCTTGCGTCAGCCGTTCTGACCTCTCATCAGTTTGCGGCGCGCAGCCTCGGATTTGACGAATCGCAGTGCATTTCCGTGGCCTTTCTCGTTCTGGCATTCGCCCAGTTGTTCCACGTTTTCAACATGGGAACCGGGTGGGAGGTGACGCGCAACCGCTACGTCTGGGGAGCACTTTTGATCTGCATCGCGCTGCTCTCGGCGGCATATTTCTTCACTCCCCTCGCCTTAGTAATGGGTCTCGTGCAGATCGGGACAAACGGTTGGGGACTGGTGCTGGTGGCAAGTCTATTACCACTCGTGGCAGGAAGATTGTCACAAATGATCCGGCGATCAATTCCCGGAGCGCCCTCGACAATTCCTGCGCAGATGACCGATCGGAACGCCCATATCTTTCATCCATGAAAACCACCTCCGAGCCTGCAACTCCATCGGAAACCGAGCCAGATCTCCCGATCGACCGTGTCCTTTGGTTGGAAACGTTGACTATCGACGACATCGCGATCGTCGGTGGAAAGACCGCGTCACTCGGGGAGATGATCCGGAATCTGAAAGAGAAGGACATCAAGATTCCAACCGGGTTCGCCATCACCGCAGATGCCTATCGTGAGTTCATCGAATTCAACAAACTTCAGCCGCTGATCCGCTCGGAACTAGAGCGCAAGGAGAGCGGCGTTGCGATGATTGGCGAGACCGAGCGGCGAATCCGAACTGCAATCGTGAATGGAACATTCCCGCCCGCACTCCACTCATCAATCACCGAAGCGTATTCCGAGCTATGCCAGCGCTCAGGACTGGACGGGGAAGTCGATGTTGCGGTCCGCAGTAGTGCCACAGCAGAAGATCTTCCAGGCGCAAGTTTTGCAGGGCAACATGAGAGTTTCCTCGCGGTGCACGGTTCTGAAGATCTCCTGCATTCCGTCCTGCGCTGTTTCGCCTCGCTCTTCACCGAGCGGGCGATTGCTTACCGCGAGAGAAAGGGGTTTGATCACATGTCGATCGCGCTCTCCGTCTGCGTCCAGCGGATGGTTCGTTCCGACAAAGCGGCTGCTGGTGTCATGTTCACCCTCGATACCGAGAACGGCAATCCCAATACGATCGTAATCAATGCCGCCTACGGCCTCGGGGAAACGGTCGTCAAGGGCATGGTAACCCCGGACGAGTACCGCGTCTTCAAACCGACGCTACAGGCTGGTTTTGATTCGATTGTCGAAAAGCGCATCGGTTCAAAGGAATCGAAAATGGTCTATGGCGATCGATTCGGAGCGCGTGTTCAAACGGTGAACACTCCACTGCACTTGCGGGGGAAGTTCGTGCTCGACGACGAGCAGATCCTCGAACTCGCACGGTGGGCGAGCGTTATCGAGAAGCACTACAAGAAGCCGATGGACATCGAGTGGGCGGTCGATGGGATCACTGGGGAGTGCTTTATCGTGCAGGCACGCCCCGAAACGGTGCAGTCAGAAATAATCGCGCCCGGCTTCAAGATCTCACGTCTCAAGGAGGCCAATCCGAAACTGATCCTCGAAGGGAACGCGGTCGGCAACACCATTGCGGCGGGAACAGTCTGTATCCTCAGGAGAGTGACCGAAGGGGATAAGCTCAAGGACGGTCAGATACTCGTCGCGGCATCAACGGATCCAGATTGGGTGCCGCTCATGAAGCGTGCAGCTGGCATTGTCACAGATCAAGGCGGTCGCACCAGCCATGCCGCCATCGTCAGTCGCGAGTTGGGAATTCCAGCTGTCATCGGGACGGGAACGGCCACCCACGTTCTTTTCAAAGACCAGGAGATCACCATCAGTTGTGCAGAAGGCGAGACGGGAAAGGTCTACCGGCGGATACTCCCCTACGAAGACACCGAAATCGATCTCGCCGATCTCCCTAAAACGCAAACGAAAGTGATGCTCAACATCGCCAGTCCCGATGCCGCCGACCGCTGGTGGCGATTGCCCTGCGACGGCATCGGACTAGCCCGGATGGAATTCATCATAAACAATGTGATCCGAATTCACCCGATGGCTCTTGCGCGGTTCGACTCCATTGACGACGACGCCATCCGCGCAAAAGTCGCCCGGATGACAGCCAACTACCCGGAACCGAGCGACTATTTCATCGATCAGCTTTCGATGAGCATCGGTCACATCGCGGCCTCGCGCTATCCCAATCCGGTGATCGTCCGGATGAGCGATTTCAAAACAAACGAGTATGCCAAACTGATCGGAGGTGAACAGTTTGAGGAAAAGGAAGAGAATCCGATGATCGGCTTCCGCGGCGCGTCGCGCTATTACAGTGACGACTACCGACCCGGCTTCGAACTCGAATGCCAGGCGATCCGTCGGGCGCGAACAAAGCTAGGGCTGGACAACATTATCGTGATGATCCCGTTCTGCCGAACCCTGGATGAGGCCGATCAGGTGCTCGAAATCATGGAGTCTCAAGGATTGAAGCGCGGCGAGGAGGGGCTGGAGGTCTACGTCATGGCCGAGATCCCCAGCAACATCATCCTTGCCACGCAATTCGCGGAGCGCTTCGACGGATTTTCGATAGGATCGAACGACCTTACTCAACTGACACTCGGCATCGATCGGGACTCCGCGAAACTGAGTGCGATCTTCGACGAGAAAAATGCCGCCGTCACCGAATCAATCCGATGCTTGATCCGCGATGCGCATGCAGCTGGACGCAAGGTCGGCATCTGCGGCCAAGCAGCGAGCGACCCGGATTTCGCAGAATTCCTCATCCGCGAAGGGATCGATTCTATCTCGATCGTTCCGGATAGCCTGATCGAGGTGGTAAACCGCGTATCGGCTATCGAAGCGCAACTCTCGCAATGATATGCACAAAATATGCGTAGGCCAAGCGCCGAGATCCTCAAGGATAGAACATGCAAAACCCCTTTCTACTGA
>JBNMNB010000159.1:0-18355 GCA_051270635.1 Verrucomicrobiales bacterium | reverse complement strand
CTCCCTCTCCACTCGGGCGGATCACACGCAAACTCTGTGGATGGCTTTCGAAAGCGAGAGGCGCTGGAAGTCTCAAGATCTCGCCGTCGAGCATTACACGTAATTTTCGCTTTGCATCAATCATCAGGTAGCCGCATCGGTGTAGCTTTAAACACGGATCCCCAGTGATCGAGCCACCTATGAACGCCAGGCTGCCGTGCAAGAGTTGGAGAGTCGTTCTGTGATCCGATACGTAGAGACCGAGCTCCCCTTCGGCGAGCCCGTCTTTCGTAGGAATCAGGCCAGGCTCGTCTACATAAGCGTTGTTGGAAACCGCCACAAAGCGCGACTTAAACTTGGTTTGCTCTCCATCGATAACCGCAGTGACGAGTAGGGCTGGATAGTCGTGGAATGATCGCAGCATGGCGTACGCTATGCCTATCGCTTTTCGCCACCAGGGCAGGCCACGGTATTCTTTCCGCTTGAAGGCAATGTTCGGGTAGAAACCGAGCACGCAGACGCACAGGTAAGTTTGGCCATTGACCGAGGCAACATCGATCGCATCAACTTCTCCGAGCGCGAGCGCGGTGGCTGCTTCCTCAAGTTCCAGAGGTATGCTGAGATCGCGGGCTACAAGATTGAAAGTACCCATAGGCAACACTCCGAGAGCGGTTGTCGTCCCCCGAAAGATCGTCGCCGCCGTGGCTACCGTTCCATCTCCTCCACCTACAAACACCCGCTCTATGCCAGACCTGGCCGCCTCTCTCAATGCGGCCTCTATCTTGTGAGGGGCACAGGCTTTTATCTCAGGTGGCTCAATTCCAGCGCGTTTGAATCCACTCACTACCTGCTCGATGACGCGGGAGATCGACGAGCCTACGACCGTGCCTGCTCCTTGGTTTAAAACCACCAAGCTGGACGACAATGATTCTGAAGCTGAGCTCATCAGTGCGGAACTTTAGGAGAGGGCGTCGCACACCACTATCATGCTTTCCACTACGTGAAAACCTCGCCGTGGATCGAAAAGCGTACAGCGTGATCTCCTTGGAGTGCATCACGCGTTTTCCGTATGAGCTCTTTGATACTGAACTGAAGTGCGGTATCTCGGTTCTCGGTTTAAAAATTGAGTGGCACGATGCGAAATCCTGAATGCGCCATCCCCTGCTATCTTGAATTCTACCGTACGAATGCTTGAGCAGGAGAACAAGTGAGGGACGCCCGCTGAAGACTCGGGGGCATGGGGAACTTTTGCTAATGCCGTGCAGGCTGCTGCAAATCTCTGCGGAGAAAACGCAGCTGTGGAATCCCTCATTCAGGGTGAGGAGCATGGGCAGTCTGAATTTCGGAGCGCGATCGAAGACAACGAGGTCATGCCCACCTGCAAGGAAATGATCCGAAGCGATCTTCTGCCCCGGGTAAACGAGCATGTCCTGGCACTGAACGCTTTGCAGAAGACGGTCTGATTTAGCGTTAGTCCCGGAAAACAACCTGCCCCCGCCAGAGTTGAGCAAACGCCGCGCCGATTGCTCAGATTTGCCGGGGGCTCTTTTCTTCTCGATAGCTAACAGTGAGCAATGCGTATTTGGTTAGAGTATAACATGTTGGTGGGACGACGCGGTAGTCCATCCGGCAACATTTCTCTCCCATGAGAATACGGGCGGCTACTTTGGCCAGCTGATCCGCAATCGGACCGGCAGCGTATTGGCCGCCACGATCAAACGCTCCGCAATGAGGGAGCGGTCGCCCATCGAGAGCCTCCTCTCTCCGGAGAACACCTCCCTGCCCTTGATCACGTCAGTATGATCTTCCCTAGTCCCATCGAGAAACGCATTCTTGTTCTTTTGCATGTCGTCCCCACCTGAAAGAAGCTGAGACATCGTCCCGATAAGAGATATCAATACGGTCAAAAGCGCTCCTCCTGCCCGAAGTTTGTTCGGGGAAAGGAGCGCTCCTGATCTATGGCTAGAATTTCGTGGTTAAGCCTCGGTTATTTGAGATTTCGTTGCGCCTCATTGGCCTTTTCTTCGATCTTCTCGCCGGCTTTCTTGATTGCTCCGCCAGTTTCGGTGGCCACCTCACGGGCGACATCCTTCAGCCCGGAGCCGATCTTGCGTAAGCCGTCGCCGAGTCCCTCTTCGTCAACTTCTACAGGCGACTTTAGATCATCGACCGCATCTTCGGCATTGTCTTTCAAGTCCTCGGCCGCGTCGCGGATCTTTTCACCGGGGCGAGCGTCAGCCGCATCGTCCAAGCCATCGTGCACTTTCTCGCCGAGTTCGTCCACTTTGTCACCTAGGTCATCCAGGGCGCGTTCGGTCTCGGTCTTCTTCTCACAGGCTGCCATCGCAAGCACGACAGCTGTGCCAAAGGTTGTCAAAATCAGGCGTTTCATTTTCATAGTTCGTAAGTTTCTTGGTTAGCTAAGTGAAGCTGGCTTAGAGATGTTCTTGCGCCTCTTCCTCTATCCCCGACCCCAACTTCTGGAGATCGCGACCGAAGCCTTCGGTGGTCGAACAAGAGGAAAGTCCTCCTGTTATCAACGAGGCGCCGAGGACGCCAAGGACTATGGATTTTACAATTTTCGTTTTCATGTGACCTCTACTAGACGCAGGTCTTCATGTGCTTTGCAAGATCTCTTGAGTTGAGGTGAATGCAGAATGCACTGCGATCGAAGCCCGATTCGAGCTACTGCCGATTCTCGAAGGGATTCTGCGACTGGCACGCGATATGCATTAAAATGGTATATCATGAATGCCGCAAAAGTAACCCAGAATCCGCCGGGCGCAGCGCTTCTGATCGAGCGATTGCTCGGCGTCTTGATGGCCGAACATCTCCAAACTTTGTCGTCCATCAAAGCTCAGCTCGCCGAAGTGCGGGACGAGCGACTGGAACCCTACCGCGAAACATTGATCCGGGCAAAGAAGTTGCAAGTGAGGCACATCAGCGATCTCGACGGCGATCGACTGCTCGCACCAGAACATGAAGAGGACTTACCTGAGGAGGCAAAGGAAGCGATCGAAACGTCGACCGAAGTCAGTGCCAATATGACGACAGATGTCCTGGAAGACGTGGTAACCGAGGCCGCCCACGCTCCCCGACCGGGCAAGCCAGGTTGCTGACCTCTATGTCGACTTAGCGCAGTCGTTCATCCATTACAACATGCTGCATTCCGCAGGAATTGGAGTGCGCGACGAACTTCTCGCCGGGATGGCGTGGTCGCACATGCGAGACGTGAAATTGCTCATGAACGAGCTATCGACCCTCATGCCTCGGCTCGTCATTCTTTCCTCCCGTTGCGACGCCGAAGCCGCGATGACAATCGATGAACTCACCGAGCGCGCCGTCGAACAGACGGTGCGTGCGCTCCACATCGAACTTCCCGCTTCGCTGGTAGCATCGGTTGGTTCGTCTTCCCAAGAGTCGCTCGATTATTCAAAAGGGCACTCATAGAGGAAATGGAATTCAGTTTCCTGCTCGTCTGCGGCCTCGGATTCTCAGTGCTGGCGGAAATGTTTCACCTTCACTTTATCCTTGGAGCCTTTCTCGCAGGTCTCTTCTTCACAGGCATGATCACGACCGCTGAAAAGAGGGATGCGATGATCGGTGGAACGGGGGCGGGCTTAGTGAAGAGTCCTGCGCTGCGCGCAGTGCGATGTCCGCGATAATTAGCTCCACGGCACCGCGAGCACTCATTCCCATGCCCACCGCCGCCGCCTGTGGCCACCACATTGGTCATGCCCATATCGTAGATCGGACGAACGAACATCCGGGCGCAGAGTTCGATCTGTTAATGCATTTTGCGTAGATACAGTCGGGGCAACGAATTGCATATTGCATGAATTAACAATGTGCCCGTTCTAGTGCGCAAGACGTAACAAATTAACCGTCATGGCTTTAACTAGAAACGGCCTCGCTGGCATCGTAACTGCTGATCATTCACAGCATATGAGACCAATTCTATGCTACAAAACAAACGAGTCGGCTGAGACGGCTGTTGGATCCCTTGCTTCGGCAGAAATCGAAGCCACCTCAAGCGAACAGTCAGCCAACGGAGGCGGCACTCTTTTTTGCGTTAATGTGCAAGAGCCGAAAGAAAGAATGGCCATTCAACTGGTTGAAGACAACAATCTGGCGACGGAGGCAGTCCGCTGTCCCTCCTGCGAGTCGATCAATGTCGAATACCCGGCGGCACCGCGATCGTCTCCGACAATGAATGTCGCAGACAAAGTCATCGATTTCGTCTCGGGAACGCACGACTTCATTTGCCGCGGCTGCAGCCATGTCTGGCATTAGCCGAGGGCTGCTTCAGCACTTGTCTGTCCTAAATAGGCATGAAATGATCCACACATGCAAGATGAAGACAGTTTGCTAGAAGTTGATAATTTGGAGCGACTCGCTGCCCTCTGCGGAACTCAACTTCTGGACGCACCCGCAGATGAGGCATTCGACCGCCTGACACGCATTGCCTGCCGGGCACTCGGAGCGCCTGTGGCCATTATTACACTGGTGGATGACCACCGGCAGTTCTTTATGAGCTCGCACGGGCTTCCGGAGCCCTACGCGTCCGCCCGGGAAACCCCGCTCACTCACTCGTTCTGTCAGCATGTGGTCAACTCGGGCGAGCGGCTTACTGTGCCGGACGCTCGAAACCACCCAGTATTGCGAGACAATCTGGCCGTTAATGATCTCAACGTAGCCAGCTACCTCGGCATTCCGCTAAGAACTGCCGATGATTTCGTGGTCGGAAGTTGCGCAGTGATCGATAGCAAAGTGCATGATTGGAGCAACGACGATATCGCAGTAATTGAAGACATCGCCGCTTGCGCCTCCACTCAGATCCAACTGCGAGCGCGGCTCGTCACTGAACAGAAGGCTAGAGACGACGCCTACTACAGCCACGAACGTCTCCAACTCATTCTTAACTCTACGGCGGAAGGAATTTATGGCATCGACAACGACGGCAGTTGCTCATTCTGCAACCAGAAGTGCCTGGATCTGCTAGGCTATTCTCACGGCGATGAGCTGATCGGGAAGAACATGCATGAGCTCATTCACCACACGCGAGTGACGGGGGAATTTTATCCGCACAGCGAGTGCAAGATCTACATTGCCTATCGCGAAGGACGTGAGTCGCACGTCGATACCGAGTTACTCTGGCGGAAGGACGGTACCAGTTTCCAGGCGGAATATTGGTCTGTTCCGAAGCTACGCGGCGATAAAATAATGGGAGCGGTGGTTTCTTTCACCGACATCACCGATCAGAGGAGAGCGGAAGAAGATCTCGTTAGAGCCAAGCAAGAGGCAGAAGACGCAAACCGACAGAAGAGTCGATTTCTGGCCAACGTTAGCCACGAGATTCGGACACCCATGAACGCGATTCTCGGGTTCAGTGAATTGCTTGAAGGCATTGTCGATAGCCCGAAGGGAGCCAACTACCTTCGGGTCATCCGTGCGAGTGGCGACTCGCTCCTGCGGCTGATCAACGACATCCTCGACCTGTCGAAAATCGAGTCTGGCAAGATGGAGCTGGCTGTTGCACCGGTGGCCGTCCGCGAGATGATCGAGTCGGTTCGGTTACTCTTCTCGCAACAGGTCGCCGAAAAGAACCTCGGCTTCACCACGAACATTGCTGTTGAGGTTCCCGATTGCCTCATGCTGGATATCCTGAAGATTCGACAGATTTTCTTCAACCTGTTAAGTAACTCGCTCAAGTTCACCGACAGTGGCAATATCAGCCTCGATCTCTCATGCGAGAAGGAGCCTTTAAACGAGCGCCAAGTCACGTTGTTTATCAAAGTGACTGACACCGGATGCGGCATTCCAAAGAACGAACTAAAGAAGATTTTCCAACCGTTCCGCCAGGCCGGGATCACGCGAGCAATCGATGAGGAAGGGACTGGCCTCGGGCTGAGCATTGTGGCTCGTCTCGCGAAACTGATGAATGGAGAAGTCACCGTTGAGAGCACGGTCGGAGAAGGAACGACGTTTACTGTCACACTTCCGAAAATTGAGGTCAGTGCCGCCATCGCGAGTCTATCATCAGAACCACTCACCAACGAAGATTTGAATTCGCTTGCTCCCGCGCGAATGGTCGTCGCAGATGACAACGAGTTCAACCGCGATTTGATCCGCGGTTATTTCGAAGATACTCACCACGAGATATTCATGGCGCATGACGGACGGGAGGCACTCGAACTCACCCGTGAAAAGAAGCCGGATATTGTGCTCATGGATATTCGAATGCCCGACATGAATGGAAAAGAGGCCCGCGCCGCTATCAAAAGTGATGGAGACTTAAAACACATCCCTGTCATTGCAGTGACGGCGTCGAGTCTGCATCGACAATCGAACCAATTGAAGAAAGTGTTCGATGGCTTCGTTCGCAAGCCGTTCTCGCGAGCAGAACTCTTCGAGGCGATGGCAAAGTTGTTGCCGCTGGTTGAAGAAACTCTTGTTGAAGAAGCAGTGGTTGACGATCAAGGCGATGTGGAGCGATCGCCAGCGCCTGAGTTGCGTAGAGCCTGGCTGGCAGCATTGGAGAAGATTCGCATTGAAAGGGAGAGCAAGTGGAAGGACGTAGAGAAAACTATGTCGATGAGCGATGTCGGAGACTTTGCGAAATTTCTGAGGGAGGTGGGGGCAGATGCACAGTGTCCTCCGGTGGAGCGCTACGCAACGACGTTGCAGGATTACGTTGAGAACTTCGAACTGTCCAACATCGAGTCCGCATTCGAGAGGCTTCCCGAGTTGCTCGATACCGTCAAGGCACTCTGCAGCAGGGACTATGCTGACCATTCCCCAACGTCTTGATCGATCAATGGGCACACCAGGACACCGCAGCATTCTTGTTGTAGACGATCAGGAGGGGAATCTCCAGGTCGTGGGCACAGCTCTATCCGAGGAAGGCTACGATGTCGTCCTCGCCTCGAGTGGCGAACAAGCATTGGAGCGCATCGAAGCCCGTAGACCCGACCTCGTGTTACTTGATGTCATCATGCCGAACATAAACGGAATCGAGGTATGCAACGTGCTGAAGTCTCGACCGGAGACCGAGAAAATCCCGATCATCTTCCTGTCCGCCGCAGACGAAAAGAGCATCATCCTTAAGGGACTGGCTGCGGGCGGTGTCGACTACGTCACCAAACCGTTTCACAAGGCCGAGCTACTCTCTCGCGTGCGAACGCACCTGGAACTCCAGCAGGCTCGGCGCCGTGCCGACGATCTCCTGGCCAGCATTCTCCCCGAGGAGATTTGCGTTCGATTGAAGCGCGGAGAGAGAAATATTGTCGACCATTTCCCTGAAGCCACGGTCGTCTTCGCGGACATCGTCGGATTCACTCCGGCATCCGCGGAGCTCCCGCCGCAAGAGATCGTCGAGTGGCTGAACAGCGTCTTCTCTTCAATGGACGTGCTAACCGTGAAACACAGTGTCCAGAAGATCAAGACGATCGGTGATGCCTACATGGTCGCCTCTGGAGTCCCTACACCGCGTAGCGATCACGCCGAACGCGCGGTCAATTTCGCGCTGGATTTGGTGGAGAAGGCGGATCAGATGCGCGGCCTGGCTGGCGATACACTTACTTTGCGCATTGGAATCAACAGCGGGGCGTTGGTCGCAGGTGTGATCGGCGAATCGCGATTCGCCTACGACCTATGGGGAGACACTGTGAATACGGCTCAGCGTCTTGAGGAATCTTGCGAGCCCGGTCGGATACACATTAGCTCTGCCACGCGCGAGCAACTGTCGGCGAATCACTACCAATTCGACGCCCGACCGGCGGTGGAGATTCGGGGAAAACGCATCGAGGAGAGCGTTTTTGTTCGCCGAAAGTGAGGTTGGGCTTAGGGTTCGGTCTAAAAGCACCCGAATGGCCGAAGCCAACGATGAATCTCCCTGCGAAAAACTTCCTGCTCGACCTCCCAAGTCGAGCGTGCTGATCGTCGACGACCAGCAGCGGAATCTGCAGGTTGTCGCAACAGAACTTGCAGCCGAGGGTTTCGATATCGTGCTCGCCGATAGTGGGCAGAGCGCGCTGGATCGCGTCGAAGCACGTCTCCCCGATCTTATCCTGCTGGATGTCATGATGCCGAACATGGATGGATTCGAGGTCTGCCGCAGACTGAAGGATCGCCCACTCTCCGCAGAAATCCCGATCATCTTCCTGTCAGCCGCTGACGATAAAGATATCATTGTCAGAGCCATCGAGGCCGGCGGCGTCGACTATGTAACGAAACCTTTTAATAAACCTGAACTTTTATCGCGCGTCCGTAGCCACCTGGCCCTGAAAAGCGCCCGCGACCAACTGCAGCAACTCCTCGACCAGCGCGATGAGTTCATGGGCATCCTCGCCCACGACCTGAAGAATCCGCTTACGGGAGTTCGTTTCAGCGCGCAACTGCTGGAGGAGATGAAGTCTGAACTGCCGCCTAAAGCCCAGAAACTCTCTTCGAGTGTTCTCGAAGGCGCAGACCGGCTCTTTGAGTTTATTGAACATTTTCTCTCAGAGGCTGCCTCGGCACGAGCGGAGATTCCCGTCCACGTCATGCCCATGGATATCGCCGAGTGTGTCCACGAGGCAGTGCAGCGACACTCCGCACCCGCAGAGCGAAAATGCATCACACTCCATTGGACGAGGCCGATTGCGATCATGGCTCATGCTGATGCCGTGGTTCTCGGGCAGGTGCTCGACAACCTTCTCTCTAACGCTCTCAAATTCTCCCACTCGAGATCCAATGTGTGGGTCTCGCTAAGCACGGATGAGAGCGACGAAGACTGCGCCGTTATCCAGGTCAAAGACGAAGGACCGGGCTTTACTGAAAACGACCGCCAAAAATTGTTTCAGCGATTCGTCAGGCTAAGCGCGCGGCCGACCGCCGGTGAAACATCAACGGGCCTCGGACTTTCGATTGCAAAGCGGTTCACTGAACTTATGGGCGCCAAGATCGACGTGGATAGCGAGCCCGGCGAAGGCGCCAACTTCATAGTGGCTCTACGAACTGCGTAGATTTGCGATCGGGCAATTTGCAAAATTCCGAATGCGGCAAACATTGCATTTTGCAATTAAACGGTAGAGTGCTCAGCTGCCGCCTCCCTAACTTCTTAATTATTAGGATAAATTGGGTCTGGAGTCAGGTGGCACAGTTTAAGCGAAACGGAGTATCACATGGATGTCCTGATAGTAGATGACGAAAAGAGTATTCGCGATTCCACAATGATCGCGATTGAAAGTGAGGATCACTACGCTGAGGCCGTTGATGGTGGGAGGATCGCGCTGCTCCGGCTACAAGAGGCGGATTTCGACCTGGTCCTGCTCGATCTCCAGCTGGGAGACGAAAGTGGGCTCGATGTCCTGACGGAAATCCAGAAGCGGAAGCCGAACCTGCCAGTCGTCATCTTCACCGCAAACGCGACGATCGAGACGGCGGTCGAAGCGACCCGGAAAGGTGCTCTTGAGTACCTGCAGAAGCCCTTCACGCCCGACCAGCTGCGTCGCGTCATGATACTCGCCCAAAAGTTCCGCAAGATGGAACACAAGATCGAGGAACTGCAGACGGTCGTCACCAGCCAGTCGCCGACCCATCAGTTCGAAGCAAACGATCCCTCAATGAAGGAGGCGTTCAGCATACTCTTCCGAGCCGCACCTACCCCTGCCACGATCCTGATCCTGGGTGAAAGCGGCACTGGGAAAAGCGTCGTCGCCCGCGCCATCCACGAGCGCAGCCATCTGAAGGACAAGCCATTTGTCACGGTGAGTTGCCCGAGCCTTTCGAAAGAACTCCTTGAAAGCGAGCTCTTCGGTCACGTCAAAGGATCGTTCACCGGAGCGGTTCAAGATAAGTGGGGCAAAGTGAAGGCCGCCGAGGGGGGAACGCTTTTTCTTGACGAGATTGGTGAACTGCCCATCGAGATTCAGCCGAAACTACTGCGCCTCCTTCAAGAGCGTGAATACGAGCGTCTAGGCGACACGAAGACCTACAACGCCGAGGTTCGCGTCATCGCCGCGACGAACCGCGACTTAAAGCAGGCAGTGGCGGACGGTGAGTTCCGCGAGGATCTTTTCTACCGCCTCAATGTCATCGCAGTCGACATGCCTTCGTTACGCGCTCGTCCAGGCGATCTTCTCAGCTTCGCCGAATCGTATCTGGATTTTTTTGCGGGACAGATTGGTCGGGAGCTCGACGGTTTTTCCAGGGAAGCCCTTGCTTTCATCCGGCAATACGAGTGGCCGGGTAACCTTCGGGAACTTCGCAACGCCATCGAGCGCGCCGTCATTCTCGCTGAGGGCAACGAGATTCAGCCCAAGGATCTACCCATTGATGTCAGTGGCAGCGGCGGAGCCGCACCATCAAACCATGGCATCCACGTCGGGGCTCATTTAAGCCTTGAGGAGCTGGAGAAAGAGCATATTCGTCGAGTAGTTGCCACGTCAGAAAGTCTTGCGGATGCCGCCGAAACCCTGGGAATCGACCAAGCGACACTATACAGGAAGAGGAAAAAAATGAATTTGGGGTAATTTGTTGAAGCAACCGACATTTTTATAGAATGGCTTGAAGTAAAGCGCTCGCCGTGAGCCAAAGCCCGCTAGCGTTCAATATTGACTGGAAACAAGGCATTCGCTCCCTTTGGATCTGCTGCCCGACGATCGATCGCTCATCTGCACCTGTCGGTCACCGTTTTGTTGCACAATACAATCTGTGCGAGGGCAACGATTCTCGCTACATTCGAATCTTGAGCCAATCCATCCGTGTGCCTTTTAAGCGGCTGTGGTCCACTCGGAGATCCACACCTGCTACCGCGATTATTTCGTGAAGGCTGTGCTTCGTCTCAAGGAAGGATACTAAATATTTCCATGGCCGACCTTCTATTTACCACGGGCGAATCGACGTTGGATCAATTTAATCACTCGCTTCGGGACTCGCTTGCATCAGCTGCAACAACCGAAGCCGAGACGTCAATAGTCGTATATCATGCCCATGTGCGGACCCTGGCTCAAATTGATAGAGTGGATCGGTATTCAATGGATTGGGCTCAATCGATGTTGAGAAATCGAAGCCGTCAAAGATCCTGAGAACTTGTTCAATACTTTCAGTAAGTATTCTTAAATGCGATTTTCGATGATTGTTTCTCGAGACGATACTTTGATGGACGCTCCTGAGAATATTCGTTCTCATATTGCAGTTCAATAATCCCAGGCAATGATCAGGTGAAATGGGGTTTTCTTTCATGATGTTACTTGGTCGCAATAACTGCACCAACTCTCGCTGAACTTACCGATTGCTTGCATATCGCTGTAGCTCAGGAACTCACATGATTCGAAGCCTGCCTCCACGATAGGCATGGCCAAGGGTGTGTAATCTGCATAGCCTGGCATGGCAGAGCGCACGAAAATCGCGTCAAGCCTATACGGCTTTAATGGTTAGCTCCATGTAAGGTAAGTCGGACAGCTCTGCCAGAGTTACACTCAGGCTGTGCTATTGAGAATTCAATGGCTCGCTCTATCCGCAAACAAATTCCCAGGAAGCAGCACGACTCTCGATCGCGTCTGTCTCGAAGAGACCAGATTCCAGCTACGTGAAGTCCCAGGATCGCTGGAAGTGATTAGGACGAGAGCCTAGCTGACCAGAGCGAAGTCTCCTGAATAGCCACCCCAGCCACCATTCTCCAACTTCAAAAATTGCGATGGAGATAACCAAGTCGCCTTATGGATATATCAAACCAGGTGCGGAGGGAGTGCTACTGGGCGCACTCTGATTGGATGGAGACGGCTGAGCAGTGCTGGAACGCTCTAAGCTTGAGCAACCGAGCATCAGGGACATCAAAGAAGCACAGGTGAGTGCGGCGAAGTATTTCATAAAATGTTTTTTTGAGGAAGTCACAATCGACACTATCGCAAGGCCTACCGCGCAACTCAACAGAAATCTCTAAGTCAAAGAAAGCTGTGCACACGTCGCCCCCAGATTGATGTCTCTGACCTGTATTGGTCAGACAGTTAAACCAACAATCTGCACAGTGGATATTGCACTTTGCAAAGGAATTCTAAAACCAATCAGCTCACTGGACACCAGTATCATTTTCACAACCAGTGAGTTGATTTGAATCCGTTGCTGTTGGCACAGTTCTCGCGTCCAGATGATTTATAAATAATTAAGAGCTCGGCTTTGAGCTTGTCATTTTCTAATTGACCACAACCTCGGTCGATGTAGTTCAAAAATTCCGCGTCACCATCGTTCTTGCGTTTCAGTTTCAGGCGAACATGAGAATGTGTAGTGTGGATACGGGGACGGATCCTCTCGTAGGATTCGTCCCCAAATTTCAGGATCAGAAAGTGGGCGTTCACACCACTTTATCGAAGGGTAACAACCTGCTATGGCCAGCTCTCTCTAGCTCTTCAAAATTCTCATCGGCACATCGGCTGCCAACGGCAAAGGCCTCCCAACTTGGAATGGGACACTGCTCTGCAGTGCTCATAGACTCGGTGCGCCCCGAATTTATTTCACTTTGCAATGTTTACTGCACGCCCGCCTTGCACTGTGCAATTTCATAGAGGGAGACGGTAGCGACGAACCAGGTTTTAATCCCTTCCTGTAGGGTTTTCAAACAAAGGCACACTTCGGCATGGCGGCTGCTGAATTACGGGAGTGCATAAACAGCACCCCTTCAATTCCCAGGAACACCACTAACTCCTCTATTCTCATGGCACTCATATTCGAAACCATCCAGACAGAAGGAATTGCCGAACTCTCCTACCTGATCGGGGACAGCAGCACCGGCACTGCGGCCGTTATCGACCCTACACCGGACGTCGGAAAATACGTCGACCTCGCCCGTGATCATGGCCTCTCAATCACCCACGTTTTCGAAACCCACATCCACGCCGACCTCGTGAGCGGCGCGCGTGAATTGAGCGATCGAACCCAGTCGGCAAAAATCTACGTCAGCAAGGAGGGGGATGCGAGCTATCAGTTTGAGCATGAGGATATCAGGGACGGTGATGAATTCGCCTTCGGTGACACGCTTCTGACAGTCCGACACACGCCCGGGCATACGCCAGAGCACGTCGCCTACGTAATTACCTCCAAGGAGCACCCAGATACGCCATGGGGAGTTCTGACAGGCGATTCTCTATTCGTCAGTTCGGCAGGGCGGCCGGACCTGCTCGGCTCCGACAATACCGATGAGCTGACCGAGAAACTGTTTCACACCCTGCGCGACTTTTATCTTGAGCTGCCGGATTCGGTGATGATTTTCCCGGCGCACGGCCATGGTTCACCTTGCGGCGCCGACATTGGCGACCGACTGCAAAGCACCATCGGATACAAGCGGAAATACAATTCTTACCTTCAGATCTCCGATCTCGATGAGTTCAAGGAACATGCCCTTAGTGGCGCGCCGCCAGTTCCGACCTACTACCCGCGGATGAAAGAGGTCAACGCGGCGGGGCCGGAGGTGCTCGGTCACCTACCTCGGGTGCGAGCACTTACCCCTGAGGAGTTTGACGAGCGGGTCGCGAGCGGCGATTGCGCCCTTGTCGATACGAGGTCGATGCTCGCGTTCGGCGGCGGTCACATCGCGGGCGCCTTCAGCATCGGCGGGTCACCGATGCTTTCGATCTGGGCCGGCTGGCTGATCGATCCCGACCAACCGATCCTTCTCGTGTTGGATGATGACAGCGAGGTTGATGAGATCGTCAAAATCTTCCTGCGCACTGGTTATTCAAAGTTTGCCGGCTACCTGGCGGGCGGGATGACGAAAAAAATCAAGACCTTCGGAACCGAGTTCCACCTCCAAGAATTCGCAGTTCCTCCTGCAACCCTCCAAAAGCATCTGCCTCACGCTCGCACGTTGGTCAGATCTGCTGCCGATGATCAGAATGTTCCGGTTTTTCATTTTTATACAGCCAGACGCGTAGAGGCTGATCCTGACTGGGTTCCTCCGATTTTAGAAGCCCAAAAAGAACCGCTTTTGGCAGGTGGACTCCAATCCATGATCCATCACTTGGATTCCGCTACAATACCATACCGCATCCGACGAAACCTCCCCGCGGAACTGTTAATTACAGACACTCCACAACGTTCTCTTCGGCCATATCGGATCCGTTCTGGGTTAGTTCAGGATTGAAAAGAATTTTAGCGTGACTGGACAGACATTCTCCCATCTTCCTCCGCCAGGATCCGGGCAATCGTAGAGAGTTCGGGTAGTTTAGGTTTAGGAAGAAACTCCGTCACTGGAATCTAAAAGGAGATTTTGATGGGGCTCCGCAGGTCAGTGAGGGTTCGGCAGATTCGCTCCGCATCCTGTCCGACAACTGAAATCGTCGGCAAGGATTACTCGAATAGTTTGACGTAGTCGCTGTAGCCGAGCGATTGCAGTTTCTCTTTGGGGATGAATCTCATCGCTGCGGAGTTCATACAGTAGCGCTTACCAGTCGGGGCAGGCCCATCATTAAAAACGTGTCCCAGGTGAGAGTCAGCTGTCTTCGAGCGGATCTCGACGCGGCTCATGAAGAGGTGATTGTCGATTTTCTCTACGACTTCTTCTTCATCGATCGAGCGGTTAAAGCTGGGCCACCCGGTGCCCGACTGGTACTTGTCTTTAGATGAGAAAAGCGGTGCACCAGAAACAATGTCTACGTAGATGCCGTCGGCTTTGTTATCCCAATATTCGTTTTGGAACGCGCGTTCCGTGCCTTCCTTCTGGGTAACCTTGTATTGGAGGTCTGTCAGTTGCTCCCGAAGTTCGGCATCGATGGGCTTTTCGAAAGGAGCATCGGCCGTGTGAATGATGTTTTCCTGTTCAATGCTGCGTTCAGTTGAAACTGGAGGACGAATCACTTTTGCATAAGTGAACGCAATAGCACCGACAAGGAGAAGGGTGGCAGTAATCGTGACGAGTGGATGACGTTTCATAGCATTTCTTCTAAGTGTGAGGCTGATTTCTGTCAAAATATTCCAGCGCTAAAGCTAGCCTGTATTATTCATGGGAAAATACAAGGCGCACGCAGATTTCAGCGATTTGTGGCAGAGGCATACCGACAGACGCTGGAATCAAGTGTAACGCAATAGTTGTCGGACTTCTGCGAGGTTTTGCCGGAAGCTCATGAATAATGCGGGCTAGAGCCAGATGGGGAGAAACGGACAATGAGAAAATCGGGGAACAAACTGACCGAATAATCCTCTCATAGGCATGCTCCCAACCTCCAAATGGTTCTACCTGTGCATCGCAGGCCTCACCTTAAGTCTTAGCGGCTGCACCTCAGCCGATAGGAAATCAGTGCCCTCAGTGATCGAGCATACGTCGGCTGGCGGGTCTATCGCTTACTTTGCAGGTGGATGTTTCTGGTGTGTGGAAAGTGACTTCGAGGGCGTGACGGGTGTGAGCGAGGCGATTTCAGGATACGCTGGCGGGGCTCTCGAGAACCCAACTTACAAGAACCACGGTGACCACACGGAAGTCGTTGAAGTTCGCTATGATCCATCACAGGTGACATATGAGCAACTCGTCGATACGTTCTGGAGGACGATTGATCCCTTTGCTGTAGATCGCCAGTTCTGCGATGCGGGGCGCTCGTATCGGTCAGCAATTTTCTATTCCAATGCAGAAGAGCAACGCATCGCGGAGTCTTCGAAGAAAGCTGTCGAAAAGCAATTTGGGAAGTCGGTTGCCACAGAGATCACCGGGCTGACAGCGTTCTGGATGGCGGAAGAATATCATCAGGACTACCATACCAGAAATGTGATTCGCTACGCCTACTACCGGAATGCCTGTGGGCGCGATGCGCGGGTGAAAGAAATCTGGAGTGACGAAGCGGGGGGTCTGTCGGACCACTATAAATAGGCCTTCACACGACCCGGGTGCGTGATTAGTAGCCCGTCGAGTTCTTGCCGCGCTTCGCAAAGACGGTACCGCCCGGCCAGAAACTCGGAGCGGTTCAAAACTTCTGCGATGTGGTCTGTTTGGTTCTCGGTAATCGTGAAAGCATTCACCTAAAGAAACTCACCGAGCCGGATTGGATGCATCAAACTGACTTATTGCATCCGTAACAGCAAGGTGAGTTACATATCTTCACGGATGTCAATTTCGAACCGAAGTGTTCCATTCGGATTGAAATTGAGATTCCAACTATCGCTGGAATCAACCTTCATGGTTCGGGAACTGTTAATCTGGATTCAGTGATCGGCAGCGAAATTTCTCTGATAATCAATGGCTCAGGAAAAATCTCCGCGTGCGGCAACGTGAGCACACTGAATGCCGTCAGCAACGGCAGTGGCAACCTTTTACTCAAGGATTTAACCGCTCAAACTGGTCACGTTGCAACCAACGGGTCCGGCAATGCGGAGATTCATGTCACGACAACTCTCTCCACTGCAATCAGCGGTAGCGGCGACATTACCTGCTTCGGAACACCCGGCACAGTAAGATCTAACATAGCAGGTTCTGGAAATTTCATCGTTAAATGAGGATAGCTCTGCCCCCTGGGGAAGCCATCGAACTCAGTCCGTCCTACCCATAGGCTTCCAGAGATAGGTGATCGTCACCAGCTCTTCTTTGACTCTATCTCGTTGACGTTCAATTACTCTGCGAACTCTACCACCTTGCTCCAATGTTGAGATTACATCGTCGTATTCGTCTATTGATGATCGCTCACCACGCTCGCACTCCTCAAGCACGCTGCGTTCATCACCGTCAGTAGACCATGCCTTCAGACCAATCCACAGCCGATGAGCTTTCGACTCAGCACTGGTGGAACTATCGATTCCATCACTGTCGCCTCCAAGTTCATCGATTAGTTTTCCAATCTCTGTAGCGAACCAATTTCGTTGTGCCGAATTCTCTCTGAACAGCGATCTAAGCATCTTGTTGTCCACTGACTTTGCAGCAGTCTCATAACCAGATCTCGCGTCGATTGCCTTCTGAAGCAGATTGTCGAGAAGGTCTATCTCTACATCCATTTTTTCTTCTTTTTCTATTACGCTCATACCTTCTACATAGCAATGAACAGGCCAGCCTGCGAAAAAGTGGCTCACCCGTAAATCTGAGGGAGCTGTGGCACTGTAAGTTGGAAACCCAATCCACTGATCGGGCATTTCGCCCTGAACCTGAAGTATAACATTGCATTCTTCCATACGATCGAGACCTTAATAGTTGATAGGAAATACTGACTCGTTAGCGTAATCATCACGGATTGGTGCCCCTCAAGCAGCATAAAAGGAAAAAACCTATGCGATCGTGAATATTTGGATTTGCTCAAAGACCCAATTAGTCCTGCACTTGAGCACCGTTCCCAGCGACCATTCCGCGAAGGCGTCTGCGGTCGATGTGCGTGTAAAGCGCCGTGGTTGCTATTCTGCGGTGCCCGAGCAGCTCCTGCAACTCGCGCAAGTTGCGCCCCTCTTCATTGAGAAGAAGATTTGCCGCACTATGTCGCAGTCCGTGTGCTGTGATTATCGGCACTCCTGCCGCTCTACAGGCAGTTGCAAGTCGGCGGTTAAATGCCTGATTGCTGATTACTCCTCCATCCCGACCGGGGAAGACGAGGTCACTCGCAGCAAATTCGATGCCGCCACTGCGGAGACGCACACCACGGTAATCTTCAAGGTAGCGATTCCATTCTTTCAGAGACTCAGAAAGACACGGTACTATGGGAACTTCACGGAACTTACTGTCTTTCATTTTGAGCCTGGCTGCTGAATAGTCGCCTCCCATTTCACGCACGAGTTTCTCGACCGGCAGCTCGGTCCATTCGTGAAAACGGCACGCGGTGAAGAACAGGGCATCAGCCAGGTGCGCAACGAGATGCCCGAAGTATTTGGAGGCAGACTCATGAAGAACGCGCAGTACCTGCGCGGTTTGCTCGGCATCGAGGAACTGAACTTCGGTCGCCTCTGGACGAAAGCGCGGAGCCAGGCAATAGGAAAAGGGATTATTCTGGTCGAGCAGTCGATACAAAAACGACAAAGCGGCTTTCACCTGCAGGTGGTGTGAAGCCGAACGCTCGAGCGTAAGCTTCTGGTAAAGCTCTTCGGCTTCCTCGCGTAACAGCGCAGCTGGATCGAGACAGTCGAAGGCGCAGTGCGCCAGCAGCTGCGTCCAAGTCCTCCGGTAGGCGGTGAGCGTATTGGGGGCCAGTTGGCGCTCCTGGGCGGCAACAAGCAACTGCTCCAAAAGATACGATGGTGATTCAATCGGCATTTATGTCATCTCGCCCGGCAACCATGAAGAAGGTCTTCCGGCGGTGCGGGTGCGTCGGATCTGCGGATAGATGGACTCGGTGCCTCCCTGTTTCTAGGAAGGCACCCATTTGTTCACGATTCGGTTGCGCTCGATTTCGTAGTCGCCAATGAGACCCTCTAGTTTCTCTTCGAATTTGCTGGAGAT
>JBNMNB010000158.1:0-18431 GCA_051270635.1 Verrucomicrobiales bacterium | reverse complement strand
GGAACTGCTTGTGCGGTTCAGGTCATCCTCTGTCGTGAGCCAGCCGCGTCCCGTTGCTTCGCCGTAAACGTAGTCCGCCTCAGCGCCCTTATCTCCACTGGCCTCGATTTCAACTTGCGGCCCATTGACGCGACCATCGCCATCCTCCGACTGTGATCGGATCTGCACACCGGAATTCAGTGCGTTGGCTACTCTGACCTCAAATTCCAACTCGAAATCACCGTAGAGTTCCTTTGTGCAAAGAAAAGAATTGGGACTGCCTTCGTTCGTTTTACCGACGATCGTTCCGTCTTCAATACGATAGCTGGCGGTGCCATTACGCTGCTCCCAGCCCTCCAGTGTCACGCCATCGAACAGCGACTTCCACGGTGCCTCGTCGGCAAGCGAAGGGAGCAATGGCAAGGAAACAGCTGCAGCAATGAGAGCAGCACAGGTAACAACAAAGGATTTTTTCATAAAGGTATTCGGGAAGACGCGTCCGTTAAAAGTCTGCCACATTACCTGCGACGGCGCAGCGCTCCTGCGGCAAATGAACCGAGGAGAAGAAGAGCAGTCGAAGGCTCAGGGACGGCGGTTGCGGATTCGAACATGACCGCAGCGCCTCGCATGGAAACAAAAGTGTTCGATCCAGCGGTCTGCTCGACACTGTAGCCATTACCGGAAGTCAATGAAACCTGCCCCACATCAAACCAAACGTCACCTGCGGCAGTTTGGTCGAATGAAGCGGTCAACGTTCCCCCATCATGCAGGATCGAGAAAGTTGTATCGCCGCCTGACACATTGGCCGATGTCGGCCAAGTGGCATAAATATTATAGACGCCTGACGTTCCACCGATGATTCCAGTCGCAGTGTCGGCTCCGTTCAAATCGGTTCCGGCCGCCAGCGTCAAGTTGTCGACATCGATCCCCGGCGTGTAGCTGAACACATAAGAATCGGCGGAGGCTACACCATTGCCACCGAATAAGCTATCTCCTCCGGTCAGGCCCACGGCAGCGCCAGCGACGCTCTGAGATGCGGCAGTGGTATCGCCACCAAAGGAAAAATTCGGGCTTGGCGTGAGAGCACCATCATCGGCACCGTCAATATCCACTTCGATGAGGAAGGCCGCCTGAGCTGCGGAAAGCGACAAGCCAACGACTGTGATCAAACTAAGAAAGTTAAGTGATTTCATTTCAAAATATCTCGATATTCCCCCCTATCGTAGCATGATGCAGGGTGCTGGGTCAAGCATTCGAGTGGCAAATGCTGAGCGCAGGCACCTGAAATCTTCGAGTAACGATCCTTTTCTCATATTATGAAACAATTCAGTTCCATCTTGTCCTTTGTCAGTGCTTTCGGTGCATTTAGTTGGACGGCTCTCACACTTTCAACATCGATCGCCGCACCGTCACTTGACGCAGCCTGGTCGATCCTGCCGGGCGATCGAGATTACGTGACCGACAACTCAGACTCTGCAACTGCAAACACTCAACGCGGCATGGCATTCAATAAGGCCACGTCAAATGTGTTGCTGGTCAGTCGCGCAGCCGGCACGGAACTCTGGGTGCTGGACGGGGCAACGGGCGAAGAGAAACACTTCATGGACACCATCGATGTCTCTGGAGGCACTTTCCCACTCAGCCTCATCGGCGTGGGTGACGATGGAGCGGTTTACGGCGCCAATCTTTCTACAAGCACTTCCAACGTAAACTTCAAGATCTACCGCTGGGCAGATGACGCTGAAGACACCCTGCCCAATGTCGCCTTTGAAGGTGATCCCGCCGGCATCGACGAAGAGACGGGCAACAGCCTCAATGCACAACGCTGGGGCGATTCTTTTGACGTCATCGGCTCAGGCGTCGACACGCGCATCCTGGTCGGCTCGCGGGCCTCGGCGACGGTTGCCATTTTCACCACAGAAGATGGCGAGAACTTTTCGCCCACATTGATTGATGGCGTTGCCAATGGTTCAGGAAGCCTGGGCGTGGCCTTTGACGGCTCGGACGCTATGCTCTCGACAATCGGAAGCGCGGCACTGCGTCGGGCGGAAGTCGATGTCGCACTGGGAACCGTTAAGACATCTCAGACATTTCCTCCCAGCGCGGTAGCGACCACCGTTTCCCCGATCGCTGCGGATGCAGAGAATCGGCTGCTCGCCGGCATCAATCTCGTCGGCGGACCTGATTCCGTTTTGCTTTATGATATCAGCGATTTAGGCACCGGGCCAGTTCTGCTAAGCGAAGTATCGCTCACGATCGACCAGCCTAATACCAATGGTGTGGGTGCCTTGGACTTCGGCGACGGGAAGCTGTTTGCGCTCGACACTAACAATGGCCTGTATGCGTTCACCGTTGAAGACAGCGGTGAAGTCCTGCCTCCTGAGTTGAGTGTCGATCTCACCGATCTCCGCGTGCTTCAGGGCGGCGCGGCATCATTCAGTGTAACTGCTGCGGGCTCGCCCCCATTCACATTCACCTGGTTCAAGGACGGCGTTGCTGTCGATGGCGTGGATGGCTCACAACTTGCATTTGCTGCAGTAGCCGAAGAAGACGCCGGGGAATACATGGTCACCATCACCAATGATGGCGGCTCGATCGATAGCCGCAGCGCTATTCTGGAAGTACTGCCGATCGTGCAGACGGGAACACTTGTAAGGGCGTGGTCGCTGTCGATTGACGATCGTGCATACCTTTCTGATGACAATGCGCAGCGCGGCATGGCAGTCAATTCGACCAACGGCAACGTGCTGCTGGTAAGTCGCACGGGCGGCACCCATTTACAGGTAATCAATGGTGCAGACGGCACGGATCTGCGCGAATTGAATACTTCGGCAGACCTGCTCACCGGCGGAGGCATCTTCGTGCTGAACATGGTCGGTGTCGCTGATGATGGTGCTATCTATGCATGCAATTTGACCACGTCAGGAAACGATTTTACAATCTACCGCTGGGCGGACGACACAGGCAACGCCGATCCAGAAATTGTCTACGGCCCTGGTGAGCCGGGCGTGGGTGGACGCATCGGCGACACGCTCGATGTACGCGGATCTGGCGCGGATACGCAAATTCTTGCGGCATCGCGTGCGGGCACGGCAGTTGCGATTTTCACCACCGATGATGGCACGATTTTTGAGCCGACGCAGGTGGATACCGATGCCAATGCCGGAGATTTTGGTCTCAGCATTTCGTTTGGAGCAGGCGACACTTTCTGGGGCAAGGCACCGAGTCGACCGTTGCGGCAAGTGGCCTTCGATCTGGGTGATGGAAGTGGTCTGGTCGTCCAGAGTTTCGATGGCGTCGACTTCCCTGACTCAGTATCCATCATCAGCGTCAATCCGGAACTGCAGTGCCTGGCTGCCATTTCCCTGGAAACGCCGGACAATCTTCAAATCTACAGCCTTGCCGACCCGGCACTGCCACCGCTACTGCTCGACCAGGTGTTTTTCACCTCAGACAACGCCAATGGCAATGGCGTCGGCTCGGTTGATTTTGGCGGCAACAACGTCGTCGCGCTGAACACTAACAATGGCATTCTGGCCGCCACACTCGGCAAGTCGGCTCCTGAAAAGGGCCCCGTATCATTCACGATTTCGAAGCTTGTGACCGTCGAAGGCGCACCGCAGTTGCAATTCGAACTGACTGCGCCACCTGGCACTTACATTATCGAAAAATCGACATCCTTTATCGAGTGGGATGAGGAAGATGACGTCGATGTAGTCGACGCACCACTACAACTCAGCTATCCGGTAACAGATACCGAAGCCTACTACCGAGCGCGACCTCAGTAGTAACAACAGTGCGGGACTGATTGCTGTGATGAATGCTTCCCAATGAATATGGCTGTCACAGTAGCGACCAGAGCAGCGATCACAGCAATTGGCTGCCTGTTCCTGGGATTTTTTGCGCTTACGCCGAGCGCAGGCCAGGAATTGCGCGGCATGTGGGTCGATGGCTGGCGCACTGGGTTCAAGTCTCCCGCGCAAACGGATCGCCTGCTCAGCGATGCGCGTGCAGGGAACTTCAATGCCCTGTTTATTCAGGTGCGAAAACGCGCCGACGCCTACTACCGCAGCGCCTTTGAACCGATGGCTACTGACATCTCACCCATCGGCTATGACCCGCTCGCGGATCTCATCGAGAAAGCACATACGGGCGAGCAGCCGATCGAAATTCACGCGTGGATGAACAGCTACATCGTCGGTTCGACATTGTCTCCATCAAATTCTCAGCACCCTGTCAGGCTGCATCGCGACTGGCTGACGGAGAATGTTTCGGGCGATCAATGGAACGGCGCCAACTACCAGTTTGACCCCGGTCATCCCGGCGTTTTGCAGTACACGTTCGACGTCGCGATGGACATTATCACTCGTTACGAAGTCGACGGCCTCCACTTTGACTACATCCGCTACAGCGAATACGACAGCGCCGCAAACGCCAACATCTGGGGTTACAATCCGGTCGCAGTAGAGCGTTACAATCGCCTCTATGATCAGAGCGGAACGCCCACTCCTTCAGCGAGGAACTGGTCGCAATTCAAGCGAGATCAAATCACTGCGCTGGTGCGCAAAACTTACCTGCACACACTGGCGCAACGACCAGAGGTCAGGATTTCGGTCGCTGCGATTCCCTGGGGGAGCGCGCCCAGCACCACCTCGCAAGCCTCTTTTCAAAGTTCAGCCGCCTGGTCACTGGTCATGCAGGACTGGCGAGGCTGGACGGAGGAAGGGATCATCGATTTGGCCATCCCCATGGTTTATCGCAACCATACCAGCTCCGGATCGGCATTCAACCAATGGAACACCATCGCCAAGCGCATGCAGTTCGGCAGAGCAACCGCGATCGGCGCTGGCTTTTATCTCAATGGCATCGGCGAAACACTTGAGCAAATCAAGTTTACCCGGCGCACAGCCAGCGGTCAAAAATCTGCGGGGCTCGTCGGCTTTTCCTATGGAGTTCCTACAGAAAATGGCTCCGGTCGATCAACATTACTAGCAGCACTAACAGATCCACAAATTGCTGCCAGTTACGATCCAGGGAGCGAAGCTTTATTTGGCGATGTCACCACCGTGCCACTCATGCCATGGAAGTCAGATCTCGCACTTGCCCATGCAATGGGAACACTGGTCGATGCCGAGGGCAACGCGATCGATGGCGCACGCATCTTGCTGGAAGGCGCGGAAGCGAGAACGCTGACGACTGATGGCACAGGATTCTTTGGAGCGGTCGACCTTAGCCCCGGGGACTACACGATCACTGCCAGTGAAGGAGGCGCGGTGCTCGCATCTGAATCGACCACGCTCACAGGCGCGATGGTCGCCTTGGTCGATATGGAGGCAGGAATGCCGGTCGAAGTCGATGATTCACTGGTCATTGAATCGGTCACTTATACCGATGCCCCGGAACCTGCCGTTTCTCTACAGTGGCGCTCGATCGCAGGCGAAACCTACAACGTCGATTTCTCCACTGACCTCACCAACTGGTCCACCATCGGCCTCAGCCTGCGGGCAACTGGCACCGCCACAACTTACACTGATCGCGCACCCGATTCACGCGGCGCAACCAACGTCTACTACCGAGTTCGCCGCCGCTGAACTTGCCCGCTCTAATCAGTGGCGCACGATCCACTTACCGGCTTCCGCAGCCCGCTGCGTCAACACCTCTCCTGCCTCTGCAAGAGCGCGTTGTTCACTGTTCTTCGAATCCACGAGGCTCAGCGTGTGATCAAATAATTGCTCAACAGCAGCGTGATCTACCTTGCCACCAATCGCGATGACCGGCTTTCCGAGGCGGGCGGCAATTTCAGCGATGCCCATGGGCGCTTTACCGTTCAGAGTTTGAGCGTCGATACTTCCCTCTCCGGTGATGACGGCATCCGCACAGGCGATACGTTGTTCAATTCCCATCAGGTCAGCCAGCAGTGGAAACCCCGGCTTGAGTTGCGCATTAAGAAACGCCATGAGCCCGAAACCCAGCCCGCCAGCAGCACCGGCGCCAGGGACATTTCGGAAATCCTCGCCCAATGCATTTGCAGTCAGATCAGCCAGATGTGCCATGCGTGACTCGAGCACTGGAAGGTCATCGGGACTTGCCCCTTTTTGCGTCGCGTACACATGCGTGGCACCCGTGCTTCCCAGCAGCGGATTAGCAACGTCACAGGCAACGGTGATCTGCGGCGGCACAAAATTCTCGGGACGACGCAATCGAACCACTTGCGCGAGCTGCTCTGGTAATGCCTGCAATGAATCCCCTGACGAATCCTCAAAAACATAGCCGTAGGCCTTCGCCACTCCCACGCCCCCATCATTGGTCGCACTACCACCGATACCAATGATGATCTCCCGCGCACCTTCCTTTTCAGCATAGATAAGCATTTGCCCGACGGCTTCTGTCGACGCCTTAAAGGGATCGTATTCGCCTGGATCCAGCAGCTCCAGTCCTGCGGCGGCACTCATTTCCATGATCGCAATTTTCCGATGCGCCTTCGTCACAAAAAGAATCGGGGCACGCACGAGTTGACTCCCCACCGCATTCGGAACGGCAATGTGGCGCAGCTCGCCGCCAAGGGCAACGTGGGCCGCGGCTGTCGTTCCTTCGCCACCGTCAGCAATCGGCAAAATATCGACCTCGACGCCGGGAATCACCTGCGACAGTCCGACCGCGACCGCCTGAGCGGCTTGGGCCGCGGTCAGGGTGCCTTTAAATTTGTCCATGGCAGCTACGATGTGCATAGGCCGCCGTCATTAAGCGTTTTTCTTGCCAGATTCATCGAAAATCGCTCGAGGAACGACAACATCTTGAAAAGATGCTGATCGATGGAACCTTACATGAAAGCTTAGTCGATCCGAATCTCAGGAAATCTCCTGAGACTCTCACATGTCTAAGAGCCTTCTGCTGAACTTGATATGACCGAAAATGCGCCGCTTTACGTCGTTGGCCACAAGAATCCTGACACGGACGCTATTTGTTCGGCAATCGGTCATGCCGCTTTTCTGCGACTGACGACGGGGGAACCTGCAGAGGCAATTCGCTGCGGAAGCATCCCCCAACGCACGGCATGGGTGCTTCAGACTGCCGGAGTCGAGGAACCGAGGCTAGTGACCGATGTCCGACTCACGGCAGCGCGCATCTGCCGCAGGGATGTCGTCTATGTGACGATGAATGATACGTTTCTGACAGCCTACCGGCGCATGGTGGCAAGCGGGGTGCGTAGCACGCCAGTTTTGGATGATGACGGCCGCATCCGTGGCATTCTGCGCTTTCTGGATCTCCTGCAGCTGCTCATTCCTCCGCACACCGAAGGTGATGCGGTGCGTCATGTGGTGGCGAGTTTGAAAAAAATCGTAATGACGCTGCAGGCAGACATCTGTGGTACTGCAGCACCTGAGGAACACGAAGAAGAAGAATTGATCCTGCTCATTGGCGCATCCAGTGAGCCCACCATCCGGCGCCGCCTGCGGATGGCTGAAGAACAAGGCAACGTCGACAATTACATCGTTATCTGTGGCGACCGGCCAAACGTGCAGGAACTGGCAATTGAATCTGGAGTCCGTGCCCTTGTGGTGACGGGAGGATTCGGCGTCGACCTTGCCCTGGTTACCAAAGCCCGCGAGCAAGGTGTGCTGATTCTGCGCTGTATTCAAGATACCGCCAGCTGTGTCAAATTGATCCAATGTTCACGCATGGTGCAGCACGCGCTGCAGTCAGATTTTGCCACCGTTTCAGAAA
This sequence comes from Verrucomicrobiales bacterium, assembly GCA_051270635.1. Classification (GTDB taxonomy): domain Bacteria; phylum Verrucomicrobiota; class Verrucomicrobiia; order Verrucomicrobiales; family DEV007; genus JAGROY01. The sequence continues at coordinate 10,727 of JBNMNB010000158.1, read as the reverse complement.
AAGAGACGGTCTCTGAATTGCGTAAGCGGCTGCCACCGGCGCAGGATTTGTTCCCTGTCGTCGATAAGGATTCGCATCTGGTAGGCGTGCTTTCTCGATCTGACCTGGTCGATCCGCCACGCCCGAGACTGGTTCTTGTCGATCACAATGAATACAGCCAGGCAGTCAATGGTGTCGAAGAAAGCGATGTCATCGAAGTGATCGATCACCACAGGTTGGGCGGAAATCTGGTGTCACGCGAGCCTATCCGGGTGCTCAATGAACCGGTCGGCAGCACATCGACATTAGTGGCGCGAAAGTTTCACCATCGCGATCTCAAACCAGAGCCGGGGATTGCCCTTTGCCTGTGCGCAGGTATTATTTCGGATACTCTGAATCTGACGTCTCCGACGACGACGGACGTCGATCGCGAGATGCTGGCCTGGACATCCGAGATTGCCGGATTGAATACAGAGGACTTTACCCGCGCCTTTTTTGCAGTGGGCTCATTGCTGGCGACTGGCACTTGTGATGAAATCCTGAATGCAGACCGCAAGGTGTTCGCCGAGCACGGGTCCAGCGTGACCATTGCACAGGTAGAAGAAGTGGGGACGGAAAATTTTTCTCCACGACGCAGTGAACTGATCGAGCGACTGCACTGCCTGCGCATTGAAGAGAATCACGATTTGGCACTGCTTGTGGTCACAGATATTCAGAACCACTCGAGCCTGATTCTTGCCTCCGGCAGCGACCACCTGCTCAGCGCACTGCCCTTTACGCCGCTCGATGACGGATCGTTCTCAGCGCAAGGTGTCGTCAGTCGCAAAAAACAGATTTTCCCAGCGGTTTCCAGAGCATTATTGAAAGCCGCACTTGCTTGAATTGAATCGTTTGATGCCCAGGCTTATTTCCCCGCATTACCGGGAACCCATGATGAGCCATCAGCAAAGACTGACTTCCATTGATACGTACGCTCAAGGGCATTCAAGGTTATCAGCTTCCCGCCTTTGCGCACTTCATCGCCGCCGTAGCCAGCATGACCAGAAGCCCGGCCGTAAACGAGTTCCGTTCCATCGCGCTTTCCACTGTAATCATTGACATGATCATGCCCGCAGAAGCAGGCTCTGATTCCGCCGAGTCTTTTCAACTTAGCAAAGGCGCTGCCGTCCTCGCCATAGGTGCAAACTTCCTCACCGTGGAGACCCTTGCATTCCCCCGCATTCCACAGTCGATGGTAGTCCATCAGTGGAATGTGTAAAAAACAGAACGCATCAGTGGCTGGTCGTTTTTGATCCGTCGCCCGTTCGGTCATCCATTTTTCCTGAGCGTCCTGCACTCCCTGGTTGGTGGTATTGAGACAGACCATCTGCCACAAAGTCGTGCCGTCCTTGTCCTCCAGCGAGACCTCATAGTTTCCGCCAGTGTTGCCACCGCGGTAGAGGCTGCCCTTGCTTTCTGTCAGGGAAATTTGTGCCGCTGCATAGTCATCCAGCTCATCATGATTCCCCCAGGTGAACAACCAGGGAATCCCTAACGATACCACCTTTTCCACTGCCCATGCAGAGAATTCCGCTCCTCGATGATCTGGGTTATCGTGCCAGAGATCACCCGTGAATGCGAGCAGATCAGGACGGTGCAAATCGACCAGTCGCTTAAAATCCTCAAGCGTCTGCATATCCGCTTTCTCGCCGAGTGTATCACGATCACAGTGGAAGTGGACGTCGGTAAACTGCAGGATTCGCACTGATTCCGGGCGGGCGACTTTGAGAGAAGCCGTCGCAGGCAACACTTTATCAGGTGCCGCAAGGCCAATCGGTTTAGCGGGACGAAGGTCAAGTGGCCCGAGCGCTGAAACGGAAGCGGGAGTCAAAAGAGCACTTCCAGCTGCGGCAGACGTGGATACTTTGAGAAACTGACGTCGATACATAGTGCACCAGCGTGACGCGTTCGCGGCGCTAAAGCAAGCAACAGAATTGGCACATCTGTTGCATTGGTTGCATTGCGAACTTCCTGTTGCAACCCATTCGAGCATCTGCCATAACGCTTTATTATGGCCCATACGATCGGAATTGACTACGGCACGAATTCTGTGCGCGCAATCGTTGTTCGCTCCAGTGACGGAGCGGAAATCGGCTCGTGCGTTTACGATTATCCCTCTGGCAATCAAGGAATCCTGCTCGACCACAACGACCACAACCTCGCCCGCCAACACCCCGGAGATTACATCGCCGGAGTGGAAGCCGCGGTGGTGGGAGCTCTGGCTGAAGCCACTGGCAGCGAAGGATTCAGTGCTGATCAAGTGGTCGGCATCGGCGTTGATTCTACCGGCTCCAGTCCTATTCCGGTCGACAAGAACAATCATCCGCTTGCCCTGCATGATGCCTTTCGTGGCAATCCCAATGCCGAATGCTGGCTGTGGAAAGACCACACATCGATCGAAGAAGCCGCACAGGTCACCTTAACCGCTGAAAAAATGCGACCAGAATACCTGGCAAAGATCGGCGGCACCTACTCGTCGGAGTGGTTCTGGGCGAAAGTCTGGCATTGCCTCAATGTCGATGCCGAAGTCTTTGATGCCGCTTACAGCTGGGTTGAATTGTGCGACTTTGTCCCGGCATTGCTGTGCGGAATTACGGACCCGCTGCAAGTGAAACGCGGCATTTGTGCTGCTGGACATAAAGGCCTCTACTGCGACGAATGGAATGGCCTTCCCGACAAAAAATTCCTATCGGCGCTGGATCCGAAACTCGCAGACCTGCGCGATCGACTTTACGAAAAAGCGTACGACGCAAGTATCGCAGCCGGAAATCTTTGCCCGGAATGGGCCGCAAAGCTGGGGCTACCGGAAGGGATCGTCGTCGCTATTGGAGAATTTGACGTGCACTACGGTGCCATCGGCTGTGGTGTCGATGAGGGCACGCTGGTGAAAGTCATTGGCACCTCCACCTGTGACTGTGGAGTCGTCTCAGCGAACAAGGAAGTGGCCGATATTCCCGGCATCTGCGGCATCGTCAAAGGTGCCATTTTGCCCGGCTATTACGGCATCGAAGCAGGCCAGTCGGCCGTCGGTGATATCTTCAAATGGTTCGTCGAAGGCATCTGCAAAGGCGATGATCAGTTGCACAAGGAACTGACAGAGCAGGCAGCAGCACTCAAGCCTGGTGCGTCCGGGCTTCTGGCGCTGGATTGGAACAACGGTAATCGGACCATTCTGGTCGATCAGCGACTCACAGGCCTCCTCATGGGGCAAACCCTTTACACAACCCAGGCAGAGATCTATCGCGCATTGATTGAAGCCACTGCCTTTGGCGCACGTGCCATCATTGAGCGAATCAAACAATACGGCGTGCCAATCAACCGCATCATTTGCTCCGGCGGTATCGCCGAGAAGAATTCCATGCTGATGCAAATCTACGCGGACGTGACTGGCTGTGAAATGCTGGTGTCACGATCGTCCCAAAGTTGCGCCCTGGGTTCTGCCATCTCAGCAGCCGTTCTCGCAGGATCGCATCCAGATTTTGCCACGGCACAGGCTGCAATGACAGGAACTAAAGATGTCTCCTACCAGCCAAAGGCCGATGCGCAGGCAACCTATCAACGCCTCTACCATCTCTACACTCAACTGCACGATGCCTTCGGTGGAGTCGCCGGCGAGTGTGATATCGGCCTGGTGATGAAAGATCTGCTGACGATCAAAGCAAGCGCCTAAGCTTGGTACCAACTGCGGCGAGACGCCGCAGCTACAGTAGCGGCGGCATCCTGCCGCCATTCCTTGATACAACTACCGACGCACAAGCGTCACACGCAGATAAGCACATTGACCACCCGAGGCAGTGAGTGGATCCATGGCGAACGCGTATTCCTGAAGGTTGCTCGCACCATCACCATCCGCATCAGCCGCTGGATCAGTATCATATCCTTCAGGCAGGCTTGCTGCCCACGCTGCGTAAGTCGCGCCGGCCAGCAGTTCGGCGGAAGCAGTTCGGCGGAAGCAGGAACGACCTCGACTTCGACTCCATCGGCAAGGTAATTGACGGCCAGTTTACTGTTCTCAGGAAGACCTTCAGCCGTAAATGTCACATCAGAAAATTCCCCTATCCTCTCTGAGCTGGCCAGAACCTTCCAGGCATTGCCGATCGCCGCCGCAAAGGTATTGCCAATATTGAACATCACTTCCAGCGCACCATTGAGAGCTGCAGTTCCAACAGAGGTGATCTTCCCCCAGAGGCTCGTGTCCGCCGCCGCTCCACCAATCCCTACGGTAAGTGATCCAGAGGACACCTGCGAAAAATCCCCCGAAAGCGCGAGCTCTGCCCCCTTATCCACAGTCAACGATCCGGCATTCTCATTTAATGTGCTGAGTTGAGCGAACATTGCGCCTGCACCAGACAATTCGATTGAAGCAGCATTCGTCAGAATATTTCCACCAGCCAGATTAAGCGAAGCACCATTGCCCTCATCGATCACTCGATAGGTGCCGTCGGTGAGAATTCCATCCTCCAGGTTAGTAAGAAACGCACCACTCCTATGAGTGATCGATCCGCCATCCAGGGCTTCGACCACACTGCTATCACTGAATGTAAACTGACCTCCGCCAGAACCGGATAGATCCAGTGTGCCTCCGCCGCTGGCACGAAGAACTCCATCATTCACAAAGCCGAGAACTGCGTTCGGATCGATGAACAGAGTTCCACCAGAAATGTCCGCGTGGATTGCCCCCTGAGCCGAATTGGTGATAGCAGCCTGATTGAACCCTATATTGCCAATACCCGAAATGACGTGATCACGATTGATCAACACGCCTGTGCCTAAAATCCGCGAGTTGCCTCCAGTCATACGGATACTGCCGCCGCCGTTGAGATCGAGAATACTGTCGATCGACAGTGCTGTACCGGCAGATGTGGCATTGATCGAAAGATTGCCACTGTGGGTGATGTCACCAGACAGGAACAAAGTAGCGTTGTTGTTAATCGCAGAATTCGCTAATATCGTTGCATTGGAAATGGTTGCTGACTGACTCGTCTCCAGGCGCACCAGCCCGGATCCCTGGCTTTCGATCATTCCACCATCAATGGATACGTTCGACAAAAGCTGCACTTCCGAACCGTCCCCAGCACGAATGATTCCGCCGACGTTGTCAAAACTTCCGCCACCTGTTCCAGACAGTTGCAGTCGGCCTCCGTCGGTAGCAGCGAGTAGACCTCGATTATCGAACGAGCCTACACCTGCTATTGGATCGAGGAACAGTGGTGCGCCGGGCTGATCGGCAACGATTGTAGCATTTTGGGCATTGAAAACTGCAAGTGTGCCAAAGCCTACATTGCCTCGCCCCCGAATCGTGTGGCAGGAGCCATTGGTGAGCGTTCCCGTGCCATTGATTCGAGCGTTATTGTTACCTAATCCTAGCACAATCTCTCCCCCACCGATGAATGCAGTATCGCCCTGCAATTCGATGTCCGTTCCAGCACTGGTCGCAGCCATGGTAATCGTTCCAAGGTTGGTGATCGTCCCCAGCACTCCAAAATCACTGTTGTTGTTGGCTCTCACCTGCGTGCCCAACGAGAAGGTAACATCTGTGAAAAAGTAGTCGTCACTGGTGTTCCCGCGAATCAATCCTCCTGCCTGGGCTTGCAAAACTCCCCCAACGATCGATGCACCAGAGTAGAGTTGCACTTCGGATCCTGCTCCGATCGCCTGAATCATCCCACCAGTGTTTTCAAACAGACCGCCGCCGCCGCCTGACAACTGCAAGAGCCCTCCAGCGCTGGATCGCATGATGCCGTTGTTATCCAAAATGCCTGCAGCAGAAGGATCGACATACGGCACGCCACCCGCCTGATCAGCATTAATCGTCCCTTCGTTGAGAATCCCCAAAGTATTGAATCCGATGTTTCCACGTCCCTGAATAGTGTGATTGGCAGTATTGGTCAGCGTGCCAGTTCCGTTAATCCTCGCGTTGTTGTTGTCGATACCAAGAACAATATTACCGTTTCCGGCGAAGATAGTAGCCCCCTGAAGCTCAATATCAGTTCCTGCACTCGTCGCAGCCACGGTAATCGTTCCATATTGTTGTCCATCAGATGCGTGCGCGCCTTGTTAAGCGCTTAAATGCCGGCGGGAGCGTAACACGCTTCCTGCTTTAGTGGAAAACGAATTCTACTGGACAGAAGGAGTATGGGCAGCAGGCAAATGAGGCCTGGGGCGTTTAAAATACAGAGTTCCCTATTTGTATTGTCTCGGTCCTTGACAAATCATTTTTAGAGACTTGTTTACCCGCCTTCCACGAGCCAAAAAATTCGCCGTTGGTCTCTGGGTATCAGTCTTTTCGGGCTGGCACCATGCTCGTCAGAGGTAACCCGGCAACCCGCAAATCTGTATACATGTCCGTTCAACTTGCTCCGTTTGAAATGCCCGATCTCCTCGAGAAGGACGAGGAAACCGCCACTGATTTTTACGCCCGCTTCTCTGCAGAACCTTTTGAGGGTGGCTATGGTCACACTGTAGGCAACTCATTGCGCCGCGTGCTGCTGTCTTCTCTGGAAGGTGCTGCTGTCACGTCCGTGAAGATTAAAGGAGCCCAGCACGAGTTCGGAACTCTGCCCGGCGTGGTTGAAGACGTAATTGATATTATTTTAAATATCAAGGAGTTACGGTTCTATCACCACGAGAATAAAGAGCCTAAGGTGCTCTCGCTTTCTGTGCATAAGGAAGGCGTCGTTACTGCCGGGGACATCACTGAAGACTCTCAGTATGAAGTGGTTAACAAGGATCAAGTGATCTGCACGCTGGATAAGAAGGTCAAATTTGAAGCTGAGTTTGAGATTCGCGTTGGTCGGGGATTCAACACCAACGAAGAAAACAAGCGTCCAGACATGGCGATAGGCGTCATTGCTGTTGATTCGCTGTTTTCTCCCGTTTCTCGCGTGAAATACGCAGTTGAAGCAACTCGTGTGGGTCAGAAGACAGACTTTGATAAGCTGAATCTGGATATCTGGACAGATGGTCGCATCACACCGCAGGATGCTTTGACACAGGGAGCTGCGATCCTTCGCCACCACCTGGATGTGTTCGTCGGCTATGACGACGCAGCGATTGTCATCGACAAGCAGCGTCCACCAGAGTCTGAGGCTGAATCCGAGTTGAAGAAGCTCCTCAACATGAGCGTCAACGAGATCGAGCTTTCCGTCCGCGCGGCGAACTGCCTGAACAACGCGAATATCACTACCGTTGGTCAGCTGGGCATGAAGTCGGAGGCAGAAATGCTTAAGTACCGCAACTTCGGTAAGAAATCGCTCAATGAGATTAAGGACAAGTTGGCCGAATTGGGCCTCACTTTGGGCATGAAGTTCGATCCATCTATGTTGGAATCGCCTTACGCTTCGCCAGTTCTGACGGAGCCTGAGTTCGGGGGCACCATGGGTGGCGGACTTGCAGATCTCATCAACCAAAACCTTGATAAATAGAGAAGCGCTGCTAAACGTTCCAGCCCGCCATGAGACACCGTCGTAAAACAGTCAAACTTCAGCGTAAATCCGCCCACCGGGATGCCATGCTGACAAACCAGGCTTGCAGCCTGATCGAGCACAAGCAGATCAAGACCACCTTGGCGAAAGCCAAGGCCTTGCGTCCAATTGCTGAGCGCCTGGTGACACTTGGTAAGCGAGCACTCGCTGCTGAGGAAACTAAGGATGCAATCCACTTCCGTCGCGTGGCCTTTGCCAAACTCGGTAGTAGCACTCTTGCTCAGCGTTCGGTGAAAACATTGTTCGATGACATCGCGCCAGCGGCTGCTGATCGTCAGGGTGGGTACACTCGCATCACAAAGCTCGGGCAGCGATTTTCAGATTCTGCTCCGATGGCTTTCATCGAGTGGGTAGACACCCCATCTGCAAAGGTCGACGAAGTGTAAGCATTTTTGCTAACTTCGGACTAACGTCCGCTATTGGTTTTATCGAAGACCGCAAGCTCCGGCTTGCGGTCTTTTTTGCGCAAAATACGTTCGACTGGAACTTGTCTGACGATGTGTGACTCTCCTGGTTGGGAAGGGTGAGGGATGAGGAGCTCCAGAAGGGAGGCGGGTTTCAGCTGCCGCGCAATCCAGGGCGGATCACCGTGATTGGTTCCTCGAATGATCTGCGCGATCTTTACCTGCGTCTCATCGACTGAGCTTGTCAAAGTAATCGGCGGACGGCAGCATCCTGGCATGTGCAAGAATTTCTCTCTTCCGTTTCTTTCTATTTTCGCGGTGATACTGAGCGCTCTTCCTGCGCAGTCTCAAACGAAGCTTCCAGACGGTCGTTACCTCTACGTTGCCTCGCCTGGAGTTCGAAATTACCTTCAATATGGTGGGCATGGTCTGCTGGTGTTTGACATTGATCACAACTACAGATTTGTGAAGCGCATTGCCACAGCAGGGCTCAACGCTGAGGGAGTGCCGATCAATGTGAAAGGTATCTGTGCCAGTGCCGACACTGGGCTCCTACATATTTCGACGCTTACTACACTCACATGTATCGAGATTTCATCCGAAAAGGTACTCTGGGAAAAATCCTATGCAGGCGGATGCGATCGCATGGGAATCGCCCCGGATGGTTCCTACCTATACCTGCCTTCTCTTGAGAAAGGACATTGGCACGTTGTGAATGCGGACGACGGTGTTGTTCTAGCGCAGATTGAACCTGATTCTCGTGCGCATAATACTATCGTCGGCCGAAATGGTAAGGAGGCATATCTTGCTGGGCTGGGATCACCTTTCTTAACAATAGCAGACACATTAAAGCATGAAGCTAGTCGCAAGGTAGGGCCATTTTCAGGAAATATTCGACCATTTACAGTGAATGGAAGTCAGACGCGAATTCTTGCCAATGTGAACGATCTGTTAGGGTTTGAGATTGGTGATCTTGTGAATGGAAACGTCATCGCCTCAATTAAAGTCGAAGGATTCGAAAAAGGCCCGGTCAAACGTCATGGTTGTCCCAGCCATGGCATCGCACTGACTCCCGATGGAAAGGAAGTCTGGCTCTCTGATGGTCACAACAGCCGTGTGCACGTCTTTACTCTCGCTGGCGATGAAGCGACCCAGGCCGCCAGCATTCCTGTGCGTGATCAACCCGGCTGGATCACCATGCGACTCGATGGAAAACACGCATGGCCGTCTAGCGGAGAAATCATCGATATCGCAACTCGAAAGGTCGTTACTCACTTGATTGACGAAAAGGGGAGGGCAGTCGGCAGCGAGAAAATGGTCGAAATTCACTGGAAAGATGGCAAATCGATCCGCACTGGTGACCAATTTGGATACGGAAGATGATGGAGCAAGGTGTTTATCTATAGCTTGTTGCGGCTTTTTTCCTGAGAGTCAAAAATTCGGGGAATTTTTGAGCGCAGAATCATCTCTCGTGTGCGGAGAAATCCTACAGCTTGCAGGAAACCCATTAATATATGTACTGAACATTCTATGAAGCCTTCATCCTTTCACTTGATCAGTTCGCTGATCGCTTCCGGTGCCCTATTGGCGTCCGCCTCATTTAGTTCTGCCGCAAACGTCCGCGTGGATTTTTCCGCTAACGGGCCCGTGGGATTCGCGCCACTGTTCGTGGCATTTCACAACGGCACCTTCGATACCTTTGATGCGGGAGCTGCGTCTTCTTCTGCGCTGGAGACCTTAGCTGAAGTAGGGGATCCTGGCGGGCTGATTTCAACCGTGGATGCAGCCTTCACCAGTGGTGCAGTCGTTGGCTCTCCTGTGGTGCCACCTGGAACCTCCGCATCTAGTTTGTTCACGGTGACGTCTGCGAACACTTTCTTCAATTACGCTGCGGATGGTGCTTCCTTCGAATGACTGGTTTGTTGGAAACGCCAGTGCCATCAACGTCTCTGACTTGGTGAATGGGGCAGGAGGCACGTCCAGGACATTCAATGTGGCCACCGTCTGGGATGCTGGAACAGAATTAGAGGACTTTGCGTTCTCCGCTGGAAATCCTATCGGTGGCATCACTGATCCCGCTGGCGATGCTCCTAATGGCACTGCTCAGGGCGGTGTGATTTCAGTGGCTGATGGCACCGACCCGTTTTCGGTTTTTGCCAATGCTCCGGCTGGATTTGACACCGCTGGATTTGATTTTAACGCAGGTGGCCCAATTGCAACAGTCACTCTTACTGTCGTCCCCGAGCCAAGCACGGCTGCCTTTCTTGGGCTTGTCGGACTGGGTATCTTGATGCGCCGCCGCCGCCGTTAGCTGATACAGATTTAGTTTCGATTGAGAAAGGGCTACTTCTTATAGTAGCCCTTTTTCTGTACTGTAAATCGCAGGCTTACTTCTTGAGCGCCGCCAATTGTTTCCGCACCATTGCTGCTTGCTCGCCTTCCAGAATTTGCCAGCAAGCGAGGCCATCGCCGACCAGTTCCCATTCGTCGAACTCCCATACAACTTTCTTGTCCTTGGTGATTTCGAAGATCTGCGGGTTCTTGTCACCGGCGTGACAATTACCGATCATGAGGTTGCCGTTGGCAAGTTCTTGCAGGCATGTCGTCCAGGCGAGTTCAATTTCGGTGCCCGGAATTTTCCTCGTGATGTCCCAGACAACTTCTTCATCCGGGGTGACTTCGACGACGCTGTTTCCACTACCGGAAGCGATGAGAGTGTTGCCATTGTTCAATCGAATCGCGCCGTAGACGCGAGTGTCGATCATGTATTCCCAGACTGCTTTCCCCGTCGCATCATACTCAGTCACCACGCCTGGATTTT
>JBNMNB010000157.1:0-18450 GCA_051270635.1 Verrucomicrobiales bacterium | reverse complement strand
CAGCCACATTCCGAGTTCCACTTCGGTAGAAATTTCAATTAGATCCTGCCATTGGGCATTGTCCTTGAACTCCATCGTTTGTTTCTCGGTGAATGCTGACTGAGTCGAGGAAACGGAAACTCGTTGAAAAAAGCGTGCGCAGGCCGAAAACTTCATTGTGTCTGTGAAATCTCGGAAGTAGGGAAGTAGTAGTCGCGTCCGCACGCACGCATTGCCTCACTTTTTCCAACTGCCTCCTGCTTACACTATCACTACCATTTTATTCTATTTCCGATGACAGAGGATACTTCTCCACAGCGCAGTGCTCTTATCTTCAGGCTAATCGGTTCGGTTGCCTTTGTTCTCGTGAGCATGGCCACCTTACCTGCTCAGTCGCGAGGGCGTGCGCTGGGGCTTGCAAGCATGGAGGTCGATGTGCAAGTTGGCAGCGTCGAATCAGAAATCACCGCAACTCTGCAGTTTCTTCCCAGGCCAGCTGCAGTCAGCAAGAGTCGGTATGATCTTTTCATTCCCGTCTACGTGCCCCAGGCACTGGCGAAAGACTCCAGTAGTTTGAAAAAATTTAAGCCCGCGCTTTCAGTTGAACGTCGGCCTGTGATTCTCAGCATAGCTGAGCCGCCACAGGCCGTTGCCCGCATCGATACGATCAGCGGTATGAGTATCATCTGGTGGAAAGCCATGCTGCGTTGGCCACGCCGCGGCGAGCCTCTCATTGTCGACCTGCGCTATATTCAACGAAACGCTGTGAGCCAGAGGATGCGCAGCAGCATCTTTGTACCGATTGCTCCAGATGGCCCACTCACCGAAGGATCCGTGGTGCGCTTGCATACCGACACCCCGGGCACCGCGCTTTATCTGCGCTCAGGAAGCATCAAGAAATCTGGACCATTCGCAAAATGGACTGGCAAGGGCAAGACCGTCGGAAAATCACTGTCGTGTTCCGTGCGCCACCAGCTGCCGATCGTCGTCGATCTGGTCGCGGAGAAATAGTCCATGGGTCACCGTCTCGCAGTTCTCTGAATGAATTAAGGGTTCAGCCCAATCCTGCGACCGAACAACTCGACATCGGACTCGACCTCAATGATCTTCTTTTTGATTTCATCCACAATGCCCTTCAGCTCGGTCATATCTTGCCGGTGAATGTAGTAACGCTTCGCCTTGATCAGAGTATTCAGCCGACGGGACGTGAGTCCGCCAGCAATCCGGACAATCTCCGCGACCGCCTTTAAGCGATCTTTTTTAGAAAGTGTTGGATTTGCCAGCATTTCGCGGGCTCTCTTTTCTTCCTCTTTGATTTCTGTCAGGCCAGCATACCCTTGCTCTCCCGATACGAATTGCAGAATCTGATGCAGGTCTTTTCGCGCCAAATCGACAACCGATGACGCCGTTTGAAAATCGCTCCAATCGAGCGGTTCCCATTGAAAGGATGCGTCCATTCGCTGCCCGAAGTAGAGCACCGAATCAGCTTCATCTCTAGAATAGGCCCCACGTCCCATGATCCCAATTGGCGCAGAACTAGAGTTCTTCCTCTTTCCCATGGCTGCCACAGAAGCTTCAGCGAGGATCCCGATCACTGACCCTGATTCTGAATGATAGAGAGGCGCTCCGCGCAGACTGGGATAAGCATCGATGTCAATCTCGAGCAAGGCAGGATCAATTGCTATCAGCGCTCCCAATCCCAGTTCGATCACATTGAGTGATCGACCATCTCCGGGCACCAGCAAGCTGTCGTTCGGTTTGGCAATTTTGTGCACCTCCGTTGCCAGTTGTAAAGTGGCGAGGTTTCCCTTTGGAGAATCAATCTCGATCAGCGCCACGTCCGCTGACTTGGCAGCCAGAATCTTTTTGCCGCGATATTCTTGTCCCTTCGCATCCATAATCGTCAGTTTCTGATTTCCTTCAAGAGCATGTTGGCTGGTCAGGATGAAATAACTGCCCTCTCTTTTGATCACACAACCGGTAGCCTGATGCCGATTGCCAGTGATCATCACCACTGCATCAAAACGATGATCGCCACTTTCAATCGGACGGCTTCCGCGGATGGAAGTTCCACCTGATGATGCATCATCATCCCCCACGATTGACAACGAACCTGGCTTGAGCTTGCTCCAGTCAATCTGCGGCAATTCACCGCGACTCACCGTTTCTGTAATGATCGGATAGGTGAAGGGATAACTGAACCACCCGCTCATGACCGAACTGACAAGAAATATGACATACCACTTAAACATGTGTGCATATTAGCCAAAAGCCTGCCAAGCTCCAGCCCCTTTTGATGCCAATGAAGCACGGTCCCAGGATTCTCATCAGTTGAGTTGGTGGTTCCACGCATCCATGCGATCAGTGCCCCTCTACACTCACCTTTTTTAGTCCAATGTCCCAAATCCCACATGGAACTCCGCACCTTTGCCGAGAAAGTTCTCTTCAGCACACGCCTTGAGGACAAGCTCGCCGCACCTGAGAGCCAGATCACCGACGAATCGCCCGGTGGTGCGATCAGTTCTCCCGCTGCGCCAGGCAGACCGGGCATCCTGCGCTTTTCTAAAGAAAACGGCAACGACAGCTTCGCGCGAGCCCGCCATCTGCAGTCGGATGAAGACCGTGCAACGCTGTTGCATTTTTTTGCCAATCATGAACTGCTGGCGACAGAACTGATGGCGCTGGTGCTGCTCAAGTTCCCTGACGCGCCAAAGGAATTTCGCAGCGGCATTCTGCAAACCTTGCGCGAAGAACAAGCGCACACACAAATGTATCTGCGCCGTATGACTGCGTGTGGACTTGCCTTTGGCGATCGACCAGTAAACGGCTTCTTCTGGAAAAACATCGCTGACATGGAGACACCACTGGACTACGTCACGCGATTGAGTCTGACATTCGAACAGGCGAATCTCGATTTTGCACACCACTTCTCCCAAGTGTTCCGGGCTGGCGGCGATAGCTCGACCGCCACTATTTTAGATAAAATATACCGCGACGAAATCACTCACGTCAGCTACGGGCTAAAATGGTTCAGACAATGGAAGGGCGAGGGACTGACCGACTGGCAGGCATTCCAGAATCAACTGCAGTTCCCGCTATCGCCCACCCGAGCGAAGGGTAAAGCTCCCTTCAATGCTGATGGGCGTCGAGCCACAGGACTGGATGAGGAATTCATCCGCGAGCTTCAGGTTTCGACCTCTTCTCGGGGGAGGACTCCGCACGTTTACTTTTTTAATCCGACTGCCGAAGAATCAGTCGCAAGGCAGTCTGCCAGGTTCACTCCGTCGGCAGAATTCACCACCCTCGCCCGCGATCTCGAAACCATTGCCCTGTTCCTGGCGCGCGAAGACGATCTGGTGCTGCTCCGCCGCCGCCCATCGACGGAATTCCTCCAGAAAATTCAGTGTGCAGGGCTTCCAGTTCCAGAGATCGAGATACTGGACGCCTCGGGAAAGATCGCTGCGGACAGCCCTAACAAACTCCGAAAAATGGGCGTTCTCCGCCCGTGGGGATGGAGTCCGGACAGTGTCCATTTGCTGGAACCCTTCGCAAAGAATGTAACAAAACCGGGCCCAGGAACGCAGTGGATTGCTGAAATTGCGGAGCTCTACTCAAAGGAGTGGAGCGCTCGACTATTGCAGAACCTGCTGATTGCGGAGCCCGCACTCCCTCTCACGGCAGCCGACGACTGCAGCCGAACTGCGAATGATCTCAGTTTCGTAACGACCTGTGCGGAAGAATTCCTGCAGCGGCACACATGGGTCGTATTAAAATCCGCGTTCGGTGTTTCAGGGCGCGGAATGCTCCGCGTGACTTCGGAGACACTCCACGAAGAGAAAACACAGGGCTGGATTCGCAATACGCTCAAGCGTCATCACGCGATCATCGTTGAACCCTGGTTCGATCGCGTCTTTGATTTCTCAATGCAGTACGAAGTGACGCGCTCGAACACGTGCAGCATCACATTCAAAGGCGGCACCCAATTGATCAATGACGCGCGCGGGCAATTCAAAGGCTGCAAGGCGAGCCACCAATTCATCTCTGGCCTGCCGCCCGAAGTCGCGAGATTCTTCAACATGCATGCCACCCGGCGCACATGGGCACGAGATCTGTTCCGCCGAGTCCTGCCGGAGATGCTGGTTGAATCGTTGCGCTCCACCGAATTCGAAGGCCCACTGGGCGTCGATGCATTTGTCTACAGGGAAAGCGGCGGCACCCTCCCCCTCCGGCTGCAACCGATTGTTGAGATCAACCCGCGCTTTACTTTCGGTCGACTGGCCGTCGACCTGTGTCGCAGCCTCAACCCCGGCAGCCACGGCACTCTGGAAATTGTTCCCGCTACGGAAGCGCCCGTGAATCCGACCATCGTCACCGCCAGTCACGGCGAACATGTCAAAATTTGTTCCGGCACCCTACCGCTTTCTGAGCCAATGGCAGACAGTCGATTTGCCGCTGTATGGCGCGTCGAATCGTAATGAATCTGACAGATGACGATTCGCGTTCCTGTAGTATCGTTAGCTCCGCTTATGGAGAAATACTTTCTACATCCGATTCTCGCCCTTATTCTCGCAGCCACGGCAACCGCAAAGGTGCCAGATGGACTGGTCAGCTCTCGATTTTCGGGGCCTGACATTACACCATCGCCTGCCTGCCTGTGTGCTGCCCCCACTGGCGAAGTGTTTGTGGGAGTCGATATGAATGGCTCGCTGGGAAAGGAAGTTGGCCGCGGTCGGATCGTGCGATTGATCGACAACAACAATGATGGCAAGGCGGACAGGCACACAGTTTTTGCAGAGATCGATGATCCGCGCGGCTTAATTTCAGTGGGGCGGAAACTTTTCGTATTGCACACGGTGATTCCTGCCGACACCGGCATTCTCAGCGGCATGCACTTGTCCCTGCTGACGGACGACGACTGGGATGGCGTTGCAGATGGCGAGCCCAGGAGATTGATCAGCAACATCAGCGTCACCAAGCACAATCAGGATCGCGGAGCTGACCACACGACCAACGGCATTCGCATGGGAATTGACGGGTGGATCTACATCGCCATCGGTGACTTTGGTTTTGTCGATGCCGAAGGCGCGGATGGACGAAAACTGACAATGCTCGGTGGTGGCGTTGTAAGGGTGCGACCAGACGGCACGGAAATGGAGGTTTACACCCACGGACTGCGCAATATTTATGACGTGGCAATTGATCCTTACATGAATCTCTACACGCGTGGAAACACGAACGACGGCGGCGGCTGGAATGTGCGGTTCGCCCATCACGTGCAGTCCGGCGAATATGGATACCCGGTGCTGTTTAAAAACTTCACAGATGAGATCCTGCCGGCGCTGGTCGATGCCGGCGGAGGCTCGGGAACAGGAGCGCTGTTCATGCAGGAACCGGGATGGCCAGAGCAGTTTAACAATGTACCCATGATGTGTGACTGGGGGCGTAGTCACCTTTACATCCATAGGCTCACTCCTGACGGCGCTAGCTTCATTCAGGAACAGGAAGATTTCATCAAGTTGTCACAGATCGCCGATCTGGACGTAGACGGATCCAGCCGCGCATACCTCGCCGCCTGGGATGGCGCGGGCTACAAAGGCAGTTCGGAAAAAGGTTACATTGATCGCGTTGTCCCTGAGAAATGGAATTTCACACCATTCCCTGACCTCCGTGCGGCTTCCACTGACGCTCTGGTAGCAATGCTAGGGTTCGAGAGCGCCACTGGTCGACTGCACGCCCAGCGGGAATTGTTAGATCGTCCGACAGACGCCTCCTGGCGCGCTGTGGCGGGACTGGCACTCGATAAAAAGGCGCCCCTCTACGCGCGCGTTGCCGCTATTTTCACCTACAAGCAACTACGAGGAGATGAGGCCACTGCTGGACTGACTAAGCTGACATCCGACCCGACAGTGCGAGAATTCGCTCTCAGGGCAATGGCAGATCGCGGCGGGCAAATGCAGGGCGTCACACTGCAACCCTACCTGGATGGACTCACCGATCCAAATCCCCGTGTCAAAGTTGCAGCAGCAGTGGGACTGGGCCGTATCGGTCGACCTGAAGCCGCACCTGCATTACTGGCAATCGCGTTTCCAATATCTGATCCTCCAGCCATCGGCAGCGAGGGCCCACACGCCACACCTAACAGTGCCGCCGTTGTCCCGCACGTTGCAATTCGTGCACTCGTAGCGCTGAATGCCGTAGAGGAAACTGTCAGCGCATTGTCTGGCCCAAATCGCCCGGCAGCTCTCTGGGCGCTGCGCTACATGCACGACACCCGAGCAGTAGAAGGATTGATGTCCGCCTACGCTGAAGCAGATTCCAGCGTCTTGCAGCAGAAGATCCTCACAACACTCATCCGCCTCTCGCACAAGGAACAGTCCTACGATGGCACCTGGTGGTGGGGAACACGCCCAGACACACGCGGCCCCTACTACAAACTGAAAAAATGGCAGGCCTCGGATGATATCGAATTATTCATCCGTGTGCAGTGGGACAACGCTGAAGAAGGTTCGCCGATGCGCGAATTCTTAACCAATGAGGTCACGCGCCACCGTTCAGGCTACGCTGGCATCGAACGCACTGACGTTGACATAGAAAGGGAAGAGAAAATCGACTTGGGAAAAGTGATCGGCGCAGGTGCCGGCGAAGTCGGCAGCACATCGATCGAAGATGTCATCCTGGCTGTCGCTGAGATAAAAGGAAATCCGCGCAGGGGGCGTAAACTCTTCACCCAGCAGGGATGCGTCGCCTGTCATACTCTGAAGAAAGATGAGCCGCTAAAGGGCCCGTTCATGGGGCACGTTGGGTCGATTATGAAGCGTGACCAAATTGCTGAATCGATCCTCAAGCCGAATGCTTCCATTTCGCAGGGATTCGCCACCGCATTGATCACGACCAACGACGGCAACGGCTACACGGGATTCATTTCGAAGGAAACTGCGGACGAGATCGAACTGCGCGACATTGCTGGCAATGTGCACACACTGAAAGCAGGAGACATTGCCAACCGTCAGGAACTTGAAATCTCGATGATGCCGCCTGCCCTGGCGAATGCCCTTAGCCTCAAAGATTTCGCATCATTGTTAGCATTCCTGGAGAGACAGAAAGAATAGGAGAACAAGCGATCAGGGAATCAGTTGCATTGACGTTGCTAGTTTTTCAGCTCCTGCTGCCCCGATCGAATCGGCGTCGACAATTGCAAAAATGAAGCCACTGTGGGCGCGCCGGGTAGTCCAGACGAAGACAGTCACCGTTTCATTTTTGAGTTGTCCCTTGAGAGTTTTGCGCTTTGCAGGAAGGCCCCCAAGCTTGCCTGTGCCAACCACCTCATCCGCGCCATCGAACTGGACGCCGATGTTTTCCAGCATTCCGAGAGTGGCGAGATCAAGATCCAATCCGTGAGGTGAACACAATGCAATCGCCAGGCAAGCAGACTCGCCTCGCTCCAGCATGACTGCAGATCCCATCGCATTGGCATCCCCCAGAGGTAAATTATCAATTTTCCATCCCGTCGGAATCGTTACAGAATATCCAAGGCGGTGATCGACGAAACTAGCCGCATCACGCTGCACCGCGATCAGTTTCTCTGGTCGTTCGAAGCCATCCAGAATTTTGGAAATCTCCTGCCGCAGTCCATTTTCATCGCCACCGGAATGAGTTGCCCGCATCTGAAAAACTTGCTCGCGATCAACATTCGACACGTAGTAGTGGACGAAGTTGAGTCCGTTTAATTTTGAAGTATAGGCGGTGGCCAGAAACTCATGTTTTCCAATCGTCAGTGTCTCGGTCGTCCCGTGATTCAAATCGGCAACGATTTCGCGGTGATGCCTGGCGTGTTGCCCCAGGTCAGTGCGATCAATATCCACTTCGAAGAACGCACTGGAGTAGAGATTCGTGAACCGCAGTCGATCGTCAAGCTGCTGCTGCGCAGAGGTGATCGTTTCAAAAAATTTTCTTTCAAGTGCAAGCTGGTATCCGCCAGAAAAGTCACGGAAGACGCCGTTGCGCATCGAGAAATCTATCCCCACCGCATTGCCAGGATCCCGTTTTCCTAAGTCCTGAGTGAGTAGCAGCATCTCCTTCTCATCCAGCCACTCTACCGCCTGGTAAGAGCCCGCAAGCAACTCCAATGCCCGTTGCTCGTTCTCTGATTGCCACCATGAAACCACACGAAACACCTGCCCGCCCCGCACCAGCCAAGCCATTCGATACTTAAACGCGATCGATCCTATCACTACGTTAGTAATCGAAATCTCTATGGCATCCAGTTCCCCCACTTTCACTGGCAGCCTTTGTCCAAGCTCGCCGCCAAGTTCTTTGACCCACGATTGCACATGGTATTCAGTCAGTGATTCCGGGTCATCACTGTGCTCGACCATCCACAATTGATAGAATTCTCCGAACCCACCTGAAAGCCCCGCAGCTGCATTCGCATTCACACGCGCCAACTCCGCCTGCCCCATCAACCGACAGCCAGCAACATTGTTGATTCGATAGCCGCCTGCAGCATTGCTGTAGACGCCGTCAACGATTTGCCAGCCAAATCCGTTGGCATCTTCGGTGGCCAAGTTGGCACGTAACGATGGCTCTCGACCGTCAATTGTTCGAAACGATGAAACGATCCCCTCGATTTCCGATCGAGCGTGCACATAGTTCGTTTCGATCGCCCACCCCAGAATCTGATAAAAGAATTTGCCGCGTTGAGTGATCGCAACACGATAGCGAAAAGGAGTTCCAGCGATCATCGCAGGCGTCTCTTTTAGAACGGCTGGCCGATTGCCCAGCATCCCTTCTGTTGCCGGATCACCTTTCGCTCCCAGAATCGAATCAGGACTGAGGATGAGGTCACTGTAGTCCTTGAGATCAATGTCTTCCATGGACTCCGCCAGCACCATGGCAAACGCCCCACTCTTGGTAGATACCATCGCCATCACGGCATCCGGACTAATCTGTGCCGCCTTTTCCCCCGTCAGGAACTGCCATTCTTCATTGGGACGATCCAATGTGAATGCGTAATAGAAATCTTCAAAAGTATTGCCGAGCACGATCTGCGGGTTCTCCTCCGAAGCTGCCGAGGAGGATTCTTCGATCACAAAATTCGGAGTTTTCAGCCCCGATTCCTGCTGCTGGCCTTTGTCACATCCCCCAAGGCCGCACGACAGCGCGATTGCAATCGCAATCCCCGAAAATCTCTTCAATAGATTCATCCTCCGACTCTACCTTTTGACAGCCCATTGACGAAGCAATTCGCCGCAGGGGGCGTCTCGCCGATTTCGAATCTCTTATTTGGTGATTTCTTTTTTGAGCCCAGGGGACATGGTCGGGCAATACATGTTTGGTGCGGCCGCATTTTGTGAGTGTAGCGCCGTTGGTAGTAAGTCCCTTCCGCCTCGTAGAATTGAGACAAATGAGATTGGCAGTGACAGACCCCAGCGGTCTTAGTCATACTCCGCCAACTTCTAACCCCTGCTCACTATGATACGCCCCTGTAGCTTCCTTTCATCGATTGCAATTCTGATTCATGGTCTGGTGCCAATCGCGGTAGCGGGGACGGTCGAAGGTGTGCGCTCAATCAAAATAACGAATACGCAGGCGGACTGGTTTTATATTGAAGAACTGGAGATCCTCAATGCGGATGAGGAAGATGTGGCGTCGATCGATTTCGACACTACTACCAGCGCGAACTATGATCCAGGTTTTGGATCATCGCTGGACGGCCCCATTGATGATGTTTTTGATGCCTGCTGCGTCAGTGGGCTGCATAGCTCTGACAATACCACCAGGCATGTGTACACGATCACATTCCCGGAGGCGCAAACAATCACGGGTGAGATTCGTGTCTGGAATCGTCAGGGAGAATGTTGCTCAGAGCGATTGGATGGTATGCTCTGGGAGTTTCTCAGTGGCGAGGACGGAGAAGGCACGCTGCTGGCATCGCTTCAGGTGGACAATCTGGCTGCCGATAGTCTGGGAGACATTGATACGGAACTGGGTGCTGCGTTCACAGTTCCGAATCCGCTCACGGATGTTGACAGCGATGGCCTGCCGGGAGAATGGGAAACGGCGAATGGGCTGGATCCCGAAAGCAGCGAAGGCAATGACGGAGCGGAAGGTGATCCGGACGAAGATGGCGTGAACAATTTGGCTGAATTCAAGAACGGCACGAAAGCCAGTGTCGCTGATACCGATGAGGATGGCCTCTCGGATGGAGTGGAGTCAAATTCCGGGACGTTCGTCGACAACATGGATACCGGCACAGATCCTCTCCTGGTCGACACTGATCTGGACATGCTTGCCGATGGAGTAGAGACGAATACTGGGACATTTGTAAGTGTAGATGATACGGGGACAAATCCGCTGATTGCTGACAGTGACATGGATGGCTTGCTCGATGGTGTTGAAACCAATACGGGTGAATTCATTGATGGCACCGACAGTGGCACCGATCCAAACAATGCGGACACTGACAATGACACCTTTGATGACGGTGCCGAAATCGCAGCGGCGAGTGACCCTACGGATGCAGGCAGCACACCCGAACCTGGAGGGACGATCAGCGGCGTTGTGTCGATAATTATCAGTAATATGCTGCCAAACTGGTTCTACATCGAAGAGATTCAATTACTGAATGACGATGGTGTAGATGTCGCCTCGCTGGACTTTGGAACACTGGCGGATGCCACAGCAGGCGGGTTTGGATCAAATGTTGATGGCCCGATTGATGACGCTATTGGCAACTGCTGCGGCACTGGCTGGCACAGCGAAGCATTCGCCGATGAGCCACAGACTTACACGCTCACATTCCCGGAGGCGCAGTCCATCACGGGACTCGGCACGCTGTGGAATCGTCAGGACGGCTGCTGCTCAGATCGAATGGATGGCATGCTGTTCGATTACTTTGATGCCGATGGTGAACTCATCGTTTCGCAGGAAGTTCTCGATCTTGCCGGGAACAGTGCGGGTGGAATCAGCACCGCCTCAGGTGCATCATTTCCCCTGACGTCTGGTGGCATGACCGCGCCGTTTTCGATTGCATCCATCGCCGTGAACGATGACACGACGACGGCCAGGGTCACCTGGAACTCAAGCCCCACGGGCAGCTACGCCATTGATGCTTCCGACGTTCTTGGAGACTCGAATGCGTGGACGGAACTCGATGACGGCATCATTGGTGAGGCGGATAGCCCGACCACCAGCTTCACCGCGCCGCTGGAAGAGGGTGTTTTGTTAAGGTATTACCGAATCCGTCGTTTATAGTAATTCCTTAACATGACGTCTATTGTCCGAATTTTTCTCAGTCTTACACTCCTACCATGCGTCACAGCACTGCATGCGCAGCAAAAGCAAAACCCGTCGCCTATGGTAGAGCATTCCCGGTCGCATCTGCGATTGGAGAAGAGTGAGCCCAATGGTTCCCGATTTCCGCTGCGTGATGGCATAGTCCTGTTTCTGCCTGAGGGTGCCAACGAATTAGAGGCGATCGATGCGTCGCTTCCTTTGCTTGTGCATTGCCATGGCGGCCACTGGCTACCGCAACTTGCTGCTGTGGCATCAGGAAATATCGGTTGCCTGTCGATTCAGATCGGCGCTGGTTCTGGAGCCTATGCGCGGCTATTTGAAGCTGACGGGAGCTTTCAGGCGCTACTAAGTGAAGCGGAAAAGGCAAGTAAACGTCGCATTGGTACGATCACTCTCAGCGGTTGGAGCGCAGGCTGTGGTGCCATACGTGAGATTCTTCGTGACCAGGATAATGATGCAATGTTAGAGCGAGTGATCGTGCTGGATGGTATTCATACCAGCTACACCAATGGCGTGCCGGGGCCACAGGAATCAGAAATCGAGACGGCGAAGCTGGCGCCATTCGTGCGCTTCGCCCGGCTTGCGATGCGCGCGCATCATCATCTTCTGATTACCCATACTACGATCTTTCCCGGCACATTTGCCAGCACCACCGAGACTGCCGACTGGTTGCTCGGGGAGCTGAAGCTTGACCGCCAAGCCATCTTGCGCTGGGGCCCGATGGGCACACAGATTCTGAGCGAAGCCTGTGCCGGGAACTTCCTCCTCCTCGGTTTTGCGGGAAACTCTGCGCCTGACCATGTCGATCATCTGCATGCGTTGTCGGAGCTCTTGAAACGTCCAGCACAAGCAAAATGAAGCTGCATCTTAACGCCATCCTTTGCGGATCCTTCATCACATTTGCGTGTCTGGCTATCGCTGATGATGCTGAGTTGCCGTTGGGATTGATCGAAGTCGAAGCGCCGGAGGGCAATCCAGTTACTGACGCAAAGGTGCAATTGGGCAAGCGATTGTTCTTTGATAAATCGCTGTCCCGGGATGGAACGGTCGCCTGTTCCAGTTGTCACATTCCCGAGCAGGCATTCGCCCAGCGGGGACATCCAGTATCATCCGGAGTGGCTGGGAGAAGAGGGCGACGCAACAGCCCGTCATTGTTCAATGTGGCTTTTGCCAAGACACTCTTTCACGACGGACGCGCGGGTTCGCTGGAAGAACAGGCGTGGCAGCCGATCCTTGCTATGGACGAAATGGGGAACACTTCCGAGCAAGTGGTCATCGATCTACTCAGCGCTTCCGATGACTATGTTGCTGCCTTCCACGCCGCATTCGACAGCAACACTGGCCCAACGAAGGCGACCGTGGCACAGGCGCTCGCCAGCTACCAGCGGACGCTACTCTCCGGGAATTCTGCCTTTGATCGATGGAATTGGGGTGAATCAGAAGCGTTGAGCACTCGTGCCCATGAAGGCTACCAACTCTTCGCCGGTCAGGCGCTATGCTGGCAATGTCATCCCCTCAACAGCAGTGGTGCAGTGCTGCTCACCGATCAGCAGTTTCATAACACTGGACTCGCTGCGTTGAAGCCGAATGCCGACCAGGATCTGGGACGATACGAATTCACCGGAGAAGCAAAAGACCGCTGGCACTATCGCACTCCATCGCTGCGCAACGTCGCCCTCACTGCCCCCTACATGCACGACGGATCCATCGCAACACTCAGGGAAGTTGTCGAATTCTACAATCGCGCTGAGGGCAGGGGAGAGCTGCAACCTTTGCAGCTCAATGAAGCCGAAGTCACTGCTCTGGTGGCATTTCTCGAAGCGCTCACTTCTGAGTGAACAGTTACCGGTCAGCTAATCTGCAACGCCGATCACTTCAGCGCTGCCCGCAACCGGAAGTAGGTGGCTTTCGCTTCGCCAGGAGGCATGGCGGAACGATAGAGGAGTGCGTCGTGGACATCACCGATGTTCTCGGAATGCAAGACGACATCGTCTGCTGACCATACTGTCAGATCACTTGTCATTTCCACCTGAAGAGTCACGTCTGGACGGGTATTGTTACGGCTCACTGAGAAAGTGAAATATTGGCCAGTGCTGCCATCCACTTCAAGTGATTCGATCTGCCCGGAGAATGGAGGATTTTGCAAGTCGGACAATTCATCTGAGCGACCAGTGGCGTATTCGATCAATGCGAGGATCCCATCGTTGTCGAGATCTGCAGCTGGGTCACCTGTGAAGCCGGTTGCACGGCGGCGCTCCGCCATTCCTGGATTGCCTCCTGCTGCAGGATTGGTTAGCCAGCTAGTCACCAGCGAAGGGTCTGTGTTTTCAAAAGGCTTGTTCAACTCCAGGCTGCTGCCGTCACCGTCGGCCGCAGTCGGCCAGGGATCTGAGTCGGTGTAGATCACTTCGCGCAGTAGTGAACCATCGGCCGCAGTGAGTGCGATCGCTTCCCCACTGTTGCTAAGTCCCGTTTCATTCTCAAATTCGCCAACGATCAAGCTTTCGTGAACGCCAGGATACGCCGCAATAAATGCCACGCGATTCTTCACGATCAATACCGCCTGGCCTGGAGCTAGAAACAATCCGTCAGGAAAACTGAAATCGATGCCGCGCGAAAAGCTTACTCCGGTCAAATGAACCGTCTCCGTCGACGTGATGTTCGCCACCTCGATGAACTCAGTATCATCACTGCCAATTGGATTGTACATGATCTCGGAGATCGTCAAATTCATGGCGGAGGCTGGCTGGCCAAGCAGGAATGTTGCTTCCGTGATCGGGCTCCATTCTTCGCCATTAAGCGCCCGGACTTTCACTGTGGCGGCGATAGGCAGGACGATCGGCTCAGCGAAAGCGTTCGCGGTCGGCGAGAAGATATCCGTGGAAATCATGATGCCTTCCAGCTTGGCGGAGATGACATAATCGGAGCTGCCGGGCGACGAATTCATCCCGTGAATGGCGAGCAGGTTTTCACCTGCGACGAGATTGCCAACGTTCGCTGAGATATCGAAGGGCTCGAAAACGACGGCAGCGCTGTCAGGGTTATTTCCCGTAGCGCGTGAGTCCCAGCTCACCGCGCCAGGAGCATTGGCCGATGCCACTTGGACGCCATTCAGGTAGGCGATAAATCCATCATCGTATTTCATCGACAGCACCAGTCCGCTCAATGCACTTGGAGTCTCAACATTGAACGGAAACCGAGTGTAGGACGAGGCGTTGACGCCCTGCATCGCCGTCAGCTGCAGTTGGATAATTTCCTGGTAGTCGCCGGGCACACCTTCGAACCCGATTCCCGATGCGCCATTGAGCCAGTCAGCATCATCGAACCCAAGGGACTGCCAGGTACTTCCCAGCGAGTCATCCGCAGGCACGAGTGCGGTGACTGGCGTTCCCTCGTCGAAGATCGTCGAGAACGAAGCGACCGCTGGACGGGCGCGCGGATCACTGCCGTCAGTCGTGTAATAAACGGTTCCCGCATCTGCTGTCATTCCAAGTCGAAAATCCGCGCTGATGAACCCGCCGTGCTGCGAGAACGCTGGTGGCTCCGTATCAGGGTAAAGGTCAGCCGCACGCAGGCGTCGGATCGTTGAGCGAGAATTAGTCGTATCGTGCAGATCTGGAATGAAATCGTTAATAACGACATCGCGCTCGACTACCCAATCGGCATCACGGGTGTAAAGCGGTTTACTCGCCCGGGTTCCGTAAGGCGTGCTGTCCGCCGTGTCGCCCCATCTGGCCGACTCCGCCACGATCGCTTTATCGATGCGATCCGCGAGGCGGCGGTAAAGTGCCTGACTACTCTGGATGCTAAGTGCGCCGTTATTGTTCAAATGTCTGTGCGTTCTGTCAGCAAAGCGAAGTCGGAACTCATCACTATTGCGTAGATTTTGAAGCAATGCTCCTGGCGTCCCAGCGTCGTTGGAATTGATTTTGTTCAGCGAAAGATTGTCGAGCACGATTTCCTGATCCCATGGTTGGAAGATGAAACCGTCGTTCGCATTGCGCGACTTTCGTGCCGCATACCAGTTGTGGTGCGGCCAGTCTTCCGCCTTGGCGTGGAAATGCAGAAGCATGAAATCGATGAAATTATCGATGTCGATGAGGTTCTCTAATTCTGGATTTGGCGTGCCATCAGGATTGAGGCCCTGTAGTGCGAAATAGTCGGTGATCTCCTCCACGCGGCGCGCATCGGAGTGCAAGGTGTTCCATGCTGACTTCGATCCAGAACGCAGCTCATTAAAATCGTGGATGACATCCCAGTCTTCGCGCTCTCCCCCCAGATGATCAGAATAAAAGGACGAGTCCATCCGTTCGCTTGGATTGTAGAGCCCCCAGTAGAGGCCATTGATATATAAATGGACGAACGTTCCGTGCCCGGCAAGGTGCCCCATCTCTCTCAACGATTCTTTCATCCACACGTCGCGAATGTACTGAGAATCATCCGGTCGATAGCGCGCCTCTGACCAGCTCGCCAGGCCCCAGCTATCTGTAAAACACGCACGCAAAACGATCTTATTGAATTCCTCCACGCTCGACTCCTCCACCAGTGGGTAGCGCAATTTCGAGGCGCCGAATTCGCTGCGGAATTCCAGTCGAAAGGAATGCTTCTGCATCCGAATCGGCCTGCGACTGGAGCCACCATGGATGACCAATGCGCAGTCCTCTTGAAAGCCCTGGGTGCCATCGGCATGGATCAGTTCCACCGAGCAGGCTTTCTCCCATCGTGTCCCAGTGCTGCGCGGATGCGAATAGATACCATTTCTGGAGCCGAGGAAATCATCTGGATCTAACGTGACCGACATAGAGGGGATATCCTTCAGCGCTTCCTCGACTGAGAAAGTTTGAGTCGTGTCGTTCACCACTTCAGGATCCATTTCATAGTCAGCAACAACGCGCCCAGGGACTTCATTGTCCGTTCCCCAATCCTCTGGGTAACCCTCTACTACCGCTGGCTGTTTCAGAACATCATTGATGAATATGTAAGTGTGAGAGTCGATGTTGGTTGACAGAAACCCTTCCTTCAACGCCATCGCACGTAGCGGCGTTGTCGTGGTGATCGAAATGGGCATGGAGTAAAGTGTGCCATTGTCCGCAGTTGGGGCGGTGCCATCAGTTGTGTAGTAGATGCTGGCTCCTTCAGTGGGAGTGGTGATCGTCAAATCGAACGCAGCATCGTACAATCCGCGATCAACGGAGAAGACGGTATCCTCTACGACTCCATCATAGGCGGTCGATGCATTGGCTGCCGCTGGCGTTGGTTCGGGAAAAAATGCGAGCATCCCATCAGTGCCAAGGCCATAGGAAATATCGGTGAATTGCTTTGGATATCCGGGAGCGAATTCACTGGGCTTCGAGCCATCTGGTGCCAGCAGCGCTAGATATTCACCAGTGCCGCTGAGGTTGAACGGGACGTGAGAATTTCCCTCGCCGTCGACCTCGGCGCTCCCGGAGGCAAACACGACCAAGTAGCCGCCAGCAGCAATCGTTGTCGCTGGCAGCGCAGTCGTTTCCACATTGTCGGGATCATCCGTCAGCCGATAGCCGTCCAGTGACACTGCATCCGCGCCTGTGTTGTGCAGCTCGATCCAGTCAGACGACTGCCCGTCGCCATCCACATTCGTTCGGTCATTGCGCGCAAGAAATTCGTTTATGACGATCGCTGCATCCGCCAGTGAACAGCTGGCAATTGCGATTGCAATAGCGAGACCGGCAACAAGAGCGGGCAGGGTTGGAAATCGAAAGTGCATCATAAGAAATTGCAACCGAACAAAGGTGGGCACTTCGACCGGGCGTCATCGAATTATGCCGACCCAGTGCCACCTGTAGACTTGATCAACATGATCGTCTACAGGAGATGAAACTGCTGTGAATCCAGGCTATTTAGCGATCAGCCAATCACTTGGGCATGATCCGCGCACCATACTCGTTGGTTGGATCGCGGTACATTGAGTGAAGGTGATCTAATGGCTTACCACCCAGATCCTGACAGGCATACTCAATGATGAACGAGGGCCCTTGCAGAATGTAGGACATGTCACTTCCTGGAGTTGTTGGCCCACTCCAGGCAAAGTGAGAATCGCTCAGTTGCGCAGCGATTTCCTTCAAGCGCGCATCGGCCTGCTTCTTCGGTAAGTCGTTTACCCAGTTGGTGGTCAATTTCAGTAGTGCTGACTGTTGTGCTTCTGTTAGTGAATCACACTTGAGTCCTTTTCGTTCGGGAATAAATCCGTCCTTACCAGCAGCCGTCTGCACATTTTGACGCTTATCGGAAACCACTGCTGCTTTCATTTGTTCTTCTGTAAGGGTTTTAACGAATGCAAAGCCATCGGCAACCTCCCCGTCCATCGGCACGATCTCCTGGTCACCCAGAGGAAACTTGTGTGGCTGCGTGCCGATAAAAGTGGGCGACAGCGAAATTTCCTCACCCACCAGTGTGATATTCACCGCAATGTGATGCCCGTCGAACTGGATTCCCCATGGCTTGTCGGCAGATGGTTCACCGAAAATGGCCAGCCAGTAATTAGCCGCTCCAAATCCCGGACGCGGCTTGCCATTTGGCAATAGCTTGTCGTCAGCCAGCATAATGTTGCGCGATTTCTCGTATCCCTGCTTGCTCATCACCGCATTCAGGAGGTCGCAAGCCAGCGGCAGATGTTCCTTGTCCAAGTCGCCGAGACGGACACCGCCTACCTCACCGCGCGGTGGCACGTTCGTCCACTTGGCACGTTCCGCGCTGTCGATCGGCAGCAACGCCTCCTTACTGCGTGCGCCCGGCAGTGCCTTTAGAAATGCTGCACCCGCATCAGCAATTGCCGCTGGTGTGCGATCGCTTTCCTTTGGCGAGTAAGTGGAAATAATTTCACTGACGACCGACGGATGCGTATCTGCCACGCACGGCTGAAAGAAGGTAGTGAATGCAGCAGCAACTGCGATGACCGGAATTTTGAAAAGTAACTTCATTTCGCCACTCTAGCGGCACCGACAGGTTAACCGAGCACAATCTCTGCCCCGGACAGATCGTCGAAACCTCAGTCACCGATACAGTAGAGGAATTCCTGCCGCTCATGACCGCTTTCAGATCGTCGGGCCACGCGGGCAAAAATCTGCCCGTCACAGATGGTTGGGGTCGCGATGATTTCGTTCTCCAGCTGGTTTTTCGCCACGATCTCAAACGACT
>JBNMNB010000156.1:0-18464 GCA_051270635.1 Verrucomicrobiales bacterium | reverse complement strand
GTCGCTGAAGTGCGCAAGAAAGCGACCGTAAAACGCAAAGCTGCCGCCAAAGCACCACCAGAAAAGCAGAAGGCCATCGTCGCTGAAATTGAAAAAGAGGAGACCCAGCAGATCGCCGTGGTTGAGAAACAGGAGGTCGATGAGGTGAAGCGAATCGTAGAGGAACACAAGTTCGAAGCGATCAGTGTAGCAAAATCCAAGGTCGCAGGAATCGCCGTTCCCGTTAAGAATCCTGAAGGCAAGCAAGTCATCGCCGTACACGACAAAATCAGTTCGCAAGGCGTCGTCTCTGTCGCCAAAGCCGCCTACGAAGTCGATGTGAACCCAGCCATGATTGCGCGCAGCGTGCAAGGCATCAACGTCGCCATTATCGACAGCAAAAAATTGGCCGTCGTCACAGAACTCTAGTCTGCTGAGCTAGCAGAGATTTGCTATCGCTATTGGTTCCAACAACAAAGTGGCATCGCCCTGGTACCAGTCTCGCATAGCTGAGGGAGAGTCTCGTCCCGTCGATTCAATGCCTGTTGGTTTGAGCCGCGACACACTTCGCCAGTTTCCGATTGAGTTTTCTCGACGATTCCCCGTAGCTTCACGTCATTGAAATATCTCTCCCTAACCTCACTTTTAAAAAGGAGCAGCCTCCTGTTGCTTGGCTGTTTCGTTCCTTCGTATGCTGAACCAATCGACGAAATAACCGTCACTTCGTACCCACTCAACGTCTTCGAACAAAAACTCGACGGCCAGTGGCAGGGAGCCATCACAGCGTCGGACGGAAGAATCTATTTCGGCGGCTCCACCCATTCAGACAAGGCTGCTGGTCTCTTTTTCAGGTTCGATCCCCAGACGAACAAAATCGTGGTTCTTGGGAATCTCAGCACGATCTGTGGAGAAAATGCCGCAGTTCAAGTGCCTCAAGGAAAGCTGCACAGTGATATCGTTGAGTGTAGTCGATGGCTCTATTTTTCCACTCATTTGGCTAACTACTGGGACGAGGCGACGGCCCGCTACACGGGATCTCACCTCATCGGCTATGAGTTAGAGACAGGCAAATTTAGAGACTTCGGCGTCACCAAACGTCGATTCAGCAACTATGCAATGGTGAGCGCCAAGCCTGATGGAAAATTTCTCTATCATACTGCTTCAGCGTTCCACACATCAGGCTTCGACGAGAAAAAGCATCGAATCTACGAAGCGGGCCTGCAGCTGTTTCGGACTGAGATCGCTTCCGGAACTACGGTGAATCTCGGACAACCACTTGGTATTGGAAGAGGGGCCTCCTTCTATGGATTCACAGATTCTCAGGAAAACTGTTGGTTCACCATTCTAGCGGATGACTACGGCAACGGAGGAGCCAGCGATAAACTCTTCGTGGCACGCAGGAGATCCGAAAAGATCGAGAACTTCAATACAGATGCCGGTTGGTTCGGATGGGGGCAGCCACTGGGCGATGGCGAAAGATTCCTGTTCGCCACAATCGACGCATTGCAGATCTTCGATCCCCGAAAAGTCAACAATAGTGACATCAGTGATGCGATTACAACGATCGCAAAAGGTAAAACCAATGGACTCGCCACCGCAGCACTCGCCGATGATCGAATCTACTTTTTAACCACCGAAAAAGGAGATTACGGCAAAGTCCTCAAGGACGATCCCACAACGCACATTCACCTTCATCATGTCCTGCTCGATCCATCCGCGCCACAGCAAGAGCACGACTACGGAGTCATCCGTGATCAAGACGGCCGCATTCCAACCAGAATCAGCTCCATGACAACCGACAAATCCGGAAACGTTTACCTGATCGGCGAGTTCTCGATGAAGGAAAACGATCCCAAATCGATCGAGATGTACCGTCACCAGTATTGGCTGGAACCAAAAGGCCAATATCGCTGGGAAGGAAAAGGCCTCTTCTTTACCTCAGTTTCCGTTCCAATCCTCTGATGGCTTTCCCATTACCTGCCTCCCCACAGTTGGTTTGTCGTTCCCATCGCAGCCGCGCTGAGCAGATACTTGCTTCCCATCCCTTCCGCAGTTGGCTTCTCGTCAGAGACGGATATTTACACTATTTTCGAAACAATTAGCGGAGATACGATGGCACAGCCGTTCATCGGCATCAACCTGTTAATCGATTTTACGTAGATCTTAAAAACTCGCACACTCACCGCACCATTAGAATAGCCCGAGACACCTCGGTCAAGACTGAAAAAATCGCCAGAACGATCGGAAAGCGTATTCTTCTCATCTCTAACCCGCGCTTAATTACTAATTTTTACGTTCTCGGGGACCAGCAATCAGTCTAATTATTGCTATGTTATGTAAAGTGGTAATGTTAGTGTTAGTGTTACGCAATGAGGATATTGCCGCGACGCTTCTGGATGTTGATAGTCCGAAAAGACAGCTCGAACCCACCCATAACGCGCGCTTCATCGCCCTCATCAACCAGTTCATGCCCCATTGGAAATCCCGCCGTAATCTCCTCAACACACTGCCTGTGCGGCATGAGGAGTGGGCATTGATCATTGGATGCGCACTGACCACCAATTTAACACGTTGATTATCAATGAATAAAATGCTCTTGATCGCTTTTCTTGAAAGGCTTTTAGTCAGAATTATCGGCGGCTTTGTGTTGCCTGATCCTTAAAATGCATTGCCACGCGGATGGCTTTTGCGGATAGGGTGGCAGGGTGTCAGAAATGTGGCAACAGATCTTCCTGGGAATCACGGTGGTGGTGGTGTTCGCCTCCTTCGTGAGAGAGTGGCTTGCTCCGGACTTGACCGCGATGGCTGCACTGACGGTGCTACTGTTGACTGGCATCGTCGAGGCTGGGGATCTCAGGGATGTGTTTGGCTCATCGGCACCATTGATCGTTGCCTGCATGTTCATCCTGAGCGCTGCGCTGGAGCGGACGGGATCGATTGAAGCGCTGGGCCAGTGGTTCGAAGGATTCGCCGGAAAATCGGAACTTCGCATTTTACTCGTGCTGATGCTGGTGGTGGCCCCGCTGTCAGCGTTCGTCAATAACACGCCGGTGGTGGTGGTGTTCATGCCGATCGTGTTGGCGCTGTGCCGCAAGCACGACTTGATCGCTTCGCGTTTTCTCATTCCGTTGTCCTATGCGGCAATCGTAGGCGGCACCTGCACAATCGTGGGCACATCGACCAATGTGCTTGCGACGGGTGTTGCCGCAAAGAGCGACATTCATTTCACCATGTTTGAGGTCGCCAAGTTGGGCATCATTTTCGTCGTCGTTACGTTCATTTACATGGCAACGATCGGACGTCGACTGCTGCCGGATCGGGTTACTTTGTCGACCCTATTCGAAAGCGAGGCTGGCAAAGAATTTTTGACGCAAGCGATCGTTTCAGCCGACTCTCCCCTGGCTGGTAAGGCGCTGGCGGATACTCCGCTCGCAAAGATGAGGGAGATCCGGATCATCGAAGTGATGCGCAATAGCGAGACTGTGCGCACTCCATTGAACAAAATCGTTTTTGAAACAGGCGACCAGCTAATGTTCAAGAGCCGGGTCTCGGGTCTGGTGAATCTGAATGAAACGAAGGGCATCGAGTTTGCGCCGCAGGCAGAACTGGGACTGCAGAATGTCCGGACAGATTCAGCAATTTTGATGGAAGGGATCATCGGTCCACAATCAACACTGGTGGAAAAAACATTGAAGCAGCTGAATTTCCGGCAGCGGTATGGCGTGATCATCCTGGCGTTGCACCGTCGCGGAGTGAACTTGCGCGAGCAATTTCAAGACGTTCCGCTAGCATTTGGTGACACATTGTTAGTGGAAGGCCCCCCCGAACAAATGAACCGCTTGTTCGGCGAGAAGGACTTTGTGAATCTCAGTAAGCCGTCCCAGCGAAGCTTTCGTCGATCCAAGGCGCCGATCGCCATTGGTGCTCTGATTTTGTTTATAGCGTTAGCCGCCATTAATGTGCTGCCTGTTGCCCCACTCGCTGTGGCGGCCGTGCTGTTGACACTTTTAACGCGTTGCATTGACCCTCAAGAAGCTTACAGCGCGGTCGACTGGCGAGTCATTTTTCTTATCTTCGGTATGCTGGGCGTAGGCAAAGCGATGGAAAACACAGGTGCAGCGGAAGTGGTCGCCAACTTTGTCAGTCAAACGGCAGGCGACGTGGGCCCGTGGATCGTACTGGCAGCGTTCTACCTGATGACAGCGCTTCTCACGGAAATCATCAGCAACAATGCGGTCGCCCTGTTAATGACAGGAATTTCGATCCAGACTGCCCTGACTCTTGGCGTCGATCCCAAACCATTCGTGGCAGCAGTAATGTTCGGTTCCAGCGCAAGCTTCATCACTCCGATAGGATACCAGACGAATACCTATGTGTATGGCGCTGGCGGCTACAAATTCTTCGACTTCACGCGGACAGGAGCGCCGCTGGCCTTCGCTCTGTGGATCATCGCCAGCTGCCTGATTCCTGTGTTCTGGCCGTTCTAGTTAGTCCAGCGGAAATCCTTTCCTCCTAATAATTTTGGCGATGAAAGCCTGTGCACCGCAGCAATCATCACGATCGCGCGGCCACTATCACTCTTCTAGAGCTTCGATCCTTTGTGTTACCGTGAGGCACTCATCATTCTAGATTCACTGGAAGGCGGCGATTTGGCAGCACAGGAAAAGGCTCAGCTCACTGTGCCTTGAATTCGCCTCCTATGTTGGAAGATGTCGCGGTCTGGCATCCACCCCAGGAACTAGCCGCTGAAATCTACTCAGCCTCACTGGCTGCCTTCGACGCAGATTCGCCTGCTGAAAACGTCTATTTGGCAAGACTCGCCCGACAACTCAAACCTTCCCGCAGAACTTGGCGAAACGCTTCAGAGGTAGCTGCCAATCCCGCCAAGCGAGTCAACATGGTCAGCAAGAACGAATGACCCTTCCCAGAAAGTTGAATGTTCCATTGCAAAATTTCGAACCACAACCTGCGCAATATCAAACAGTTAGACCGCCTTTACCCGATTATCATTTTTCCTTGCCTATGCTGGCCATAGAGCTTAGAGATTCCGGCCTTCAAAAGAAGTCTCAGGAAAGACACCTCTTCTGAGTTGTTCCTGACCATGTCAATTTAATCGCCCCGTTCACTATGGCTAAGAAAAAGGCAGCTAAGAAATCGACCACCAAGAAAGCGGCAACTAAAACTGCATCCAAGGCAGTAAAAGCGAAGAAAGCGCCTGCCAAGAAATCTCCGGCGAAGAGGAAAACGGTGAAAAAGAAAACGGTGAAAAAGGCGGTGAAAAGCGCCGTGAAGGCAGCGAAGCCCGAACCGAAGGCCAAACGGGCAAAAAAGGCCACCAAGGCCACCTCCATGCCGAAAATTGCCGACGGGGAAGACCTTGAGGATGAAATAGTTATCATCCCTAATAAAAATAAGGACACGCCGTTTTTCCGCATGCAGCGACAGCGCCTGCTGGATCTTCGAGATACCTTGGTCGACTCCATGCGTGGCGTGGCACGGGATAACCTGCGCACTCGCGCAGAAGGCAGCGAAGCCTCCGCCTATGGAATGCACCAAGCTGATGCTGGATCTGACGCATACGACCGCGATTTCGCGCTGAGTTTGCTGTCACAGGAACAAGATGCGCTCTACGAGATCGAAGAAGGACTCAAGCGCCTGGATCTTGGAACTTATGGCATTTGTGAAATGTCAGGAAAAGAGATTAACCGCGAGCGCCTCGAAGCGCTGCCGTTTGCCCGTTTTACCGTGGAATGCCAGGAAAAGGTGGAACGAGAGAACATGAATGGAAACTTTCGTCGTCCAATGCAGGCACTTTTTGGCGGTAGCGGAGATTCTGACGATGAGCGGGAAGATTCGTTTGATGACAGCAAAGATTAAGGTATAATCGGATTTCCCATGCCTAGAGACAAAATCACCCTGGAATGCACAGAAGCCCGCGCCGAAGGTAAATCCCCGTCGCGATACATTTCCACGCGTAACAAGAAGAGCCTTCAGACTCCCGGACGACTTGAGAAAATCAAGTACAACCCGGCCCTGAAGCGCCGCACGGTCCATCGCGAACTGCGCTAATCCGCTTTAAAAGACTAATTTCGAACTACCCGCACTCAAATGGAGCCAAAGACCAAAGAAAGAATGTCCAATTTCCGTCGAGCGAACCGCCGCATGCCGCGTCGTCGCCTTGACATCCCGATGGAAAAAGTGAGCTACAACTACCCGGATATTCTGGCAAAATTCACCACAGAAAGCGGAAAGATTCTTCCGCGCCGCATCACGGGCGTTTCCGCTAAGCTCCACCGCAAAATCACGCGCGCCATCAAGCACGCACGCGCATTGAATTTGCTGCGCTAGAAGCAAGCGAAAAACTGCACGCTCATTTTCGCGTTCACACGCACTTGGAAAAGTTTGTCCTTTCGAAAAGGGGCAAACTTTTTCGTTTCTCGGCATCTGATATTTCGCCCTTCAGCGTCGCCTCCTTGCTGTATTCTACTACGCTATGAAAGAACTGATCGACACGCAGAACGAACCAGATGACCGCCAGCTTGCGATCGATCGAGTGGGCGTCAAAGATCTTCGTTACCCGGTTACCGTCCAGGACAAGGCAAATTCTACCCAGCAGACGGTCGCGACCATTTCCCTGGCAGTCGATTTACCTCACCAGTATAAAGGGACGCACATGAGCCGCTTTATCGAGGTGCTCAATGCGCATGGCCCCATCCTTGACGTGCGCAGCATGGCCGCCATTCCGTCGAAACTTTTAAAGCGTCTCAATGCACACGAAGCGCATGTGCACTTCCAATTTCCTTTTTTCCTGGAGAAAAAAGCACCCGTCACCAAGTCGAAAGGCCTCATGGACTACGAGGTGCACTTTGAGGTGAATGCCACGGCAGAGGAGGTCGACTTCGTCGTGACCGTGGAAGTACCAGTCACGACCCTTTGCCCCTGTTCCAAGGCGATCAGCAGCCATGGTGCTCACAATCAACGCGGAATCGTCACCTATTCGGTCCGCTTCGATGAGCCAATCTGGATTGAAGACCTTATCTCATTGGTCGAAAAATGTGCCAGTGCTGAACTCTATAGCCTACTCAAACGGCCCGACGAAAAGTTCGTCACCGAGGCCGCCTACGAGCATCCGGTTTTTGTCGAAGACTTAGTGCGCAACGTTGCGGCACGCTCGCGCGATCAGAAGAATATTCGCTGGTTTCGAGTGGAAGCAGAGAACTTCGAAAGCATCCACAATCACAATGCCTACGCAGTGATTGAATCGGCCCCTGGAGTAAAAATGGACTCAGCCGTCTGACCGCACCAGTGCGCGCAATTGCTGCTCTGCCTCACCACCTCTAAAGATGCGTGTCTTTTTATTCTCGCCCTCGCCAGGATCAGGAATTGCCAGGAAGACAAGCTCAAAGGCACCTGGCTTCGCGTAGTACCCTTTGACAATATCGTCGCCGCTCATGTTGTAGTATCCACCCCGGCGCGACAGCGAAAAATCTACGTCTCCCGATTGATTCAACGCCCGGTAGACCACCTCCGTGCAGCAATGCGATGAAGCATCACTGAAATCGAACGCAAAATCGTATTTGGTGCCCAGAAGGCTGAACACCCGCAACAGGAACTGCCGACGTTCGTCATCTGTGAGTTGTGGGCGGAGAGCAACGACTCGCGTGACATGCGTGTCTAACAAGTGATCGAGCGAGTTGAAAATGACACCTTCCGCGACCGCTTCAATTACATCTGCACGCACCGTTCCAGTGGGCGTGTCGATCGATTCGATTTCCAGACGCTCGCGCAATTGCGTAAATTCGATGCCATCAATGTAGTCGATTTTGGATGGTCCTAATCCAGCTCTACGCCGCTGGCCATTGTCTCCCACATAAGTGATAGCGTGCTTGAAGGCACCCGGCAGGAACAAGTTGCTCATGTATCCTCCAGTGTAGGTCAGCAATACATCTCCAGGCTGCAGCAACCGAAGCAGCCGACGCTTCTGCGCAGGAGAAAACTCCGCCAAGTCTTCGCCAGGATATGGAATCTCCGCGACTTCCGCAAAAAACACATCACGCGCCGAGCGCAAGCGATCGGTTAATCCCGTCCGATTGTTCCGCACCCACGATGCCAGCAATGTGTGATGGAGCTCATTACTTAACTCCGGCAACACTGAGTAACCTCGCTTGATCACTGCCCTGCGAAGCTTGCCACAAGCAGTATGCAATTCTTCTGCTCTCCGCTCAGCAACTTCAAAAGGATTCGCCAGCGATGCCGAGTCGACGCGTGCCAGATTGCGTGACTGTCGGGTGCGCGCTCGCCAGCCCGCACTATCCGTGATCTCATGAAATCGCCGATCAAACGTTCCGCGCGGCTCATCGGAGATGAGAAACGCTTCATTGAATTTCGTGATCAAACTGGGTGCTCGCTGAATCGACTTCACTACGGAAGTTACTGAATGATAGGCAAGCCTGTCCGCGTAAAGCGCGATCGTCGCCGCCTCGATGTCACCTGCGGTAACCGCTTCACGAGCATGCCTGTCTGGAGATTCCCATGCGGCATAGCGACCGCCGATCGCCTTTAATTGCCGCAGGTGCTTACGAAAGCGAAAATAGGCCCGCTCCAATTCTGCATGCTGTCGATTCGAAAAATATCCGAGCCGCTGTTGATCTACCAGAGCCATCGCCACGCTCTGATCAAAGGCGACCAGCGTCGCTGTCATCTTACGGTCAATGGAACTCACGCTGGTAAGATCAGCCAGCCGCTGCGCTTGAGCGGGCAATGATTGCACAGGGGCGAGCGACGCAGCTGGATCGAGCGATCCACTGCGAGCACTCAGCGAGGCACAACTGCTCACCGCCACCCCAAGGCTCGCCACCAGGAACAACCGAAGCACACCATGGAGGCATAGCCTGACCTTCTGCCGCTGAGTTGATGAGAATCTAGACATTGATTTGCGCGTTCATTACTTAGCGGAAACTGTCAATTTCACGAGTTCGTTCACAAGATCGTGCAAAGTGACGATTCCCACAAGTTTCTTAGATCGATCATAGACAGCGGCAACCTTGAGGCCAGATGCCCGCAATGTTCGAATGGCAGCAGTGCCCGTATCAGTGGTTGAAACACGCACAAGTCGTCGGATCAAACTGTAGACCGGCCCTCGCACTCGCCCCTCGCGGAGTGCCTCATAGATGTTAAGTAGCCCAATCAGTTGACCGTTATCGTCCATTACCGGAAGGTGATAAAGGTTCGAACGTCTGGCGATCTGAATAGCTTTGGGAATCGGCATATTTGCCGGAACTGCGGTGACATTTGCCATTCTGATCATTACGTCAGCCACGTGACGTTGATGAAAATCCAGCACGCTGCGGATCATGGCTGCCTCCGTTTCTCCCAATTCCCCCTGCTTCTCTGACACCGCAGCAATGGCACGAAAATCCAGTCGCTCGGCATCCATATCCCTTTCACGTCGCACTACAGGCACCTCTTCTTTCGATCGAAAAGTCGAAGCGATTTCAGCGCCAAGCCAGATCACTGGAGACGCCGTTAGCCGCACTCCTTTGAGCACAGGCACGAAGGTCGCCAGCATGCGATAAGGAAACAGCTTGAACAGCGACTTCGGCAGCAATTCGATTAGAAAGACATACACCGGCAAAGCGATTGCAAAGGCAATAGCGTAGCCCCAGTCACCTACCCATCCAACCATCTGAGTCGTCAATGCAGAGAACGTCAGGAGATTGATAAGGGTATTTACCAGCAGGATGGAGGAAAGCAGCCTTTCACGATGTTCAAAGAGTTTCAGCAACTCGCGCGCAGCGTTCTCATGTTCCTTAGCGCGATGGCGCACCCGCACCAGACTGACCGAAAGCACGGCGCTTTCCAAACCAGAAAACAACATAGACACCAGTGTGCACAGACCAATTCCCAGCCAGATCATGATGCCGCCTCCGATCCCAATTCACTCTTTCGTTCGACGATTAATTCCTCGACGCGCGTCTTCGTTGATTTCCGCACAGTCGCAATAAATTCATCAGCGAGCAGAAATTCAGCCCCCCTCTGCGGCACTTCCCCAGCCCTCGTAAACACCAGGCCGCCTACGGTGTCCAGGCCCTCATACTCCAGCTTTACATCTAACACTTCGCCCAAATCGTCCAAGCGTGCGCTGCCACTTACCATGTAGCGCCCCTTTCCTAAATCCTGGATATCGACCTCGCCAAAGTGAGACGGCGCGGCATCTCCAATCAATTCTTCCAGCATATCCGTGGCACCTACAACGCCTTCAAAGCCACCATATTCATCCAGAACCACCACCACGCTAAAGGCACCGGTAAGATGTGAATTAAACAGACGTAACGCGTTCATCGTTTCAGGTACAAACACCGGCCGCTTCAAGTGCTCCATGTAATCCCGTGCGGGGCTTTCATCATTCAAATAACTCCTGACATCTAACACTCCCACTATCGAATCAGGCTGTCCGCTGAACACCGGAATATTCCAGTGGTGCTGAGCACGAATCGCTCCATCGGCCTCCGCCTGGGATAAATCATCAGGTAGTATGCAGGCATCCGTTCGGGGAACCATGCAATCTTTCGCAGTTCGATTCCCTAGCCTCAGAATCTCTCTAATGACTTCACTTTCCTCAACCTCCAACGCCCCCTCTTCCTGCCGCATTTCCACCAAAGTATCCAATTCCTCTTCCATCAACGACGGCGATGGGCGCAGCGAATCTGGAGTAAGGAAATTGACGAGCCGGTCACAGCTTCGCACCAGGCTGGCAGTGAGCCCACGCAGCCCCCTATCGACAATCAGCAGCAAGGGTGACGTGGCGAGGAAAACTGATCGCGGGCGATTTAAGGCAAACGCCTTTGGCATTACTTCCGTCACGATCAGTATTACTCCAAACAATAGAGCGGCAGCAGGAAGGACTTCGAGCCCAAATGGAGCCTCCCTGACAATCATGAGCACCATCACTGCCAAAACCAAATGCGCAATCGATCCTACCAGCACGATTTGGTCAAAAATTCGCTCAGGATTCTCTTGAAGCAAGCGCAACGCACGGGATTCCGCAGACGTTTTTGCGCGATTTGCCAACGCTTCCCGCTCGTGCTCACGAATCGACAGCACAGCGGTTTCCATCACTGTCATCAAGGCGGAGATGAGGCAGAGAATCAGAAGAAATGCGACAGCAAACGCGAGAAACATGCGTGGTGCCGAAACCATGCCGCAAATGCGCGATCGAACAACCGCAAACTTCCTTTCCGACATTGCTGAGACGGGTATTCCAGTCTTGCAAGCGAGCATCAGACTTCGCACACTGGTCTGCAATGATTGCACAGTTCCCATTCCGTTCCATTTTGCCCGTGGCGCTCATTGCGGGGATGGTAATTTCTCTACCGAATCTACCGAACCCAGTTTCGGCCGAAGAGCCCACTGGATTTACCATTCCTGCGACTGACGAAGGGCTCGCTGGCAGTGGCCCCATTCGCCGCTACGATTGGTTCCAAGATCTATGGACTCAGAAGCGCAGCAAGTGGGCGAACGATGTTGCCACGGATCAAAATGCAGTCGTCTTCCTCGGGGATTCCATCACTCAGGGCTGGGGCGACACAATGGGCGGTAACTTTCCTGGCATGAAGGTAGCTAATCGCGGCATTAGTGGTGACACCACACGTGGAATGCTGCTTCGATTGAATGACGATGTGCTGGCGTTGAATCCGAAGGCAGTGGTCATGCTGATGGGCACCAATGATCTCGAGGAAGGCGCCAATCCAGCATCTACCGCCGCTAATGTGATGCTGATCCTCAAGGCACTGAAGAAACACGACGCAAGTGTGCCAGTGATCCTTTGTCACGTCTTCCCCAGCGCGGCCAGTCAGAAACGGCCTGCAAAAATGATTCAGAAGATCAACGAATACTTCGCGAATGCAGTGAAGGGCGAGCCACGCATCACCTTGTTAGATACCTGGACATTATTCGCCAATGCGAAAGGCGACGCAAAGAAAGAGGAGTTCCCTGACCTTCTGCATCCCAACGACACTGGCTATGACAAGTGGGCCACTGCGCTGCGTCCCGTTCTTGCCACACTGGGACTAATGGAAACGGAAGCTGACGATTTTCAGATGGAGGACGGTTTCACAAGCCTGTTTAACGGCCAGGATCTGACTGGCTGGGGATATGCTGGCCCAAAAGGAAACCAGGTCACTGAAGACTTCGATGGAATGGTAAGCAGCAGCGACGGCCGCTATTCAGCTATCAATGGAAGGCTGGTAGTCAAGACGCCACCAGAGGGACGGAAACTGGCACAACTCTGGACAAAACAGCAGTTCCCGGAAGATTTTGTGCTAAAGTTAGAATTTCGCGCTACTCCGAATGCCGACAGCGGCGTCTTCCTGCGGAAGCCGCAACTCCAGTGCCGCGACTACTTGCTCGCCGGGCCCTACAAGAAACTCCAACTCTACAAACCACAGGACTGGAACGAGCTGATCGTCACCTTAAAAGAAGGGATCGCTCACTGCACTTGTAATGGAGAAATTCTCGAAGCTGCGATGAAATTACCGAAATCTGGCCCCATTGGACTGGAAGGCGATCGAGGCCAGATGGAGTATCGCCACATCCGAATCAAACTGTAAATCTCATGAAATCATTACTTCGTTCACTTCTGGCAGCTGGCGTTCTCGCAGCGGGAGCTGCCACTGCCCAGGATCAAAAACCACTCAACATCGTCTTCATTCTTGCCGATGATCTGGGTTTCATGGACATCAGTCCTAACAACTCCAAAACTTTCTACGACACCCCGAATCTTGAACGCCTGGCCGCGAGCGGAATGCGCTTCACCCAGGGCTATGCTGCTTGTCCGGTGTGCTCGCCTACACGGTCATCGATCCTCACTGGTCAATATCCAGCACGCACGCGCAACACCGACTACTTCGGTGCGCCCAATTCTTACGCGGCATCAATTCCAACGGACTACACTCCTGCCGTAGATGAAACGCAACGAGAGAAAATTCGCGGTCACGCCAGGCGCCCCGTCTGGCCTGCTCCTTACATTGGCAACTTGGCAAAGGAACATACGACCCTCGCGGAATCACTGAAAGAACACGGCTACTCGACATTTTTTGCCGGCAAGTGGCATCTCGGCGAAGAAGGTTCCTGGCCCGAAGACCATGGCTTTGATGTCAATAAGGGCGGCATCGATCGCGGCGGCCCCTACGGCGGAAAGAAATACTTCAGCCCCTATGGCAATCCGAAATTGGAAGATGGTCCGGACGGTGAACACTTGCCAGATCGACTGGCGACCGAGACTGCCAAGTTCATTGCCCAGCAGAAAGATTCTCCCTTCCTTGCTTACCTGTCATTCTACTCAGTGCACACACCGTTGATGGGACGTGAGGACTTGGTCGAAAAATACAAGAAGAAGCGAGCGAAACTGGGTGCCACGGAAGAACTAATATGGAAGCAGGATGCGCCGCGAAAAGTGCGGCAAATTCAAGAGCATGCGGTGTATGCCGCGATGGTAGAAGCGCTCGACCTTGCTGTGGGAAAGGTGATGACCGCACTGGAAGAAAACGGCGTCGACGATCGCACATTGGTCGTGTTCTTTTCGGACAATGGAGGCCTGTCGACGTCAGAAGGCTGGCCGACATCGAACCTCCCCTACCGTGCCGGAAAGGGCTGGCTCTATGAAGGAGGCATTCGTGAACCCCTGCTAGTCAAATGGCCGGGCGTCACAAAGCCAGGTGCGGTGTGCCATACGCCGATGATCAGTACAGATTTTTATCCGACATTCTTAGAAGCCTGCAACTTGCCTTCGAGACCGCAGCAACACATGGACGGGGTGAGCATCGTCCCGCTTCTCAAAGATCCAGCGGCAACGCTGGAACGGAAATCATTGTTCTGGCACTACGCCCACTGGGGCAACCAGGGCGGCATCCCAGGATCGGTCATTCGCGATGGAGACTGGAAACTCATCGACTTCTATTGGAAGAAGAAACCTGAGCTCTACAACCTCGCTTCAGATCCCGGCGAACTGACCGACTTGGCCGAAAATAAACCAGAGAAAGTGAAAACGCTGCTGACCGCACTCAATCACTGGCGGGAGTCAGTAGACGCACTACCTGCAACGAAGAACCCTGAATTTGAAGGAAGTTTTAATAAGTGGTAGCAGTAATCTCTTCCCTGACTAAAGAATTGCCCCTGGCAGATAGTCCTTAGCACCAGGGTATTGCGCGGT
The DNA here is from genome assembly GCA_051270635.1 of Verrucomicrobiales bacterium. Lineage (GTDB taxonomy): Bacteria > Verrucomicrobiota > Verrucomicrobiia > Verrucomicrobiales > DEV007 > JAGROY01. The sequence continues at coordinate 4,276 of JBNMNB010000156.1, read as the reverse complement.
CACTTCAGCGATGCGCTCGATGATCGATGCTGTCTGCGCATCTGCTGCTCCGGTGTTCTTCGCTCCCTTTTCCAGTATGGCATTCAATTGGTCGGTCGACAGCCCGAGCCTGTCGTCAGCGGTCAATCGATCGACAAAATCATTAGTATTCGTCGAGCCGTCTCGCAGTGCCCGCACGGCAGCGATGGCGTGTTCCTTGACCACTTCATGCGCCGTTTCACGACCTACGCCAGCCTTTACTGCTTCCATCAGAAATGTTGTCGACAATAGAAACGGCAGGTAGTGGGTATTCTCTCTACCAATGACATGCGGGAAGACTTCCATCTGCACTAACACCGTCAAAAACGTCTCTAGCAGTCCATCAATCGCAAAGAAGCTGTCAGGCAGCACCACGCGACGCACGACCGAGCAGGAAACATCTCCTTCATTCCACTGATCTCCCGCCAGCCCTGATGCCATCGTTACGTATCCTTTGAGAAGCGTGTGGAAGCCATTGACGCGCTCACATGATCGCGAGTTCATCTTATGCGGCATCGCTGATGAACCGGTTTGCCCTTTGGCGAATCCTTCGCTGGCGGTTTCATGGCCTGCCATCAATCGCAAGGTGCGACAGAAACTTCCTGGCCCACTGGCGAGATCACACAGTGCACTGACCACCCGAAAATCCTGGCTGCGCGGATACACCTGGCCACACGCTTCAAATCGCCGCGGGATTCCCAGGTGCTCGAGCACTGAGTTCTCCACTGCTCGCACAGTGTCCGCACCACCGTCGAACAAACTCAATTGATCGAGCTGCGTCCCCACTGCGCCCTTCAATCCTCGAACGGCATAACGCGATACCACACTATCCAGAGCTTCAAATGAATCGAGCGTCTCTTCTGCGAACATTGCGATGCGACGTCCCAGCGTACTCAGTTGCGCCGCAACATTGTGCGTCCGAGCAGTGATGCCAATCGCTTGATTCTCGACCGCTCTTTGTCCAAGTAGGTGCAGCACTGTCGCAGCTTTCTGACGAATCACCAGCAGGCTGCGGTAGACCTGCAGCTGCTCGACATTTTCCGTCAAATCCCGACTCGTCATCCCCTTGTGAATGTGCTCGTGCCCCGCAAGGTCACAGAATTCTTCAATCCGCGCCTTCACATCATGCCGCGTCGCTCGCTCACGTTCCATGATCGCCGGCACATTCACCGTGTCTTTCACTTTTTCATACGCAGCAATCGCTTCCTCAGAAATATCCAATCCCGCACTGCGCTGCGCCCGCATCACGGCAATCCAAAATTCCCTTTCCAACACAATTTTCCCCTCCGCAGACCAGATATTCTGGATCTCAGGAGAAGCATAACGTTCAGCGAGGACATTTGGAATCGACATGCCGCCAGTAGAGCGCGCGTAGTCGCGACGTCAAGCCCTCGCGTGCAGGAACTCTTTTACTTTGGATCCGGCTGAGGTGCCGAATCACTCGCGGTAAGTTCCTCCATTAAAAGGACGCGATCCCCCAGTCGCTGGGCTTCACTCTGGCTATGAGTGACGTGGAGAGCAGTGAAACCGATCGATTTTTGCAGAGATTTCAGCAAGGCGCACATTTCTTCGCGAGTCTGTTCATCAAGCGCGCTCAGTGGCTCGTCGAGACAGAGCAGGCGCGGCTCAATAGCGAGGGCACGCGCGAGAGCAACGCGCTGGCGCTCCCCACCGCTGAGGCCAAATGGTCGGCGCTGCAGGAGATCGGCAATGCCCATGGCATCGGCGAGCATTTCAATTTTTTCTGCTATACGGGGGCGCTTCCATTTCTGCACAGTCGGCCCGAATGCGATCTGATCCCGCACCGACATCGTTGGGAACAGGGCACCATCCTGTGGCACCAGTCCAATTCCGCGTTTGCCGGGCGGCAGAGCGTGAATGGCATCGTCACCGATTCGGATCGTCCCCTTACTGACCGAACGCAACCCACAAATGGATTCCAGCAATGTCGTCTTACCGCTGCCGGTTCGTCCCATGAGAACAGCATACTCGCCATCGGCCACATCCAGGCTGATAGCGTCGAGACTAAACCCACCTTGCTCAACGAACAGGCGATCAACACACAGTTTTCTCGACACCTGCGGCACTCGCGGCATCAGTTCTCCCTCCCTTTTTCGATGACCCTGACACCGTGATTTCCCACTCCTCGAATGATCAATATGACGGCGATCGCGAGAACAATCATCAGCAATGAAACGGCCACTGCTCCCCGAAGATTGCCAATGTTGATCTCCAGAAAAACCGACGTTGACAATACTTCCGTGCGCCCACGCGTTGCACCGGCGAACACCAGAATAGGCCCGAACTCGCCCAGGGCCCGAGCCCATGCAAGCGTCCCACCCGTGAGCACACCACGCCAGCACTGAGGCAACAGAACCATCCAGAAAGCCTTGGCACGTGTGCATCCTAGTGTCAGTGCCACTTGCTCGGGACGTGGATTAATTTGATCCATCGTTGCCTTCACAGCACGAATCGCGAACGCACAGGCGACGGTAAACTGCGCCAGCACGACAGCAGGAACACGAAAAGTCACACCCGTGCCGAACACTCGCTCGCACCAGCTCTCGATGGAATCGCCGAACACATTGACTTGATGAAACAGGATGAGCAAACTCAAGCCGATGACCAGCGGAGGCAGCACGATCGGGATATCGAGCAGGGCATCGAACACATTTTTCAACGGGAAGCGATGACGTGCCAGCAGGTAGGCAATAGGAATTGCAAAGAACACCGACAACAACGCCGACAGCGTGCAGGTGATCAATGTTAGTCGAATCGAAAATAGAATCTCGGGCTTGGCGACTTCCGCCCAGAGCCCGCCGATCGCCTGCCCCAATCCGCTGAGCGAAAACGAATCCATCGCCAGGGCGTATTTTACATCGGCCAGGATCATGGCGACGATGAGCCCCGTATAGAGGAATGCCATCCCCACGAACCAGGCGAAGAAGCCGGGTGACTCCGCAAATATCGATGGCAGTCGCCTCACCTTCTTCCGATCACTCTTTGCGATCGGCGGGGAAGGCATTTCTCCAGCATTAGATGGTTCAGGATTATCCACGTAGGCAGCACCCTATGCACCGCCCCCACTGCTGGCGAACGGAAAATCTCGCACCAGCAAAAGGCTCCAGAGATGCCCGCGTTACAATTGGCTTGAACGTCGTTCCCTTGCTTTCCCTTGCGGGACGGCGCTTTTTTCTTTACGCAGTGTCACAATCTCTCGTTAAGTGAAGGCTGCACGGCGACCCGGCGCTGCCCTCTCCTCCACTCACTCAACCCCTGCCGGTCGCTCGCATTCCACTATGGATTCCGCCGAAGCCCTCCGCGAGTTCTTACAGTTTGTGATCTCCCAATTGGTCGAACATCCCGAACAAGCCGCCATCGCCCACCAGATGGACATGGACGAAAATCGACACATCTTCACGGTAACCGTCGCACAATCCGACATTGGACGAGTGATCGGCAAGAACGGCCAGACCGTCGGTGCCATGCGCAACCTCCTCGACGCCGCCGCCCACAAGAATCGCCAGCAGGCTTCACTGACCATCGAATCGAACGAACGGAGCGACTGAATAAGCAGAACCTCGCTAAAAAGGTAAAACTAACGACACCCGCAGAGGGCTGCGGCTACCACAGAGCGGCAGAGGGCTACCGCAGTCCACAACTGGGGTGTTGAAAACGTTGCAATGGGTTCATGCGAATATTCAACAACCTGAGCATCACGACATCACTTCTTGGGAATGAACTTTTCGCCACGTAGGACGGAGACTTCTGTCAGCCAGGCGATGATCGCGAAATCTTCGAAGTAGGCATTCGACAATTCTTCCAGGACTGAATCTGCGATCTCCCCTGAAACGATCACTTCGATCATCACGTTGCGTCCGCCCCAGTCGCTGGCTCGCACACCGCGTGATCCCTCCCCTTCTACTTTCGTCAGCGTGTAACCAGTCGCCCCATGACGCTTGATGAGTGCGACGATTTTTTCTTTCAGAGTGCTCTCTGATATGATGGTGATTTTTGTCAACGCGACCTTCATGGCATGAATGATTCGAAGTTCTTAGCAAAGGTGAGGAACAATGGGATCCCAATCGTGAGATTGAAGGGAAAAGTAACCCCGAGCGCAAGGGTCAGATAAATTCCCGGACTGGCCTGCGGAAGGGCGATCCGCACTGCTGCTGGTGCGGCAATGTAGGAGGCACTGCCGACCATGGCACCGAAAACCGCTGATCCGCCTGGATTCATCCCTATCATCATACCAGCC
>JBNMNB010000155.1:0-18529 GCA_051270635.1 Verrucomicrobiales bacterium | reverse complement strand
TTACTCTCATTCGTCGTTCATAAAATTGTTTGAGCTCGAAGGTAAGACTTCCAATATTTTTGACTCTGCCGAAGAGTTGGCGAAACAAGGTAAAGCCGTTGCCATAAGGAAGGCACGAAATGAATTTGGACATGGGGAACGCACTAGACACCCACTGTTGCCAACGATAGGCTGCAGACGATGAACTCTTCAAAGTTGCCGCCTCATTGCCTCTCCCAGTCTGCGTCAGCGCTGACGCGGCGCACATTTCTTGGAAATGCATCTTCAGGCTTAGGAGCGGTTGCTCTGCATGGCCTCCTGGCACAGGATGGACTTGCGGCTCGCGGTTCGTTTGTTCCCCACGGCAGGCCAAAGGCAAAACGGGTGATCTACCTGTTCCAGTCAGGTGGGCCATCGCACATCGACTTGTTCAACTACAAGCCAGCGATGCACAAGCTACACGGCACCGAATTGCCCGATAGTATTCGCCAGGGGCAACGGTTGACTGGAATGACTGCCGGACAATCTTCGTTCACCGTTTGTGCTCCCACAAAGGAATTCAAACAACGCGGACAAAGTGGACTGTGGATCAGCGACTACCTTCCTCACACTGCAAAAGTGGCAGATGAAATCAGTGTCATCCAGTCGATGCACACCGAGGCAATCAATCACGATCCGGGCATCACTTTGATCAATACAGCATCCCAGATTCCGGGACGCCCCAGCATGGGTGCGTGGGTCAGCTATGGACTGGGATCATTGAATCAGGATCTACCATCGTATGTTGTCATGATTTCGCAGGGAACGGGAAAAAATCCCGGTCAGCCGATATTTTCCCGCCTCTGGGGCAGTGGATTCTTACCTTCCAGCCACCAGGGAGTGAAGCTACGCAGCGGTGAAAACCCGGTACTTTATCTCAAGGATCCACCTGGAGTCGATCGCTCGGCGCGGCGTGCGATGCTGGACGACCTGGCTGCATTAAATGCACTGCAATTCGACAAGACGAACGACCCGGAAATCCAGACACGCATCGACCAGTATGAGATGGCATTTCGCATGCAGACCTCTGCGCCTGAACTTGTCGATCTGTCCGATGAGCCGGAGTCGACATTCGATCTTTATGGCCCAGACGCACGCAAGCCCGGCACCTATGCCTACAATTGCCTGCTGGCACGCAGGCTGGCCGAACGCGACGTCCGATTCATTCAGTTGTTCCACCGTGGATGGGATCAACACAACACGCTTGTTCCCCACTTGACGAATCAGTGCCGCGATACGGATCAACCGTCAGCTGCGTTAATCACCGATCTGAAGCAACGTGGCCTGCTCGACGACACGCTTGTGATCTGGGGCGGCGAATTTGGTCGTACCACTTACAGCCAGGGAGAGCTAGGCGCAGGCCGCGATCACCATGGTCGATGCTTCAGTATCTGGATGGCAGGTGGCGGAGTGAAAGGTGGACACATTCACGGTGACACAGACGACTGGTGCTACAATATCACGCGAGATCCGGTGCACATCCGTGACCTCAATGCAACGATCATGCACTGCCTCGGCATCGATCACGAGAAATTCACCTACAAGTTTCAGGGACTACACCACCGACCCACGGGAGTTGAAGAGAGTCACGTGATACGAGGAATCCTGACTCAGGCATAACTCAATACGCCAGCCACGGCCCCAACCAGCGTTCGGCGACTTCAATCGTAATCCCTTTGCGAGTTGCGTAATTTTCCAGTTGGTCTTTGGTGATTTGACCAACACCAAAGTAGCGGGCATCCGGGTGATTAAAATAGATGCCGCTGACCGATGCCCCGGGATGCATTGCCATGCTTTCCGTCAGTTCGATTCCCGCCTCTTCGGTTGCGTTAAGTAGCCGGAATAGCGCCTCCTTCTCAGTGTGATCCGGCTGCGCAGGATAGCCTGGGGCTGGACGAATGCCGCGATAACGCTCGCGAATCAAATCTTCCGTGCTCAGGTTCTCGGTTTTGCCAAACTGGAAGTGATCGCGCACGCGTTTGTGCATGTACTCAGCGAATGCTTCGGCAAGTCGGTCGGCCAATGCCTTGGCCATGATGCTCGAATAGTCATCGAGATCCTTTTCGAACTCTTTCGCGAAAGCATCTGCACCATGCCCAGCAGTCACGGCAAAACCGCCAATGTAGTCAATGCGACCGGAAACTTCAGGCGCAATGAAATCTGCCAGCGCATAATTGGGCTTATCCTTCTTTGGCAGTTGCTGACGCAGCGTGTGGAACGTGGCGACGACCTCCGAGCGATTAACGTCTGAATAAACTTCGATGTCATCTCCTACTGCATTCGCATGGTAGATACCGTAGACACCACTGGCCCGAAAGCGTTTCTCATCGAGGATCTGCTTCAATAGTGTCTGCGCCTCATCGAACAGTTTTCGTGCTTCGATCCCCTTCTCTGCATCGTCAAAAATCGCCGGATACCGGCCGCGCATTTCCCAAGTATGGAAAAACGGAGACCAGTCGATGAAGGGAACCAATTCCTCCAGCGGTAGATCTTTAATAATCTGCTTTCCGGTGATATCGGGCTCTGCAATCTCCTGCGTCTGCCAGTCGCATTCAAACTTCTTCTCACACGCCTTGATGTAGGGAAGCAATTTTTTAGCCGCCGATTTGTCGCTGAATTTTGTCCGCAGATCGGCATGCCGAGTCTCGTTCTTTTTGATGAACTCGTCCCGATTTTCATCACTGAGCAACGAAGTCGTGACGGGCACTGAGCGCGAGGCATCGAGTACGTGGACGATAGCATTGGAATACTTAGGCGCAATTTTGATAGCAGTGTGCGCGGCACTGGTCGTAGCTCCCCCAATCAACAATGGGGTCGTGAATCCCTTGCGCTCCATCTCAGAGGCAACATGCATCATCTCATCGAGCGATGGTGTAATCAGGCCACTGAGCCCAATAATGTCCGCCTTTTCGGCGACTGCCGCTTCTAGAATACGCTCACAAGGAACCATGACACCCAGATCGACGACATCGTAACCGTTGCATGCAAGAACGACGCCAACGATGTTTTTGCCAATGTCGTGAACGTCTCCTTTAACAGTGGCGAGGACAATTTTCCCAGCTGCCTTCTGGTTAGGATTTGCCGCCTTTTCTTCTTCCATGTAGGGCGTCAGATGGGCGACCGATTTCTTCATGACTCGGGCGCTCTTCACCACCTGTGGCAGAAACATTTTACCCGCTCCGAAGAGATCGCCCACGATGCTCATGCCATCCATCAGCGGCCCTTCGATGACAAGCAACGGACGTCCGTATTTTTGCCGTGCCTCCTCGGTGTCAATATCGATGAACTCGGTAATTCCCCGCAAGAGTGCGTGCTCAAGACGTTTCTCGACCGTATTCTCCCGCCATTTGAGGTCAACTTCCTGCTTCTTTCCACCCTTCCCTTTAAACTGTTCAGCGTAGTCTACGAGAACTTCCGTAGCTTCAGGGTTGCGATTCAAAAGGACATCTTCGACCTTTTTCAGCAGCTCAGGTGGGATCTCATCGTAAACTTCCAGCATCCCGGCATTGACGATCCCCATGTCCATGCCCGCACGAGTTGCGTGATAGAGAAAGGCCGAGTGCATCGCTTCGCGAACAACATTGTTGCCGCGGAAACTAAAGGAAATGTTGCTCACTCCACCACTGACTTTCGCATAGGGCAGGTTCTCTTTGATCCAGCGCGTGGCATTGATGAAATCGAGCGCGTAGTTGTTGTGCTCTTCCATTCCCGTCGCCACGGTAAGAATGTTAGGGTCAAAAATAATATCCTCTGGCGGGAAGCCGACTTCATCCACAAGGATGCGATAAGCCCGCTCGCAGATTCGGATTTTCTCTTCGTAGGTAGCAGCTTGCCCGTTCTCATCAAATGCCATGACAACGACGGCGGCACCGTAACGCAAAACTTTCTGCGCATGCTTGCGGAACACGTCTTCGCCTTCCTTCATTGAAATCGAATTGACGATTCCTTTTCCCTGCAGGCACTTCAGTCCAGCCTCAAGGATCTCCCACTTGGAAGAATCGACCATGATGGGCACCTTTGAGATCCCCGGCTCGCCCTGCAGCAGTTGCAGAAATTGCGTCATCATCGGAGCACCTTCGATCATTCCATCGTCAAAACAGATGTCGATGACATTTGCCCCATTGTCGACTTGCTGCTGCGCTACAGCGATCGCCTCTTCCAATTTATCTTCCTGTACCAGCTTGCGGAATCTTGGCGAACCAGCAACATTCGTGCGCTCCCCGATCATGAGGAAATTCTTATCCGGTGTGTGATCGTACACTTCCGATCCGGAAAGGCGAAGATAGCGAGGAATAGTGTCAGGCATTGGATACTGAAAGAAAAAGGATGATCGCGAATGGCGTTAGGAAGATGACTCGTCAGCTCTATTGCATCACGGGCACTTGCCTCGGGGCATGGCGCTCGGCGGCCCTGGCGATGGCAGCAACGTGTTCAGGAGTGTTTCCGCAACAACCGCCTACAAGGTTTACGAACCCGCTTTTCGCAAAGTCGTCGATGTAGCCTTCCATGTCTTCTGGCGAATATGGGAAACCGGTTGGCGACAACGGATCCGGCAATCCAGCGTTGGGGTAACAGGAAACAAAAGTAGTGGCTGCATCCGATAGAGATTCTACGAAGGGACGCATCAAGTCAGGACCTAACGAGCAATTGAGACCAATCGCAAGTGGATCGACATGGCGCATGGCGTGCCACATGGCGATGCAATTTTGGCCAGAGATCAGCGTTTCGCCGCCACGCCCGACAGCAGCCGAAATGATGATCGGAAACTCACATCCATCCTCTTCAAAGACTTCCTGCAGGGCCACCAGGGCAGCCTTCGCATTGAGTGCATCAAAGATCGTTTCTACCATGAGGATGTCAGCACCACCTTCGATCAATGCCCGCGTCTGATGCTTGTAGTCATCACGCACTTGATCAAATGTCACCACACGGAATCCTGCATCGTTCGCATCTGGAGAAACAGACAACGACACGGTCAATGGGCCAATGGCGCCAGCGACATAGCGCTTCCTCCCGGTGTCACTGCCAATAGCGTCAGCCCATTTCCTGCACAGCTTCACGGACTCGACATTAATTTCCCACGCGAGGTCACGAAGGAATGTATTGTTCAGTACTTCTCGATCAAAGAATTCTGGATCCTTGCGCCCTTTCCCCGACTCGCGCGGGTCTTGAACGAAGAATTCGCTCTGGGCAATGGTCGTTCCAGAAAACGTGTTGGTTTCAATAATGTCCGAACCAGCCTCAAGGAATCGTTTATGGATGTCACCGATGACGTCCGGTTGGGTCAGCGAAAGAATGTCCCCATTATTCTTCAAGTCTTTTGGCGCATCGGCAAAGCGCTCACCGCGAGAAGCTTCCTCATCCAACCCATAACCACGAATGGTCGTGCCCATTGCCCCGTCGAGGACAAAGATGCGTTCAGTCAGGGCTTGTTCCAGTTCTGCTCGGAGATTCGACATTTCGCTCGAAAATAGGCCGATTTCTGAGCGCTTCAACATTTAAATCTACACATCTTGATATGTTGATATGAAATCGATCGAATAACTGTTAACCTGTTCACGCAAAGGAGGCCGAGCAATTACGCCCGACCTCCTGATTGGCGACAACTAACGCCTAACGCCCTTGGCCTTGAGGGAAACTAATCCTCAAGGCTGAGCAATTTCTACAACTCGATAAAAACGCGTCCGAATGGATCCCGTAGAATCGATCACGGTGGTGATGCCGCTTTGCCCGACGGTTGGATCACCGAAATCGTTCCAGTCCTGGAGATCCTCAGAATGTTGCAACTGATACAACGTGTTTCTTCCCGAGGTGAATTCTAACAATGTGTCGCTGTCATTGAGTCGAAGGATCGTCACAATCACAGCATCCGTCACTGTTCCGTCAACCAGAACATAAGACGGTGTGAACTCTGGCGTTCCTTCTACCGCCGAAAACGTCAGTTGCAGTGTCAGACTTTCGCCTGCAGCCAATTCGCGGCCTGCGATATACTGCGCTGCCTCTGGAGGAATCCCCCACAGAGTTGTGCCAGCTGATCCATCAAGTGTGACACCTTCAGGCAAGCCAGCTACCAGCAATCGACCGAACTGAACGGCGGCGGCCGTGTTATTGGCAATCGTCAGCATCTGCTGCGATGTCCCGTTTCCTGTTCCTGCAAGAGGATCGATCGACAACTCCAGTGTTCCAGGAAATGGCCCGCTGGAGAGAGTAACATCGTTGCCATCACCACCGCGGTAACTGATGCGCAGCGTCGCATTCCCTGCCGCAAAGAACGCCCCTTCTGGAAGGCCGGCAAACGAACCGATGATCCGATCATTGCTATCGTTGTCAACAATGACGAGCGTTTGCATTGCCAATGTGTCGAAGTCCGCCGCACGTGTCACCTTCAGGCTCGCCTTGCCGAGGTCAACCATTCCACTGACGGCCAACTGATCGCTTCCAACGTTGCGCAACTGAAGTGCGAGAGTCGATTGCGCAGCAAGGGTCGTATCACCAGCTTGCATAATGCCGACCGGGGACAGTGTCGCCATTCCTTCTGTCCAGACTTCGCCAGTGATCACGGGCGCTCCCGACAGGGTGGCGCTTCCTGACGCAATTATTTCGTCGTCAATCATGGCATCGTTGAGGCTCGCTACGCCGTCGTGCTGAACAAATCCCGATCCCGGAACAATCGCGAAGTTGCCAGAAATATCGACACCTGATGCGTCAACCATCCCGCCGATAGACAGCACACCTCCTCCTCGGGCATTGTCTCCAATCGCGAAGTTATCGCGGATCTCGATGCGCACGATTGATCCGTCAATGATCAAGGAACCACCATTGTTGAAGATGGCACCGCCTCCGTCATCTGCCGCGTTTCCAGAAGCTGAGTTGGAGGAAAGGACAGCGCCTCTCTGCAGTGTCATGGTCGATCCTGCTTGATTCCAAAGTCCACCACCTTCGCGGGCAGCCACATTGTTTGCGATCAATCCGCCATCGACAAGCGTCGTGGCAACACCTGAAATATGGACTGCACCACCGTTGCCAGGTGCAGCTGAGCCTGTCGGCCCGGCAATGTTCCCGGAAAAGACGTCAGCCCCACCCAGCAGTGTATTTGTCAGGATCAGTGAGCCGTCGATCACTTCGACACCACCACCTGCTCGGTTGGCTATATTTGCAGCCACCGTCGATGTGTCCAGCGACAACGTGCCACCGATGCTGAGGATACCTCCTCCACTGCCGGATACGCCGCTCGCGGTATTGCCGATGATCTTGCCTTCATCCAGACGCAGGGCGCCGCCATTGTTGAAGTAGCCACCTCCTCCATCGTGAGCTTCGGCACCCAATGCAATGTTGTCTCGCACGGTTAAGCTACGCGCCCAGGTTTCGCCGCTACCATTCCAGATGGCACCGCCTTCGCGTGCTGCGTAATTGGCATTGGCTGTGCCACCCCGTAATTGAATGTCGCCCGCACCAGTGACATGCAGACCGCCTCCATTACCAGGAGCTGCTACTGCTGGTGCGACTCCAGCCAGATTGCCATCAAGACGCACATTGGTGACCAAAAATCCCAGCCCGACGCCCGAATTATCTTCGATTCCTCCACCAGCGCGGTTTGCACGGTTCATGGTGACGTCTGATGCCATAACTTCCACATAGCCGCCTGCATCGTTGAATATTCCTCCTCCACTTCCAGACGTGCCATCAGCAATGTTTTTCGCGATCACCGCATCCGTCACCTTGATGATGCCGCCAGCGTTAAACAAGCCGCCGCCACCTTGATCCGCAGCCGCTCCGCTCGCGATATTGCCATCGACCTCGGTTCCCACGACTGTCATCGTTCCCGTTCCATTCCACAGTCCGCCACCTTCTGCGGCGGCCGTGTTACTATTGGCAGTGCCTCCAGTGATTGTGGCATCCCCAAGCCCGGTGATATGCAGACCGCCTCCATTTCCTGGAGAGGATCCGGCGACGTTGCTGTCCAGCTTGACGTTGGTCAATGCGACACCCAGTCCGGCACCCGAGGCATCCTCGATGCCGCCACCTGCACGGTTCGCCCGATTGCCAGTGATCGTTGTGTCCGTGACTTGCATTGTTCCACCTGAAGCATTGAAGAGGCCGCCACCACTACCGGAAATTCCCGAAGCCGTGTTGTTCGAAATGGTTGCACCCGTAACCACCAGCGTGCCGCCATTGTTGAAAATTCCGGCACCCCCGTCATCTGCAGCATCACCTTTAGCAGCGTTTGCATTAATAATGGTGCCGCCCTGCACCGTCATCACCGTTCCTGCCTGGTTCCATAGTCCACCACCTTCACGCGCCGCCACATTGGATTCAATGAATCCACCCGTGATGGTCACTGTTCCGGCACCTGAAATGTGAAACCCACCGCCATTGCCCGGAGCAGCACTGCCTTCGGGCCCGGCGATGTTCCCGTCTGCGGCCTCGGCTCCTCCCAGCATGACCATATCCAGATTCAAAGATCCATTCCCTCCGTTATTGAAGATGCCGCCTCCACCGTCGTCTGCGGATGGACCACTGGCCGAATTGCCCATGATCTGCATAGCGCTGGCGTTCATGGTTCCGCTTCCATTCCACAACGCACCACCCTCACGCGCAGCGACATTCGCATTTGCAGTTCCACCCGTGATACTGATGTCGCCCGGGCCAGTGATGTGAAGACCGCCACCATTTCCAGGTGCAGCATTCGCAGGCGCAACTCCAGCATTGTTGTTATCCAGCTTAACATTGGTAAGCGTCACGCCCAAACCTTGCCCTGAGTTGTCCTCAATTCCGCCACCTGCTCGGTTCGCACGATTACCGGAGATCTCAGTTTCTGTGACGAACAACTGACCACCTGTCTGATTAAAAATACCGCCTCCGCTGCCGGACGGACCGTTAGCAATATTTTCGGTAATGGCCGCATCCTGCACTCGGACTATGCCGCCCTCATTAAATATTCCGCCGCCATCCGCAGCGGTGCCACCATTGATTTGCAACTGGCTGAACTTCGCAGAGGCTGATGAGGCGACGTGGAAGACCCGATCGCCAAGGACTGAAGCATCGATCACCGTTTCCCCAGCGCCAACTCCCATGATCGTAATGTTTGCAGCAATGTCCAAGTCGCCCGTCGCTGCAGCATTTTCGTCTGCTCCGGCAATGGTCAACGCATAAGTTCCGGACTTGAGCATGATCAGATCAACCGTCGACAAAGTATTCGCCTGAATAATCGCCTCACGGAGACTGACTAATCCATCGCCCGCATCCAGAACATCATCAAAAGTGGTCACCATCACTTCGCCCTCAGTTTCCTGGCGTTCAACAGACCCCATATCGACAACATCAACGACGCGGGTCAACCCACGCTGATCTACCAGCAAACCAGCCGCAGCAACAGAGTCACCGGCATTCACGACTGGACTGCTTGACATCGGGAAGTGCGTTTCTGTCACTCCACCAAAATCGTTTAGCGAACTCAATTGAGGATCCATGCCTGTTATATTGCCATCAGTGCCATCGGTGATGCCAGTGGTGCCTGCAGCATCTTGCACCAGCGAATTCTTCGCTGCCACCATGCCCACAAGATCGCCACCGACGATAGTGTTCGTAAGTTGAACAGTGCCGCCGACGATGTTGCCACCGCTTCCAGCCAGTGCCACGTTCTCTGCGACGGTAACTTGCAAAAGATCGAGTGCACCGCCCTCCGTTTGAAAACCACCGCCATTGGTCGCAATGTTAGAGGAGATGGTAGAATTCAGCACTTTGAATGTGCCGGCACCCGACTGGGCAAACAATCCACCGCCATCAGGTGCGTTGTTGCTGTGAACCGTTGAGTTCCTCACTTCAATGGTTCCCGCTCCGGAATTCCACAGGCCACCGCCTTCATTGGCAGCCGAGTTCATTGCGACTGTCGAGGTTTCCAGTGTGGCGTTGCCTGCGCCACTGATGTGCAAGGCACCACCATTTCCAGGCTTTGCTGAACCATCTGGACCAGCAATGTTTCCCTCGAGCAAACTTCCAGAAATGACAATCATTCCACCGGCATTGTCTTCGATTGCTCCACCTGCACGATTCGCAACATTGTTACCATCAGTGGGCACCGTTCCGCCCATTGTACTATCGTCAAGCAGGAGCGAACCTTCGACTATTTCAATTGCTCCACCTGCTCGATTGGCAACGTTTCCGACGAGCTGTGTCCGCGTCACCGAGATCGCTCCGTCGGTTGACAGAATCGCGCCACCACTTCCAGACGCGCCATCGGCTACGTTCCCTGACAGGGTCAAGTCTTCAACGACAAGGGTTCCGCCATCGTTAAAGATACCGCCGCCGCCATCATCTGCTGAGGCGCCAGAGGCACGATTCGTAAGAATTTCGGTCGCGTTCACCGTCATGGTTCCCGATCCATTCCACAGTCCCCCGCCCTCGCGAGCAGCCACATTTGAATCTACCCTGCCAGCAGAAATCGTAATATCGCCAGGCCCGGTAATGTGCAGTGCCCCGCCATTTCCGGGCGCAGCAGTTGCTGGAGCCACACCTGCATTATTCCCAACGAAAACGGCATCCGTCATTGTGATCCCAAGTCCTGCTCCTGACTGATCTTCAATCGCACCGCCAGCGCGATTGGCAATATTGTTGTTGAATTTCGTGCTGATGATCACCAGAGATCCTCCAGCTGCATTGAAGATTGCTCCCCCACTTCCTGATGCGCCATTGGCGATATTTCCACTGAAAGTCCCACCAGTCATCGTGATCATTCCGCCGTCATTGTAGAGTCCCGCACCATCGGAAGCTCTGTTGTCCTTGATCGTCATTCCCTGCAGAGATATCACTTCATCCTTGCCTGCATAGAGCGCGCCTCCCTTGCTGCTGGATGATGCATTCTGCAGTATCAACCCGGAAAAATTTGCTCCATCTGCGCCTTGCAAAACCACAAATATCTGAATTCCTCCCCCCCCATCGATGGTAACAGAAGAGCCGCTGCTGATAGCAACAGTGTCCACAATCGTCAACGGCCCACCCATCGAAATCACCCAGCCGAGCCCGGAAACGGTCATCGCAGAATTTGACAGGGCGATAGTTGCTCCATCAAGTGTCGGAGCAAATGTAATACCGTCCTGAACTGGGCCCGCCTCACCAGATGCCGCATCAAACACGGGAATGTTAAGATTTGCGGCAGCTAATGCTTCCCGCAGACTGAGTTTACCATCCAGGGCGACCACGTCATCAACTGTGTCCACAACATAGTTGGTCGCTCGCGCAGATGTAGAGGTAAAAACTGTAATCAATAGGGCCATGGCGCATGCGAGAAGGCACGGCAGGCGACTGCCGAAGGGATTTCCTTTTCGATCGGGCGATCCAGATCGTTTAGTGTTAATGTTAGTGATTGGACACATAGTGGAGTGATTGTTTTGATTTGTTCGCTGACTGAGGTCGGACATCCGCACCTCATCTGCCGTAACAACTCCGCAGAAATGAATTCGGATGCATCCTGCTCTTTCCTTTTCATTTCCAGCGGATCGATCATTTGATGCATCCGTTTTCTGAGGTGCGCCGTTGTGCTGTCAGAATGAAACGAATCGCTCTTATCCTCGCAGTATTCACGGCCATCGTTGCCACCTCCCTTGCTTCGTTGTTTCTTACCACGGGCGCCATTCGCCAGCACTCTGCATCGCCGACTCCCAAAATTGAGCGACCTCCCGTAACGCGCACTCAAATATCGGGCTCACCAGAGAATCAGGCCTGGCAGCACATCGCTGCGGCTCGCTCGACAGGAGACGCGAAGCACTACAAATCGGCGATGGCTATTGCCAGGCGGCTGGAGGATACTGAAGACACGCGATTCAGCGGCAATTTGCTGCGCGGCCATCTCCTTCACCAGCAGCACCGCTTTAGCGAAGCACTCGATGTCGCCCGTAGACTTGCTGATGGGCGCGGAATGCACTGCGACTATGGCCTCCTGGGCGATGTCCTTTTCGACACCGGGGAAGTTGCAGGTGCCATCGACGCCTACAGCATACAACTGCCTCTGCCAGCACCGGCCAGTTCGTCATGGGAGAAAATCTACTGCAGGGGCAAAGTGTGTTTGCCTGGGAGGAAATCGATACTCTTCTCACCATCGATGCGAACAGTGACGGAAATCTGAGCCGAGAGGAACTTGAACAATCGCGTGAACTTCTGGAAGAATTCGGAGAAATGCTCTACGCGCTCACTCAAGAGGGTAATCCGATAGCGAGACCCGCGACGACGGTGACTGTTTCGGACGATGGCCAGCTGATATTTGATCTGCAATTTGATCTCCCCATGCGATCCAATCAAGAGGCATTCGAACTGGAATTCGCTGCCGCCACCGATTTTCCATTGCACCATCGCCATGCCTTCCATGTTACTGATGCCAGCGGCAAAGTAATCATCAATGACGTCTCTGACCGCAGTGATTACCGCCCACTTTTCCTGGAATCAGCACCTGAAATTCAAGCGCAAGCTACAGGACAAGTAGCATCAGAGCCCGGATACGAATTAACGAATAACACTCGTGATAAGAGAATGAACCTTACCGGACTCTGGATAGCGCTTGCGTGTCTTGCAGGCGCACTCATGAATGGCGGCTTCAACAGGATCAGGAGGTCGTCCTATCAAAAATGAAAAGTGACGCCCAGCGTAAGCCAATGGGTGTCAATTTCGATACTACTATCGCTATATTCACCAGCCTCGAATCCACTGGTGCCCGTCTGCACGGAACGCGGTAGTTCGTATTGATAGCCCAGATCAATCATCGTGCTTCCCAGGCGATAGCCCAGGCCAATAGATAGAAGCTGCTCACTGACTGCCGCATTGACTGGCGAAACCAGGTTGTCAGGCATTGGGCTCGCGCCAAAGGCATAACCAGCGCGCAACACCAGGGTATCAGTGGCCAGGTATTCAACACCACCACGAAACACGAACTGATCGCTCCAGTGAAGGGGAACTGAATCGCGCAGTTCGTTGCCCGCCAGCGCATCGAGATCACTGTTAGTTCCATTTCGCAACGTGATATCAAGTGTATCGTAGGCATCGCTCCAATTGATCCACTCAACCTGTGTTGAGACTCGCAGGCGAGCGGTTGCCTGCCAGGCGAGCCCTCCGGCAACAGTTTGCGGCAATGCTGTTTCTACTTCGGCATCGTAGTGCACCTCTGAGTCGAACCCTGTAATTCCGAGGGAAGCCAACTGCGCATCCAGTGTCCCGTCGGCGCGCCCCTTGCTGGTGAGTGGAGTGGCGGATCGATAGCTGAGACCAAGCGTGAGGCTTTCAGTGGCTTGAAACAACACTCCCGCCTCCACATTGCCAGAGTAGCCTTCAGTATCCAGATCGAGTGAGGTTTTGAATCCTTTCAGCGTTGAGTTGGACTGAAAAATAAAGGGAGCCTGCAGTTGAAATTCGTCATAAATCAATCCTGCGCTGGCGCCGATAGAGAATTGTTCATTGAAGGAATGAGATGAAAGCAGCAGCCGTGCGGACAGCTAGAAACCGCGAACTGTGTTCCAGCGAACCGTAGCTGGTCGCGCCATCCACACCACCCGCAACGTCACGGTAATGCCAATCCACTTCCCTGGCAGCAGAAACCGTAGAGCCAAGACCAAGCGTCCAACGGGAATCTCTGAACGGAATCGCCACAGCAGCTTCTGGAAATAGCCCAGTGCCATCGAAACTAGATTGCTCATTGCGTTTGTTTCGATAACTTCCCGAGGCAACAATTCCTGTCGCCGACAATTGAACATTGGGAGCCGCATGAGTGGAGAGGAGCGCCGGATTTCTGGAAAGAGCCGCCAGGGCATCGTTGTCACTAGTCGTGTCTGCCCCAGCCAGTCCCGCAGCTCGGGCGCTCACGCCATTTCGATTTACGACGCCAGCGGTCGCCGGCAGAGCAATCGCGATGACGACAATACTATAGGATATTTGAAGGAGTAGGAGATCGGATCGCGACGGTTTCAAAACCTGCGTTCTACTTCAAACGAGCGATCAATTGCAACTCTCTCAATTACTGCCAGGCTCACCACCGAAGATTTTCCTGGCTTTTCCAAGTGCCTTATACAGAGATCCGTAGGCATGAACTGCCTTTTCAGGATAGTTTTCAGCCGCTGTGACAATGAGTGCGCGGCAGCCATTTTCCGAATATAGCGATGAATGCCGCGTTCCTGGCAGCGCCCTGGCAAAGTCACCGGGACCAAGCACGCGATCCTGCATCTGCAGGTCGCCGCTAATCAAAAATGTCTCCTCAATCCCATGATGGGAATGACTGGGAAAACGGGTTCCAGCATCCAACTCCAGCAGCATCACTGTAAATCCGGAGGCCGCGTCGTTGGATAGTTCTTTTACCCGGGCCCCTCCTTTGAGCACAGGCAAGGGACGCCACTCCCCCTCTTCACTCATGACGTAAGTGAACGCCTCAGGTTTTATAGAATCCTCTTCGTCGGCTGTGACAGTGAACCCTAACAAGCGATCAATTTCCGCCTTGGCATCAGCGGGCGGGGCCATTGACGGCAGCAATGCTTGCGACATTGCAGCGACCATGACATCAAGTTCCTCCACTGCCCGAGACATATCACTTCCCGGGCAACCTATGCAATGGGCCACTTGACCAAGACTCTCCCCATCCAACGCACCCAATGCGTGGAGCACGGCCATTTCAGCGCGCTGATCTTCGGGCGTTGACACCTCATCACTCATCAGTCTGTAGTATCGGGGTGGGATTGCAGGCTACTCTGTAGTTTGAGCATACCGCGGCGAATCCGCGCCTTGATCGTGCCCAGCGGTTGCTGCAAATGTTCCGACACTTCAGTTTGAGTCATTCCTTTAAGGAATGCCAGCTCAATAGCAATACGTTGATCCGCCGGCAAGTCAGCCATCGCTTTGCGCAGCCGTTCGGCGCGCTCTTTATCCATCATGGACGCGTCAGCAGTTTCCTCGCCGTGCGCCTGGCGCTCCTCTGGCTGGAGTTCAAAATGATCCAGCCGCACGATCGGTCGCGGCATCCCTTCTCTTACGTGCACGCAATTTGTCCAGCGCCGTATTACGCGTCAGGCGGGACAGCCATGCCAGCGCATTGCCTCTATTCGGATCGTAATCTCCCGCACGCTTCCACACTTTCACCAGTGCTTCCTGGAAGGCATCTTTCGCCTCCGCTTCATTTCCCATGAGGGAATATGCGATAGAATATAACATGTTGCTTGTCAGTGAATAGAGCGCATCGAACGCCTGCTTATCTTGGCCCCCAATACGGATCAGCAACTGCTTGACTTCAGTGTCAGGAAGGAGCTGATTCGAATTTTCTGGGGAATCTGATAACACAACGGCGCAAATTCACATTCGGATGCCTATTCGGCGTTAATTTGCCAATGCAGCAATGGGCAATCGCTTCAGCATCACATTGCGAAATTGCACCTTCATGGGATTTCCCACGTGCATCTGTAGCGCCAGCAGGCCCTTGCGCAAGCGTGCTTCCTCGTCGAGATCGATCACCTGCGCCATGATTTGACCATTGATCCGATTCGTCATCGTGTGCCCTCTGCACTCGATGTGGTAAGTATTCCACTCGCCCTTCTTCAGCACTTTTCCGAGTTCTGCTGGATCGCCAAATGTGCCGACCAGTCTGGTCTTCACCGTTCCGTCTTCTCTAACGACCTCAGATTTGTGCCCACGCAGCGCAAGAATCCCCCGAAATGCTTCGCCGTAGACGATACCGGAATAAGTATCACCCGACTCGAAGTCTGCCTGATAGCCACCGACGCGCCACTTCTTCTTTCCACCCTCATCAGGCAGGCGAAAGCTCCTCACTTGAATGCCTGAGTTGCCGCCTTTTTCCGATGTCAGTTTGAATTCCAGCTTGAGCTCAAAATCGTCCAACTCACCCTGTTCCCAAATGCAGAACGTGTTGTACTCCACTTTCTTCTCGGGCGTCGACTCGCCAGTGATCGTTCCATCTTCCACTCGCCAAAACGTTGGATCGTAGTCCCATCCCTCCAGTGACTTTCCGTCGAAGATCGGCTCAAAGCCATCCTCGCCATCTTCCTGGGCGGAAGTCGTCGAAAGGGTTAAGGTAAAAAGCGCGCTCAACAACGCCGCAGTAGTAGTTACATCAGAAAGTCTCATAGCAAATAATTTGAATTGGTAGCTCTGTCAGGTCAGCGGGCAGGCTAAGCGTTGTCCCAGGTCTCGCGAATCAGCTTGTATCCCTCGGTGTAAACCTCTTCTTCATTCGGAAAGAAATTTCGCCATACTCGAGTCGCTGCCGCAAGGTCAGGCAATGCGCCGCCAAAGGCTTCGATCGTCAACCAGTTGTCGTAGCCACTGGTCTTCAGAATCTTGATCGTTTCTACAATTGGAACGTGTCCCTTACCAGGCGTGCCGCGATCGTTCTCCGAAATGTGCACATGATTGATCACATCCAGGCTATCACGCAGGGCAGCGATTGGATCCTTTTCCTCAATGTTCGAATGGAACGTGTCGTACATCGTTCCGAATGCTGGCTTGTTCACCCGCTGCACATACGATTTCGCCTGCTCCATGGTATTGAGCAAGTGCGATTCGAATCGATTGAGACTTTCGATCGCCAACTTGATATTCAATTTCTCGGCATAATCGGCCACCGCCTTATGCACTTCGGCTCCGTGAGCAAGTTCCACTTCGGTAGGAAATGCACCGGTAAATTGTCCAAGAACTTGATAGAATGGACCGCACAGAACTTCGGCTCCAGCAGCGGCCGCACAGTCGAGGACGCGGTTGATATGATCAATTCCGCCCTGCCGATTCGCAGCATCCGGGCTGATGGGATTGTGCTCCTCATCCGGACATGTCGTGACGGCGGTGCAATCGAGTCCTAGATCTTTCAAGACGCTGCCAATTTTCTCAAAGTGAGCCAGATCACTGGTATCAAAGACAGGTAATTCGACACCATCGTAGCCTGCCGCCTTAAGTTTTTCGAGGACAGGAAAGTCTGCCTCACTGACGTGAGTGCTCCAGAGAAGAAGGTTAAATCCAATTTTCATGGCCGTGACCATATGACCATTGCCTGCTCCAGTGCAAGCCCAACAACACGCTCAAAATTGCTCCGTCTTCAGGAGCACCAATGTGCAGGCTTCCAGCGCCTCAATTCCCGCGGTGCGCAGGCTCTCTGCCAGTTCGGGACACTCAGAACCAGGATTAAAAATCACCCGCGCTGGGTGCAATCGAATCAGCGCATCTGCCAGCGTAATACCGATCGATGCATTGACGTAGAGCGTTACTGTATCAACCTCGCCCTCAATCCTGGCAACGTCAGAGACGACAACGAGCCCCTCGATTTCGCTCAATCGAGGGTGCACAGGCAGCACTTTGAACCCATGCTCAACCAGCATCTTCTGAGCCTTCCACGCATAGCGGTCGGGCTTATCACTCGCACCCACGATAACTACGCGACGGGATTCATTTGCAGTGGCCTCCATGTTATCTTTTGCTTTCATAAGAAACTTTGTCCCTGGGAAATTTCTTCAACCGTTGCTCTGCAATTTTGATTAAGGTGTCAACGCCATTCGATAAATCTTCAGGTGCGAAGGCAACCGATTCATGCGGCAGGACGCCGATTCCTTCGAGGCTCGTGCCACCGTTAGACCGGCTCATGTTTGAGCTGACGGAAACGTAGAAATATTCACTCCAATTGCCCGAGGTGGCGACAGCAATCTCCGCAAATCCCCCCATCACTCTGCATTCAGGTGAAGTCCTTTAAACAGCAGTTTTGATGCTGTCGAGCCTGCCCACGCTGGACACAATTCAAAGTGCACGAAACGAAAGCCCCAACATTAGAGGCGGAAACATGAGCCTCCCGGCAGGGATTTTATTGCAACATGATCCCTGAAAGCCGATTTTTCGGCGGCCCTTACTACTTGATCAGGCCAGCGCCCTTCAGGGTAGAGTATGCGCCGTTTTTGTTGACGGTCTTAAGCGCTCTTGCAGTCAACTTGACGCGAATGAATCGACCGAGTTCAGGCACCCAGATTCGCTTGTTGCGCAGATTTGGTGTAAACGTGCGTTTCACCTTCTTAACATGGTTCAAGCCAATGCCGCCCTTCTTTTTAGCGAGGCCGCTGTGGTGAATTCTATTGCCCTGCTTACGCCGGGCACCGGTGATGCTGCAAACCATTGCCATAATTCTGGATAAGTAGCTCAGATTCGCTTTCGGTCAAGGATTTGTCAGAAATTCCTTGGATCGCTGAAATTGATCGAATTCGCTCAATAAACGCAAAAGCCACCGGATTTTTCACTTTTTCTAGAAGAATCGCCCTGCAGGGCCGGATGGTCGCGGCTGGCAAATGCGGTTGATGCACGTCTCCCACGTCTCATGACCAGAGATAATCTCGATTTCTACCCGCAAAAAATAGATCGGGACATCAACTCGCTGAAGATGAGGGAATCGCACGCAATCCTTTTCCGTCGTCACAATGCAGTCGAGATCGCGGTGCAGGCAGCGATTGATAAAATCGATGATCTCTTTCTCTGTATATCGGTGGTGATCGGCGTA
>JBNMNB010000154.1:0-18771 GCA_051270635.1 Verrucomicrobiales bacterium | reverse complement strand
CTGGCAACGAACGTACCAGGATTGCACCATTTTTGTTTTAAAGTCGACGACGTTGATGCTGCCAAGGAGAGGTTTCCAATCCTGTCGCGGCCTCACCTCATCAGGGAACTCAAGGCAAGCGCGCCCTATTTCTAGACAAGGCATCAACCATGGGTGTGCAGGTCGAAGTAACCGGAAAGTAAACTGTTCGCCAATGCCATCGATCGACGAAATTTTAAAAACTCTCCCACCGGTTCCAGACGAATCCGTGCGGCCCCGCATCCGCGAACTTGCACAAAAGCTGGGCAGTAAACTTGTGGTGCTTGATGACGATCCGACAGGCACACAAACCGTCTACGACATTCCGGTTTTAACCGAATGGGATCAGGCATCGCTGGCGGAAGAATTTCGCAACGACCTCGCCTGCTTTTACATTCTTACCAACTCCCGCAGCCTCACTCCTGATCAAACGACATCACTGCATCAGGAGATCGCCCGAAATCTCAAGGCAGCAGCGAAAAGCACCCATAGAAAATACACCATTGTCAGTCGTAGTGACTCGACATTACGTGGGCACTTTCCACTGGAAACCGATGTCCTTGCGGAAGAATGTGGCCCCTACGATGCCACATTTGTCCTGCCGTTTTTTGCAGCGGGTGGGCGCGTGACGGTCGACGATACCCACTACGTCGTCGAAGACGGCGTCTACACACCAGCTGCGAATACGCCTTTTGCAAAAGACGCTGTTTTTGGCTATGAAAACTCGAACCTACGACGTTGGATTGCCGAGAAAACTCAGGGCAGAGTATCCGATGAAGAAGTAGAATCGATCAGCATCGAAATCTTGCGCGGCCCTCTTGAGAGCATCACTTCCGCTCTTCTTGCACTCCCCAAGAATGCCTACGTCGCAGTCAATGCACTCGTTCCGAGTGACGTCGAAGCCTTTGCCCTGGCGACACTTCAGTCAGAGGGCCAGGGTCGACGTTTTCTTTATCGCTCTGCTGCCAGCTTGGTCGCCGCGCGCCTGGGCCTGGAGCCGCGCCCGCTGTGGCAACCGGACAAAATCACAACATCGACTGGAGGCATCGTCGTTGTCGGTTCTTACGTTCCCAAAACTTCTCAACAGTTGGATCATCTCCTCAATTCGGGTGCAACAGAAGCCCTCGAACTCAACGTTTCGGAGCTACTCACAGACCAGCGCGAGTCGGTAATTGCAGCAAGTGTCACACAGTTGCACGGCTGGTTATCGGAAGGCAAAAATGTCACCGTCTACACCAGCCGCACATTGATCACAGGAGATAGTGCTGCCGAGAATTTGCACATCGGCAATACGGTCTCAAGCGCGCTGGTTGAAATCGTCCAGAAGCTTTCTGTCACTCCCCGGTTCCTCATCGCCAAAGGCGGCATCACATCAAGCGATATCGCTACCAAAGGCCTCAATGTTCTAAAGGCCACGGTTCTTGGACAGATTCTCCCAGGCGTGCCAGCCTGGGAACTCGGGAATGAAACTCGATTTCCCGGCGTGCCCTACATCGTATTTCCCGGTAATGTCGGCACCCCTGAGTCATTGCTCGATGCTGTCCGTATCCTCTCTCCCGTTTCCTGATCCTAACATGTCCACTACCTCTCAAAATTTCAATATTGCAGTCCTGCCTGGCGATGGGATCGGTGTCGATGTCACGCACGAAGCACTACGCGTGCTCAATGCTCTGGAACCGTCCCTGAACGGCATCGACTTCACATTCACCGAGCATGCAGTGGGCGCGGCAGAGTATTTAAGATCGGGCAATCCGCTCCCGGAACGAGCGCTTAAAGCATGCGGTGAAGCCGATGCAGTCCTTCTCGGTGCTATGGGATTACCCGATGTCCGCTGGCCCGACGGCAAGGAAATGACTCCGCAGATCGATCTTCGGGAAAAATTTGGCCTCTACTGCGGGCTGCGCCCGATCCGTCTTTATCACTCACACGATTGCCCGTTGAAGTGTTACGAAGCTGGCGAGATCGACTTTGTCATCATCCGCGAAAGCACCGAAGGATTGTTCTCTGCTCGGCTTTCACAAAGCGATGAGGCAAAAGGCGAAGTCTGTGACGTCATGCGCATCACCCGATCAGGCAGCGAGCGCGTGTGCCGCTCCGCCTTTGAACACGCAATGAAAAGGCGCAAGCACTGCACATTGGTGGATAAAGCGAACGTGCTGCCATCGATGGTGTTCATGCGCAGCATTTTCGATGAAATCGCCGCTGACTTTCCGGAAGTGGAGACCGCCCGGACATACGTGGATGCGGCAGCTTTATTTCTGGTGCAGCGGCCACAGACCTTCGATGTGCTGGTGACTGAGAATATGTTCGGCGATATTTTGAGTGATCTTGCTGCTGGCCTTGTGGGAGGAATGGGCATGGCTCCTTCTGCCGATATCGGTGACGACTGCGCCGTGTTTCAGCCCAGTCACGGCACTGCGCCCGACATTGCGGGCAAAGGGATTGCCAACCCAGTTGCGATGATTTTGTCCGCAGCCCTCATGCTGGAATGGCTGGCGCACCCAGAGACTATCGCGGTGCTGAGACCATTCACGCAGCGGTGCGAGCCGTTCTTGGCGATCCGACCAATCGCACACCTGATGGTGGCGGTACTCTGACCACGACTCAGATGGGCGATAAAATCATTGAAAAACTATAGACCATGGCACGCATCGTAGACCTCACCCTGACACTGCGCGAAGGCATGCGCGGCGTGTCCTTCGAACAGGCAAAAACTGTCGAGAAAGAAGGCTGGAATGCCCGCAATCTGCACCTTTACTCCCACGCTGGCACGCACATGGATGCCCAGGTGCACTTTGCTGCCGGGACAGGCACAATTGATGTGACCTCACTTGAGCGCTGCATGGGAACCGCATGGGTCGTTGATCTCGACGGCATCGAAGCGCAAACATTGCTCACCGTGCAGCATCTGGGTGAAGTCGCGGACGCCTTTGCCCCGGGCGAATCTCTCCTGCTTCACACCGGGTGGTCACGTCACATCGACAATCCTCAGTACTACCGAGACAAATTTCCGCGTATCTCCGACGATCTCGCCCGCTGGTGCGTCGAAAAATCCGTCAACGTCCTGGGTGTTGAGCCACCCTCTGTCGCGGATGTGAACAATGCGGAAGAGCTGACGCGCATCCATAAAATTCTGCTGGGAGCAGACATCACGATTGTCGAGGGCCTGGCCAACCTCGACGCGCTCATGCAACCCAAGGTATTCTTCTGCGCGACTCCTTTGAAAATTGAAGATGGCGATGGCTGCCCGTGCCGGGCATTTGCGATCGATGGCATTCCACCTGAAGACATACCATTCCCATGAGCGCTCGACCTCCACTCCGCGGCGTATGCGTAGGCGCCGGATACTTCAGCCGCTTTCAATATGAAGCGTGGCAGCGACTGGCCGATGTCACTATTGTGGCGAACTGTAATCGCTCGCTTGAAAGAGCACAGGCAATGGCGACGGAATTCGACATTCCCAAGTCTTATGGCATCGCAGCATTCGAAGACATGCTGGATGCAGAGAGACCGGATTTCGTCGACATCATTACGCCTCCTGAAACTCACTTGAGCCTGGTTCGTGCGTGCCTGGAACGCGGGATCACGACCATTTGTCAGAAGCCACTGACGCCTACCTGGGACGAAACACTGGAGCTGGTTCAGATGGTGCAAGATTCTACGGCGCGCTTCATGGTTCACGAGAACTGGCGTTGGCAACCCTGGTACCGCGAACTCAAACGACAACTGCAAGCGGGCACAATCGGCAACCCATTTCAGCTGTCGGTGCACTGTCGACTGGGCGATGGATGGGGTGACGATGCCTACCTCGAACGGCAGCCGTTTTTTCGCGACTACCCGCGTCTATTCTTGTTCGAAACGGGTGTGCATTTCCTCGATACCTTTCGCTTCCTGTTCGGCGAAGTGAGTTCCATCTTTGCGCACACTGCACAGCACAATCCTGTCATTAAAGGGGAAGATGCATCGCTGGTTCACTGCACGCACGCGAATGGCACCACCAGCCTGCTGGATGCCAATCGCTACAACGAATCCGATGCAAAGAATCCGCGCTTCACATTCGGCACCGTGCGACTCGAGGGATCGGACGGGCATCTGGAGCTGGCATCAGATGGATCGATCACACTGAAAGCATTGGGAAAATCCGCGATACGTCTGCCCTTTGAACCTGCCACCACTGGCTTCGCCGGCGACTGTGTGTACGCGCTGCAGAAACATTTCACTGAAGCCATGCTGAACCGCACTCCATTTGAAAACACTGCGACTGATTACATCAAGTCAGTACAACTGGTGGAACTTGCATACGCCTCAGCGTCTGCTGGTCAGTCACAAATTGTCTCACCTTTAACTGAATCATGAAAAATTCCTCATTCATCGGACTTGTCGCCTGCACAATTTCAGCACTCAGCCTGTGTGGCTGCGGAAGTAGCGGAAGTGACTCTGTCGAAGACTGGCCATCGCGCCCCATATCCATTTCCTGTTTCGCTGCCGCTGGCGGTGGCACGGATTTGATCAGTCGTCTGGTAGCTAAAGAAATGGAATCCCTGCTGGGGGCTAAGATCAATGTCGTCAACCGCACTGCTGGCCGAGGTGCCGCTGCCGTCAACTACGTGTCGCAGTCCAAGCGCGATGGCAACAACTGGGGAGGATTCTCCGAATCATTGCTCCCCGGGGCCCGTGCTCGGCATTACCGAAACCACTTCGAAGGACTGGGCATACTTCATGGTCGCAGGCGCTCCAGGCGTCCTGTCAGTCCCGGCTAATTCGCCGATTCAGTCACTGGAAGAACTCGTGGCCAAGGCCAAGGCTGCACCAAAATCGGTGAAAGCTGGAGCAGGTCTCATCGGCGGCCTGTGGCATACTAAACTCCTCTCAGTAGAGAAGGCGGCTGGTGTTACTTTTGGTTTCACGCCATTCCAGGGCAGTCAGCCAAGCCAGCTGGCGGCACTGTCCGGTGAAGTCGAATGCGTGCTTACGTCCATTTCCGAACAAGCTGATCTCATCCGTGGCGGCAAACTCCGGCCACTTGCCATGATCGAATCGGAAAGCTATACACTGGAAGGGATCCCTGAAATTCCCGCAGCGACGGCAGCTTATCCCGCAGTGGCAAATGTTCCTGTCAGTCAGTTCCTTGGCTTTGCCCTCCCTGCCGATACTCCAGCCCCTGTCCTCGAGAAAATCACCGCTGCCTTTGAGCAACTAATGGCAAAACCGTCCGTGGCTGATTACGCGGCATCGCGGCAGCTGTCATTGT
Source organism: Verrucomicrobiales bacterium (assembly GCA_051270635.1). GTDB lineage: Bacteria > Verrucomicrobiota > Verrucomicrobiia > Verrucomicrobiales > DEV007 > JAGROY01. The sequence continues at coordinate 13,502 of JBNMNB010000154.1, read as the reverse complement.
TAGGGTTCAGTGGCGACGAAGCCACGAAACGCGTGGCGGCAGCAGAAAGCGCATGGTGCTGGCTGCTGCAAGACCTCGGAATCGCCGTCAAATCACCTGAATCCTTCGGTATTCCCAAACCGTAATCTTTCCATGTTAAAAGGAGACAGCCTCAGAAAAGCGGACATCGTCACAGGATTCTTGATGATCCTGACAGGTGCCGCCGTGATCCTGGGTGGCTCGAAGATGCCAATGGGTGGCACCTATGGTGGCGTCGATAATCCGTGGTATGCATCGCCTGCAGCATTCCCATTGCTCCTGGGTAGCCTGCTTGCAATAGGTGGGGCTGCCGTAGCAGCAAAGGGCATCCGCATGGTGGGGCTCAGCGGACTCGGCGCATTCCTCGCTCGAGTCATCCTTGCGCCGATCCAGCGGCCCGCCGCGAAGAGAGGTGCCCTGGTGGTCGCTGTCCTTGGTTGTTACTACCTGCTCCTTCGCCTGCAACTCTTTGGCACGGCCAACTACATGGTTAGCTCCGCTGCTTTTCTCGCCGGGCTCGCACTCCTTTTTATCGACCATCCGCACAAATGCCCACAGCGAAAGTGATCGTTGCCATTTGCCTGGGAGCCGCACTTATCAGCTGTGGTGTCGCAGCGCTATTCAGCGGCCCACTTCGCGTTCCACTGCCGTAAACTATCAGTGCAAACACTGACGACATTCGCTGCACAATTGCTGCACATCGCCACGCCGACCAACCTCGCGGTGCTCGCCGGCGCGGTCGTGATGGGCATCGCATTTGGTGCACTGCCAGGACTGACAGCAACGCTGGGAGTGGCGCTACTCACCACCGTCACGTTCACGCTCGATCTTCCTGTCGAGACCTCCATGGTTGCACTCATGGGCGTTTACGTGGGAGCGATCTACGGAGGATCCCATCCGGCAGTGCTACTGAACATTCCCGGCACAGCGGCGGGCGCGGCAACAGTGCTCGAAGGATACCCACTTTGCAAACAGGGACGCGGCGGAGAGGCATTAGCCACCGCCACCGTCATGTCATTTGTCGGCACGGTCTTCGGTGTGCTGGCCATGTTGCTGCTAGTGCCGTTGCTTTCGCGTGCTGCGTTGCTTTTCCAATCGTCGGAATACTTTCTACTCGCTCTCTTTGGGGTGCTCATTTGCGGATCACTCACTTCTCCAGACACACCGATCAAAGGGTGGATCGCTGGTGTGATCGGAATGTTGCTGGCAACGATCGGACTCGATCCCACTCACGGTTTTCCCCGGTTCACGTTCGAAAGCACCTCACTGGCGCGCGCACCTTTCACCAGACAAAGCAGGAACGTGGAAATACGAAGCTATGTTCCAAAATGGCAAGGATCTTGCGATTGGGGGAAAAGCAAATGACGCCAGGGATTTCAACCTAGTAATTGGTTCCTTTTCCATCGCTGCCAGCGACAAAAGCGGACGAGATTTCCGTGGACAGGGACGACTGCAATATGTCGGAAAACATCACCTTCAATTCGCGGGATCGAAGGAGTATTTCCTTAAAGCAGGTGCTGACGCTCCTGAGACGATGTTAGCCTACACTGACTTCGACGACACTGTGGCAAACAAGAAGAACGCACCCATCAAAACATGGAAGAAGCACGTTCAAGACTGGAGCGACGGTGATCCTACTTGGAAAAACGGCAAAGGCAAAGGCTTGATTGGAGCTCTCAATTATCTCGCTGACAAAGGCGTGAACGCATTTTCATTCCTCCCCTATAATGCCGGCGGTGATGGTAACAACATCTGGCCGTTCGTTGCTCGCCAGGACAAATTCCACTACGACTGTTCAAAATTGGACCAGTGGGGAATGGTTTTCGATCACGCCACTGCCAAGGGCTTGTATCTGCACTTCAAGCTGCAGGAAAACGAAATGGATGACGATCGTCGCGGCCAGAAAGACGGCGGAGGCAATATTCCCGAATCTCTCGACGGCGGCAAACTCGGTCGCGAACGCATGCTCTATTGCCGCGAATTGATCGCACGCTTCGGCCATGCGCTTGCTCTGAACTGGAACATCGGTGAAGAAAACACGCAAAGCACTGAAGAGATCGTCGACATGGTGAAGTACATCCACGACACCGATCCCTACGGTCATAACACCGTCATTCACACCTTCCCAAATCAACAGGAAAAAGTCTACACGCCACTGCTAGGAGACAAATCACTGCTAACCGGAGTTTCCCTGCAGAATCACTGGGACGTGGTGCACCAGCGCACACTACAGTGGCTGCGAGCATCGGAGGAAGCAGGTCGCGTATGGGTTGTCGCCAACGACGAACAGGGCAGCGCCAATAGTGGTATTCCGCCAGATCTTGGATTCGAAGGCTACAACGGTAAATTGAAGGACGGCAAGAAAGTGCAAACGTCGGATGACATTCGTAAGTACACGCTTTGGGGAAACCTGATGGCTGGCGGTGCAGGAGTAGAATACTACTTCGGTTACCAATTGCCGCAAAACGACCTTATCTGTGAAGATTTTCGCAGCCGTGACAAGAGCTGGGACTCGTGCAGCATTGCCCTCAAGTTTTTTAAAGAACACTCAGTTCCATTTTGGCAAATGACTAGCGCCAACGCACTGATCGGCAACTCGAAAGACGACAACAGCAAGTATTGCTTCGCCAAGAAGGGAGAGCTTTACCTCGCCTATCTACCCAATGGGGGAACCACTGATATCGACCTTAAGGAGGCCGATGGAAACTTCAGCGTTCAGTGGTTCAACCCACGCGCTGGAGGCGCACTGGCGAGCGGAAGTGTGACCACCATCAAAGGTGGCGCGTCATCGACACTGGGCAACGCACCAGCCAGCGTCGAGCAAGATTGGCTCGTCGTGGTAAGGAAAGCTGACTAATTCATTTGTTCTTCTATCAGCGACAACCGGAAGCACTTTGTTGCCTTCGGTTGTCGCTTTTTTTTGCGTCGAACATGTGGCCATGGCCTCCACGTCAGCTTGACACGCAGCCACCCACATCCAACACTGCGCGATGCCCGAACAACACGACCTTGGCGGACGAGAGGTAGAGATCATAGAGGAACTTCACCAGCACTATGCGACTCTCAGGCAGGAGATGGCGCAAGTCATCGTTGGACTGGACGATGTCATCGAACAGCTCATGATGGCATTAATTTGCCGTGGTCATTGCATTCTCGAAGGAGTGCCGGGGCTGGCGAAAACGAAACTCATCTCAACTCTGGCATCCGTATTGCAGTTGAGCTTTAAGCGTATCCAGTTCACTCCGGACCTGATGCCGGCTGACATTACTGGAACGGATGTGCTCGAAGAGGATCACACCACCGGAAAGCGAATCTTCCGCTTCATTCCAGGACCGCTGTTCGGCAACATGATCCTCGCGGATGAAATCAACCGAACGCCTCCCAAAACGCAGAGTGCGCTACTGGAAGCAATGGAAGAACACCAACTCACAGTTGCGGGGAACACTTACAAGCTTCCTGACCCGTTCCTGGTTCTAGCGACACAGAACCCAATCGAACAAGAGGGCACGTATCCGCTTCCCGAAGCGCAACTCGATCGCTTCATGTTTAAGGTTCTGTTAGGCTATCCGACGGCTGAAGAGGAAATGGAAATCGCCCGCAGGGTTACTCGAGCCCAACCCGTCACTATCAAACCGATTCTTGATGCAACCCGCACGGTGCAATTCCAGCAGGTGGTACGCGGGGTCGTTGTCGGCGATCAAGCCTACGAGTTTGCTGCAGACCTGGTCAGACGCTCCCGTCCAAAGGAAAAAGAAGCTACTGAATACGTGATTGATAACATCGCCTGGGGCGCAGGCCCCCGAGCGACGATCTACTTGATCATGGCAGCGAAAGCTCGCGCCGTCCTAGAAGGAAGACACCACGTCACGACACAGGACATTGCAGCGTCAGCGCTTCCGGTTTTGCGTCATCGCATTATGCCGACATTTAATGCTGAAGCATCCGGGCTCACATCAGACGACATTGTTCGCAATCTTTTGTCTGGCTCCGGAAAACCAGCAACCGCTCCACCAGCCATCCCAAGATAGAATCGTGGCGAGAAACCGTGCAGCGACATCTCCCTACGCAGGCCTGGTAGATCCCGAGGATCAGGCTCCGCTGGAGAACCTGGAATTGGTCTCCACCCAGATCGTTGACGGTTATTTGTCCGGCCAGCATCGCTCCCGCATGAAAGGTGGCTGCACTGAATTTGCCGAACACCGCGCCTACAGCCCGGGCGATGAAGTGCGATTAATTGACTGGAAGGTTTTCGCAAAGAGCGATCGTTATTACATCAAGCAGTTCGAAGAGGAAACGAATCTCAATACGTTGCTGGTGCTCGACAGCAGCGGTTCCATGAACTTCGGCATGAGCACCAAGACGAAGTTCACTTATGCCCGAGCCGCATGCGCCTGCTTTTCGCGGCTCTTGCTCAGCCAACGTGATCCTGTCGGCCTGGCTGTTTCATCCCTGACAGAGTCCCAATACCTGCCATCACGCTCATCGCCCGCCCACTTTCATGCTCTGCTGGATACGCTAAAGAAGACCGAGGCGGCAAACGATACCGTTCTGCCACGCACTTTGGACGAAATGGTTCGTCGCATGAATCGCCGCGGGTTGTTCATGATCTTCTCAGATTGCTTCGTCGATCTGGATGCACTGCAAAAGACGCTAAAATTGATCCGGTCGCGAGGCCATCAAGTCATTCTGATGCACACGATGGCACCCGAAGAATTGGGTTTTTCTTTTCGCAATGGCTCACGCTTTGAGTGCATGGAAGTCGATGGTTACCACGTTGATCTGGATCCGGCGCTGATCCGCGATGAATACCTTGCCAGCATCAATGCCTTTCTAGATCGACTGAAGAAAGTTTGCCTGCAAACTGGCTGCGACTACGTGCCACTGAATACCGGCGACCCGCTCGGCGAGAGGCTTGCTCTCTACCTCCGCGAACGGACGGCAAAATCGAAAGGAGCGTTCGGCAGATAACATATGGGATTCGTTGCCATTCTCTTTGGCCTGCCATTGGCCGCCCTTCCCATCATCGTTCACCTGCTGGCGAAACGCAGAAAACAAGTCGTCAACTGGGGAGCCATGCAGTTCCTGATCGCCGCCAAACAACAGACAAAACGAAGTTGGCGACTGCGCGATGTTCTCCTGCTGGCGCTGCGGGTACTGGCACTGATAGCGTTGATCTTCGCGATTTCAAGACCCGCTGTTCCTATTGCATGGCTGGGCGGGCATGAGCCAAGGGATATTATCGTCATTGTCGATGAATCAATGTCGACAGCAGCACTCGATGGAACGAGAACATTCTATGAACGCCAGCGCGAAGAACTAAAACGCCTGTTCTCGGAGATGGACGTGGATGGTACTGACCACTTGCGGGTTATTGCTGCCGGAGCAATTCCCACATGGTTGACTGAGATCGCGGTCAAGGGCGATGGCTTCGCCAGAAAGGCAATCGTTCAGTCTCTGGAGCAGCGTAAGCCATCGCTGGCACGTGCCGACCTTCCCGCAGCCATCGAAACAGCACTCACTGCTAACCCGACTCAGCCCGGTCTCTCCCGCCATGTCTACATTCTCACTGACGGTCAATCATTCGGCTGGAATCCAGACATGACCAGCCGCTGGAAGGCAACACAGGACAAGCTGAACGAATTTCCTGAGGGCAGCGAAGTTCGAGTCTGGCCAACCGAAAGCGAAACCTTCAATCCGGCCAACCTTGTGGTGCAGAAAGTGGAACTTGCTCGTGAAGTGGTAGCCGCAATGGAGCCGGTGATGTTCCGGGCAACGGTCACTAATTTCAGTAAGACTGACAGTGACACCGCAATCATCCACTGGCTGGTAGATGGCGAAGAAATTGGTGTAGTAACCGTACCATCCATCCCGCCAGATGCCGATTCCACCATTGGCCTGGAATATGCGTTCACAGAGCCTGGCCTGTTCGAAGTCTCCTGCCGAATGGACGGAAGCGATGTGCTGGTAATTGACGATGAAGCGACCGCCATCATCGAAGTGGCCGCTGGCATTCCAGTCCTCATTGTCGAAGGTGCGCCGTCAGACGATCCGCTGGAAACTGACAGCGCATTCGTGCTGGCTGCCCTGGGCGGATTCGCTGACGAAGAATTAGGAAGAACGGTTGAGTCTCCGTTCAAGTCGAAGCTGATCACCGCGCCGGAATTGGACTCGGTCGACCTCGAGTCTTACCAGGTAATTGTGCTGGCCAATGTGTCGCCGCTGGATGCAGCAGTCATCGGTAAGCTGACGAATTACGTCCGAGCTGGCGGAGGGCTCTGGATCAGTATAGGTGACCAGATGCAGCCGAAATGGTTTAACGATGTGTTAGCAGCAAATGGTGCCGGGCTCGCACCGCTCGAAATTTCAGCACCCGAGGGTGACGCCGCCAAGCGCGAGGAATTTGAAATGGTATCCCCGCCAACCCAACCCCACCCGGCAACGAATCTCCTGTCAGATACTGACAAGCTCGACATCGATCGTGCACAAATCTATCGACGTTTTCCTTTTTCAGGCACTGTCCCCCGTGACCTGACAGTCTTGCTACAACTGGACAATGGCAGTCCGATCGCAGTAGAAAGACGACTGGGAGAGGGACGCGTCATCGTGCAATCGGTGCCACTGGGGGCATCCTGGAGCAACATGCCTCTCCTACTTTCATATGTCGCCATGGTGCATGAATGGCTTTGGTATCTAGTAGAACCCGGGATGGTGGCCCGAAACCTGAATCCCGGCGATCCCATATCATTTGAAATCTTGTCGTCCAGAGAAGTCCCCAGCGATTCGGCATTACTAGTCGAGATGCCCTCAGGTGAAGTAGAACCTTTCGAATCTCCGGTAGCATCCAAGCGTAAAATCCATTTCACCAACACCTTGAATCCCGGACTATATCGTTTCACTACCGAGAATCACCGAGACATTGGCACGTTCAGCGTTGAGAGAAACCCTGAAGAATCGAATCTTGCACGCATCAGTGACCCCGAACGCGAAAAACTGCGTGGTGTCGGTATGTTCTTTGGCAGCGAGCAGCCGAAAGTGGAAGAAACAAAAAAAACAGCCGATCGTCCGGCGTCCAAAGAACCTATCTGGGAATGGTTGCTCATTGGAGTGATCGTTTTTCTCATAGGAGAGTCGCTTCTGGCACTATGGATATCAAAAGGTCGAAACGCTGGCACTGCGGGAGCCAGTATGTGATCTAAGCGGTTCAGATGAGTCAAAGAATGCCCGTCCAATTGTCCAATCGCTTGCTATAGTCGCCAATACAGGCAGCATGAAAGTGCGTGAAAAACGTTCGCAAGTCATCACTCCTCAATCGTCGGAGCGGTAAAAGATCATTAGTCCATCGAAAGAATTTTCTTTCGCGAGATGGCTATGTGCCCAGCCTCGTTCCCATCGTTCAGTCCGCAGTTAACGCCACACTCGATTGGGGTAGTTCACGTTCCGAAAGAAAAGGACTACCGAATATTCGGATGCATTGGATTGCTGGCGTCCTATTCCTTGGCTGTTTCATGGCTGGCTGGGCTATTCGCCCCTATCAGGAGCGAACACCGATTCAACGAATAGCCAAGCCTCCCACCGATGCCGAACTGGGCAGACAGCTTGAATCCCAGATTCAATCAGCGCACCAAACTATTCGGGCGTTTCTGGGCAGCTCCACGATCACTGGAAAACGTCACTTCATCCGAAATGCAGACGAGGTCCTTCCACTCATGATTAACTGGTATTCCAAGCATCCACATGTCGCTCTGGAAGTTACAAAATTTGAAATGATGGCCTCCACCACACTGAATCAAAGGCCATTCTGGGTAGCCATGGTCTTTGTCAAAGATGCTCCGCCTCAAACCTTGATGTTAGAAGACACACTGGATGGATTCCAAATCGATTGGGAAGCCTTTGCAGGATTTAACGCCACTCCCGTAAAGCAACTGATCGAGCAACGGCCTCTTCAGCCAAGGTCACTCCGTGTCTATGCAACTCCAGTGAGTTACTATCCAGAGGGATTCGATGAGACCGAGTTTTTGTCTTTGAAACTCGAATGCCGCAATCAGAGCGAATTCCTCTACGGCTATTTAGAAAGAGACAACACCTTTGCAGAGACAATCGAATTTGTTACCCGAGGCAAGGTGAGAATACCTCTTCAATTCGAGTTGCAGTTTCGACAAAATGCAAGTGATGCAACAATACCGAATTCGATAGAAATCCGCAGCTTGATTAGTCCTAATTGGTTGGGCCTCCGGTAGTCCTTCGACTGACTGCGGAGCGACCGCCTATACACCTCGAAAGAAAAGGCTCTTTGGCTAAAACTATCTGGATGATACTTGCTTGAATTGGCCTATACTTTCCATATCCAATGGAGGAAATACGGTTCCAACTTTTCCCACAATCAATGAGATCATCACTAGTTTTAGCAACCTTGGCCCTACTGGGACTCACTCCTCTCCAGCAAGCATCTGCTCTGACGATCGTCATTGACTACACCTACGACACTCAGAATTTTTTCGATACGACGGCGAAGAAAGATTCGTTGCAAGCGGCGTCAGATCGTTTTTCTCAAGTTATTACATCCTCGCTCACCGCAGTAGGTCCATCTGGAAATGGGACAACACCTGCAAATTGGCGAATTGGGTTTGATCACCCTGGGACAGGGTTTCCAGTTGAAGTCAGCACCGCTTCCAGCGCGGCCAGTGACCCGATAGGAAACGGCAGTAGTCCCAAGGGGTTCGCCTCTGACGCAGATTTCTATGGCTTCGCCGGACTCGCAGCGGACACTTGGATCCTGTATGCAGGAGGACATAGTATGACTGACAGCGGTAAAGGTGGAACGGCTACTGGATCGAACTATTCAGTAACTGCCAACGATCTTAACGGTCCCCTTCACCGCGGAGTCATTTCGAATACTCCAGGCAATACCTACAATGATATCCCTGCATGGGGCGGATCAGTCGCATTTGATAATGACGGCGACACCACCTGGCACTACGACCTTAATAGCGCGGCCCCTGACCTAAGCACAGATTTTTACACCGTAGCACTCCATGAAATTGGCCATGCCTTGGGACTGAATGTTGGATTCAACCAGCTAACTACCGACCTGACAGGTTCAGCATACAGTGGCGCCAATACTCTTGCTGCTTACAATGCGGATAACGGAACATCACTCACTGATTTGAGTATTGTGAGTGGCGGAAATTACCACTGGTCCGAAGACGCGTATGAATCAGAAATTTTCTCGGCAGGGAATCCGAACCTCGTTGGCACAGTCGGAACAGGCGTACTTCAAGATTCCCTGATGGATCCTGAAGGCGATTTCACTCCCACCATTCGAAGACTTGAACTAACGAATATGGATGTTGCCGCCCTTCAAGACCTTGGATGGACCGTGGTTCCGGAACCCTCAACTGGACTTTTTCTCAGTCTTGCGACGGGGCTCTTCTGCGGTCGTCGACGTCGGCCATAGACGCAGCTCGATCAATCCATCAGTGATCAGCGGAACCAAGGTTCGTCACCGTAATGTTCCGAAACTGCACCCAGCCAGCGTGACCTTCTGCGCCGTAAGTCTGAAGAGCCAGAACACCAGGTACCAATAGCTCTGGTGCCCCATCAGGAATCGTATAGTCGACGATTTGTTCACCATTCAGCCAGGTTTCAAGATGCGCCCCTTCAGCGCGTATGCGCAGCCGATTCCACTCTAATGGCACACGGAATTCGTCGTTTTCATCCCCTTTGTCCAACCACTCTTTGAGGAACAACCCGGTGAATTCTCCTGCAGCAGCACGTCCGATGTTGATCTGAAGAGTGTCACTCGTGCGCATCTCCGGATCATAGCGCAAATAGACGCCGCTGTTGTACTTACCGTGCTCGTCGATTTTGAACTCAAGCGTTAGTTCAAAGTCTCGAAACTTCTCATCGGTCATGAGCAATCCACCACGCTTTGGATCGCCGAACTGACCGCCCGCAATCACACCCCCCGCTACAACTTTCCATTGCGCACTTCCCCTGCTGCTCCAGCCGTCGAGCGACTCGCCATTAAATAGAGAAACCGCCGCTCTGGGAAGTGGTGTATTGGGAGCCACTGCGTTGTCTGGATACTTCCCATTGAACACCATCATGGATTCCTGAGATTCTGGAACCACGAACGACTCATCGATGTTGCCATCAGCATTCTGAACACGTGAGAGATCGAGTCCCAAATGTCTGGCAAGAAACGGATACGCGGCCATCCTCTTGGACGTCCCGTAGTCATGACCTTCGGCAGGAAAGTGCGCGTTCTTCACCTCCGCGTCCTCGCCGTAGAGTCCGTAAATGTATTCCACAAATGGATACTCCACTTGCGGCGTATTGATCGTCCAGTCCTTGCCATTAGATATCATCAACTGCGGCCGTGGTGCCGCCAGCGCTGCGATCTCAACGTTGTTCGTCTTATGATTGGCACTCCAGTGAATCGGCATTCCACTTTCACAATTGCAGCCACCAAAGAAATGTGCCGACACCTGACAAACTGGAACCGACACAGCGACGCGCTCGTCGATCGCGGAAAGCAAAAACGTCTGCGTTCCCCCACCTGAACACCCAGTCATGCCAATCCGTGCCTTGTCGACACCGGGCACAGTCAGCAGAAAATCGAGTGCTCGGATACTATTCCAAGTCTGAAGACGCAGCAGCTCGGGAATCTTGTTGTGCTCCCACCCGACCTCCTTCGAGTCGCCGTAGCCCATCATATCGAACTGAAAGACGGCAGCCCCCATCTTTGCGAGCACGGCACAACGCGTCTGACGCGCTTCATTGAATCGCCCACCGTGACCATGCGGACAGAGAATTCCTGCAAGCGGCCCATCGAAGTCTGTTGGACGATACAGCGTTCCAGTGACATAAAAACCGGGTGAACTTTCGATCGCCACATTCTCTGCTCGATACCCGGGATACGTGCGCGCATTGACAACCTGTGGATTCAGCGGCGTCCGCTGCGGAAGCGTGGCCAACCCAGCGCCCACTAAAATCCCATCACGAACAAGCGCTTTTCGCTTCTTCCAACTCTCCAAATCAGGAATCGATCGTTTCAATTCGTCCAATTCCTGCCGGGCGGCCTCCTGCGTGTGCGCATGCCCCACTCGAAGGCTCGGCTGCTCATCGCCCTGCACAAAATGTGTTCCCAGCAGGCCAGCGGCAATTGCGAAGAATGTGAGTCTTTTCATAGTCATGGATAGTTTCATTGACTGATTGTCACCCGGTTCTTTCCTGGCGGCAGATTGTGATTCGAAATCGTTCCATTTGGCCAGCGAATAGTGAGTTTGCCACCTGCCGGTGCTCCTCCCAATCCAAAGGTCAACGTGGCTGGCGACTGGCTCAGATAGCCTCCACCAGCACTTACTTCGAAAGTCTGAGGGGGCAATCCACCCGGCGCAGTAAAGGTGACCTTCGCCCCGATCGCTGACAGATTCCCTGATTTCCCTTTCAACTTTACCGCAAGATGCTTGCGATTAATTCGATTCACGAACGACCACGCAGGGTTATTATTGAGGCCAAAAGCAAAATCGGTAATCTGGTCACCATTGAGGTCGACTGCCGCTAGCGACTTTGTATCGGCTGGAACGATCAGCCCGCTGATCGCCGGCCAGACAGGAGTGAATGTACCATCACCATTGCCATGTAACAAGGCACTGAGCCCCCCATCCATGTTGCCCGTCTCATGCTGAGGTGAGAAAAAATTATGCGCGATCAGACAATCCAGGTGGCCATCTGAATCGAAATCAGTTAGCACGACACCAAAGCCGGGCGAACACTGCGCAAAGCGCGGCAGCGGTTGCACCGTGAACTTTCCTTTTCCATCATTGATCAACACCGACGACTGCAAATAGTTGACTTCGAACCGCGTCGCTTTCTCCAATCGATCTTCCGAATAAATGCTACGCAAGTCAGCCAGGGCGAATTGATTGAAGGTCGGTATCTTCTGCCGAATGGCGGGCATCGCATGTCCGGAGCAACTTAGTCCACGGCGGGGATAACACACGCTTCCTTCAAATTTCGCCTCGACAATATGCTTTGTACCTGTCCCATCCAAGTCACCGTAAAAGAGAAGCTCAGGCTTTTCATCGCTGGCCTTGTACTGGGTGTTCAGCCCCCAATTTGTCGCGACGTAATCGATGTCTCCATCATGATCGATATCACCCGCCGCGATACCATTCCACCAGCCACGGTAGAGATCCAACCCTGCGTTCTCTGTATGATCGACTAACTTGCCAGACTGGTTCTTGAAAAATCTTACCGCGCCCCACTCGCACGTCAGCAGGAGATCGATCCAGCCATCACCATCTGCATCAGACCAGATGCCACTGGTAACAAGGCCAGCAGACGCTAGCGACTCGTTGGCTGCATCGGTGAAACTTAATGATCTGCTGGTCGAATCATTACGCAACAAGTAACTCACCGGAGTCTCCGGCCAGGCACCCGGAATAACTCGTCCGCCAACGAACACGTCGAGATCTCCATCACGGTCATAGTCGGCTGCAATCGCACAACTGCCACTGGTGCGAATGTCAGGTAACCCGGAGGTGGCATCACTGAAATTTCCTTTCCCATCATTGCGATACAATCGATCTCCAAGAGTCGGATCTCCGGGCTCACATTCGACACTCCCACTCACAACATAGAGATCGAGATCTCCGTCACCATCACTATCGAAGAATAACGGCGCCATATCTTCCCGGTCAGCATGCGCGGCAATCGCAGGGCTCGGTTTGGCTAGAAAGTTTCCCTTGCCGTCGTTTATCTGCAGCGCCCCGGCCTGCCCTTTCGCAGCACCCAGATAGCAATCCTCATCGCCGTCCTCATCGATATCTGCAAATGCCAATCCCGGCCCAAGGCTTGAATGACGCCAGGGCAGAAGCGGCTGCTTCGCAAAGTCATCGTAAAAGCGATCGACATGTGAGGTACTCGCCAGTCCTTTTGTTCTAATGAATGCCCAGCCAGGCGGTTTCCTCTGCGATTTCTTTGCTGGAGTAGGAGGCTCATGAATGACGTAGTGCATGCCACCCTTGAGTTTGGCGAAACCTTGAATGTGACCACTTGGCCATTCAACTTGTAGCGCATCGATTTCCTCTTGCTCGCCCAGGCCAAAGTGAAACGCTGGTTCATTACTGGACAGGAACCCCGTTGCGGGAATCAACTGTCGCCGCTGACGCTCGCCTCCCACGGAAAGCGTTACGTTCGCACCAATTCCATACGTATTCCCCCGCTGCCCTTTCAATGTCACCTTGATACTTTCCCCTTCCGTGCTGTTGTTTCGATAGAGAATCACTTCCTCATCCAGACTGGCCAGGACAAGATCCAAGTCACCGTCCCCATCCAGATCTCCCGTTGCGCTCGAGTAACTCATCCCCGTGTGATCCAAGCCCCATCGCTTTCCGCTTGGTTTAAATTTCAAGTCGCCCATATTGCTGAAGGCCAAATTTGTCTCCTTCCGCGGTGGGAATTTTTCCCAGTGATCCCAG
>JBNMNB010000153.1:0-18788 GCA_051270635.1 Verrucomicrobiales bacterium | reverse complement strand
TCTGGTAGTAGCATTCGGCGAGAAGGCCGGCATGAGGGAATTGTTTGTCCTTGAATTGTGCGTCGCGCAGTTGTTCCAGCACTTGAATTGCTTTATCACATCGTCCGGAAAGAGAAAGAATTGACGCGTGAAAGGCAATGGCATCGGGATGTGTCGAGTGGCGATTCATCAAGAGCGCATCGACCTGCCTGGCTTGTCGCCAGTTCACTCTTCCTTCCAGTGCCGCGTAACCTTTGGTTATAAGATTGCCCACTTCAATACTCTGGATTTCCAGACGTGCTGTATTTCGCTGGTCAGCAGGGTATGCCTTGTTGCTGACGATTTCCTGAAATGCTTCCCGGGCGGATTCCACTTCTCCGGAATCGACCAGAGTGTAGGCTAGTTGATCCTGAAACGGGAAAATGGCATTACGAAAGCGCTTCTTAAGGTTATTCAAAAGTGACAGCGCCTGCTCGTAGTCACCTTGGTCCTTCAGGTATTCAGCTTGCAGTGAGTCGAGCAAATTGATCTGGTCGCGAGCATTACTTTTGGCCCGGGCGTCGTAGCCTGCGCTGCGGGTAATCGACTCGAATGCCTTCCGTGCCTCATCCAGTTTGCCTGCATTCTGGTAAGCAAAGGCGAGATCTTCCTGAAACTCAAATGTGCCTTCACCTGAGCGCTTGAGCTTCTCAAGGATTGCCACTGCTTTGTCGTTCTCGCCTTCATGCATCCAGTGCTGCGCATCCAGAGCCTGCATCAAACGCACCTGCTTTTTCGCCGTTGCTTTTAGTCGGGAGGAATAATCCTTTTGATCGAGTATCTCCTGAAAGGCCTTTCTTGATTCCTTGTTCTTTCCAGCATTGAACAGGGCAAAGGCCAGTTCCTCCTGCCATTGGAATAGAGCGTCCTTTTTGCCTGCGCTTTTTACCTTTCGGAAAACCGCAGCGGCTTCAGAATGACGTCCCAGTAAAATGAGTGCCTGAGCCTGCAACGCTTGAGTCTCAGGAGAATCGATTATTTTGACCAGGCGAGTTGCCGCCTGCAGCGCGCGGTCGCCATCCTTCATTCGCAGGTAAGCGTTGGTCACGGCAGACAGGGCCGGCGCATTTTCGGCGCCGTCCTTGTGCAGGATCATTTCGGCCAATGCTTTCGTCATCGGCCAGTTGTAGAGCTCTTCGTAGGTCTCGAGCAGTTGCAGTCTCAGTGCCGCATCGCCCTTATCAGCATTCTCGATGACGGCTGGATCAACCAGGGTAGTGCTGATCGCAGGCAGCGCTGGCTGCAATTCGAACGCGTCAGTTTGGGCCTCTGCAGTAGATAGTGCAGCAGCGATACAAAGAATCACCGAACCAATCTCCGAAAGGAGCGATGGCTGGTTTTGATTCTTAATGAGCTGGCAAATCAATTTCATTTAATATGATAAAAAATATGATAATTATAGAATAAACGGTTCTTGGACTATTTCAAGTATTCAAACCATTTAGTTTCTTAAAATATTAGTGAAGTGCTCTAATCATTTTAAATATGGAAATAACAATCTCTCGCTTGTGGAATTTTGATTCTTCGATAGAATTATCAGAAGAGTGTCTCAAAATTGGATATTGATTGTTTTTCTAGTAGTTGGCATGTCGCGCGCGGCAGTCAGCGAAGTCGCGTTTGATCGTAGCCAGCTGACGGAAGAAAACCGTGTGCGGCGCGAATTGCTGGTGCTTTTCGGCAATGATTTACGAGAAGTATCGACGGATCTTGGATGGCCTCGTGACACCGTCGCCGCCAGGAAACTGCAGACACCACTGGAATGGATGGGGTATGAGTTGCACTATCATAACCTCCTGAAAGAAGGTGAGTTGAAGGATGGAGATTTGGAGCGGTATGGAGGGTTGATCGTCGATGGCTCGCTGCATGTGTCGGAGGGCATTGAAGAGTATGCGGCGGGTGCTGTTGCTGCTGCTCGCAAGTCAGGCATTCCAGTTCTCTTTGCCGGACCCTATCCGTTCTCCAGTCAGATCGCGATGGCCAAAGTGGCGTCGACTCTCGGATTGAAGGGGGATGGTTCATTGTTAGCGGCTCCACAGACCAGCGGGATTCTTTCGCTTGATCGAGAGATGATGAATTTCGAAGCCGATGTGCGACCGATGACGGTGCCGACCATAGATTTGCAGGCGCCGACTGGAGCAGAAATCTATCTGTCGATCATGGCGCGCAGTGCTGCGGGCAATTCTGTAAAGTTCGATCCCGTATTTGTTGCCGATTGGGGAGGCATGGCGTTGGAGCCCTATTTAGATTTCCAACCTTCTTCGAAGCAGGCACTGCTTCTGGTCGATCTTTATAAGTTCCTGGCGCGCATTTGGCCGATTGGAGCATTCCCAGCGCCCGATCCAACGACCCGCAACGGCATGCGGGTGTTTCTAAGTCACATTGACGGCGATGGGTTTGCGACATTGAGCCATCTAAAGGGCGGCGCAACTTGTGGCGAGCTGATATTTGAACGGATTCTGAAGAGATATCCTTTTCCCGTAACCGTCTCAGTGGTAGAGGCAAATCTGCGTGGATTGGAGTTAGGCTTACGACCAGAGAGTTCTCCTGAACTGGAACAGACCGCCAGGGAGATTTTTGCGCTGCCTTACGTGGAGGCGGCAACGCATACCTACACGCATCCGTTTGTCTGGCTGGACAGTGATCTGCCTTATGAAGAACAATACGAGAGCCGCAATCTGCTGCTGAATCCTGGTGTCGATTACCCTGCGATCGATCTCGAGCGGGAGATCGGCGGATCCGCAGCCTATGTGCAAACTTTGCTGCCGAAAGGAAAGCGTGTAGAACTCGTCCTCTGGTCTGGCAATTGTCAGCCAGGAGTGGAAGCCCTTCGAGTAGCCAGTGACTATGGATTGGGAAACATGAATGGAGGAGATACCGTGATCTCAAAACGGTATCCAGGAATTGCAGGTGTGGCACCACGGGTGATGTACTGGGATGAGAAAATCCAGGTGCTTGCGCCGAATCAGAATGATTTCGTCTATACTCAAGATTGGCGTGGGCGGAGTCGCACGGGCTTTTCAGAAGTGATCGAAACGTTCGAAATGACCGAATCGCCGCGACGTCTAAAGCCCGTCAACGTCTACTACCACTTCTACAGTGGAGCTTTGTTAGGTCCACTTTCTGCGCTCAATAAGGTCTACCAGTGGTGTGGAAATCAGCCTCTTCATCCCGTCAGGGCATCGGAATTCACTAAGATGACCCTCGATAGCCACAGGACAAAAATCTATCGCACGAGTGAGCGTCGCTGGCACCTTGTCAATCAAGGTGATCTCCGCACATTTCGCATGCCTGTTACAGCGGGCGTTCCGCGCATCGCATCCTCCAGCGGGATTACTGGTTACGTTAGGTCGGGTGACTGGCATTACATTCACACGGATGGTCGATCTGAAGTAGTGCTCGAAATGGGGAATGGAGAAAACGCCGGGCAATCGTTGTTCCTGGAGAAAAGTCCCCTGGAGTTAGACCTTGAGAACCTGTCAGAGGACAGTGCCCAGTTCAGATTCACTGGCAGCAGTATGGTCTCCAGCGATACCGTTTTTGGCGGAGGAGATCCAGGAGGTGAGTATGTCCTGAAAGTGGGGAAATCTCAGGTCGTGTTGGCTGCGGATGCATCGGGAAAACTAAGGCTGAAACTGCGAGGAAACGGGAAAGCGTCTCTGACTGGAAAACGATGAATTACTTAGGACAAAAATCAACGATTCAACGGGCAGCAGTCTACTCGCGACTGTTGATTGTGCTGGCCGTTGGTGCAGTAGTGTTAGGCGCTGTCGCCTTGATCCCAGGAGAAAAAAGAGTCGTCAATGGATTGTTGAAAGATGAGGCGTCCGGGAGATTGCGGGAATTGGCGGCGCAAAGGATCGGGAGTGATCCCGATGCGGCAATGTTGCCATTTCTCAGTGCGCAATTGAGCGCAAAACAATGGGAGGATCCCAAGGTTCTCGGTACCATTCTTGCGATGGTCGAGGAATCAGAGCAGCCGCCAGTCGTCTTTGAGTCCCTCCAAACTTTGGATATTCCTTCGGCGCAAAAAGCAGCAATCGCCGTCGCCTTGTCAACGAAATCGAATGAGGACGACTGTTCCTTTTCGCAGTCATTGGATGCCTACATTGCTAAGACAATGCCGCGAACACCAGAAGCGGTGCTCTCTGCAGTGCAGGCCTATCGTCGGGCAGGAAAAGCTCATCAGGCTTTTGACCTGATGCATGGACTGGCCAATGATCCGGACGGATCTGAATTGCCGAGGGATTTCCTGTTAGTCTACAAAGACCTGGCATTCGAAACGGAACATCAGAAGACTGGCTATTCCATTGCCCAACAAGTGTGGGAATTGGCAATTCACACCGCGGCGCCAAGTGCTCTCGAATCCGGCGAGCTTGATTCGGAATTGGATGAATTGGTCGCAGCGGCGCAAGGCAGTGGAGAGTTCAGTCAATCGTGTCAGATCCTTGAGGATCGATTGGTGGACAATGCTGTCCTGAAGGGCGCACTTGCGGACGCAGCGAGTGCTGAGCTGAGTGACCAGCAGGAGTTTCGAAAATATGGTCAGCAACTCGCCCAATTCTCTGAATGGGACGGGCGTGCATCCATGGCCTTTGATGCCTATGGACGGCTGGCGATTCTTGGTGATTTGTCCGCGAGAAAGCGCTGCCTTGCCCTGCAACCTGGGTTATTTCGAGGCGAGGAATTGATGCGCATCTTACTGCACAATGAGGCAGTGATAGAATTCGAGGAACTCAATGAGCTGGCGAAACTGGCAGGAGAAGCTGGCCGCATGGGTGATGCGAAACGTGTCTACCAGCGACTGATGGAAGTGTCCCCCGAAGACAGCGCGAACTATCAGGTGACGCTGGGACTGCTACTGGATGAGAATGGTGAAACTGCGGCGGCGATGACGCAGTTGACGGAAGCGTTTGCAGCGCAATCGAGTGCCAGTACTGGCGCTGCTCTAGGCAGGATGCTGGTCGCATCGGGCGAATTTCAGACAGCATTGGATCATTATTCTGCAATGCCTGTGCATGATCGCCAATCCGCAGCAGCATTCTTTCACCTGGCCACGGCCATGGGGGACAAGTCCGGCTCCATTCGGGCGTTGAAACTACAGATCGAAAATACTGATACACCGATCGTTTCTGACTACGTTGAGCTTGCGGATGCAAATTCCGTGAGTGGACTCTTTCTGGAAGCTGAGAAAGTATTTAAGGAAGGGCTGGAAAGGTATCCGCTGAGCAGGGAATTGGCATTGCGCTATGTTGCCATGCTGGGAACCATCGGGCGTCAGTCCGAAGCCTTGAATATACTGTTAGGGAAGTTGGAGTATGCAGTTGATCCAGCTGCCGTGGCAAGATTGCTGGAATTGCAGATTGGAGAAGCTGACTACGATCGAGTGCTGCAATGGCTGGGAGGAGAAGGAGTCGAACACCGCCTGATATTAGCAGAAGATGGCAAGGCCGTGGTAGCGGGCATCTACCTTCATAAAGGACGGAAAAAAAGTGCGATGGCATTGATTCAGCAACTGCCGAAAGAACCCCGATTTGCATGGTTGAGGGCGCATGTCCTTTTCATAAACGGCCGTTACCTCGAAGCTGAAAAAGCGCAGCAGGACTACCTCGCTGGGGCTGGCCGTACCATGCCAGAAGCCTGGAGGCAAATGGCAAGAATTCAGAGGGCATTAGGGCGAGGGCGTGCGGCGAGGGAAAGCCTGGCAATGGCTCTTTCGATTCTCAACAATGGGCTCATTGCGAGTAGAGTAACAAAGCGAGTCTCAGACGATCACAATGGAGAGTAGTTCGATCAATTTTTCAAACAGAGGTCAGCGACACTGGTTGAGTATTCTGGGCGATCTGATCCTTGTCGTCTCCTGTCTCGGCCTAGTTACCTGGATCTTCTCAGCGCGTGATCCGCTTTGGCTTCGCCTGAATCCTTCACCCCTGATCCTGGTTCCGTTGCTTCTTGGCGGACGCTATGGACTCGGGCCCGGACTAGTGGCGGGACTGGTCACCAGTGTGATCGGATTAGCTGTAGCTGTGCAGCAGGGGTTCGGCGCATGGAGCTCGGTGTTGTATGACTTCCGTTTCTTGTTCGCTGGATTGCCTGTTTTGGGAATTGTGGCCGGGGAGTTGCGATCGGCTTTGATGCGGACTCAGATCGATGCCGAGAAAAGTGTTACCCATCTGCAGGAAGAGAATTTGCGAACGGTTGCCGCACTGCGAGTCGCTGAAGAATCAACCATGCGTCTGGAGCGTCAGCTGGCAGTGCATGGATTGGAAATGGTTTCGCTGGATAACGAACTGGCAACGTTATTGAAGGCTGAGGATCAGGTGTTGTATCGAGAAGTCCTTCAATTGCTCTATCGTATTTCCGGTCTGCAACATGCTGCGATCTATCTGCCATCCAATGGCAGTGGGCAGATGCAGCGTGCTGCCACTCTCGAGGAGGGCGGTTCCATTCCAGAAGTGGTGGCGATCGAAGATCCGATGGTTGAGCGAGCACTGGTGAGTCGGGATCTGGTAACCTGTCGGGATCTTTGGGAGGGGACACCCAGGCAGTCGGGGCAATGGATCGCGGCTCTTCCATGGGTGGATCATTGTGGCAATGTAAGGGCGCTGCTGATGATCAGAAGAATGGCTTTGCGCTCGATCAATTGGCACACCTTTGATCGAATGAAAACAGTGTGTCAGTGGGTGACTTGCTGCCGCCTGCTTCGCGCGGGATCTCACGCCCTGTCGGATGCCGAGGCCAGCACCTTCCGGCCGCAATGGGATGAGGATGTGCAATCGCTAAGGAGTAGCGAAGACGAGAACTTTGATCGGTTGGAAGAAACCGCACGGCTTTGTGTGCGCAGCAGAGATCTGCATCAACTTGCTACTGTGGGACTGGCCCTTAGTGGGACAAGTGATTCGCTTGCCCGGACTGAAACTGAACAGATTCTGGAGTGTCTGGGCCAGTGCCTGCGATCTCAGGACGTCTGCGCATTTGATCCAGATAGTGACCGCATCCTGGTGATTCTTCCTATGCTCGATTTGAGGAGTGCCGGGCCGATTGTGGAGCGGTTACTGGCAGTTCTGCATGGCGGTGATCAGAACTCTGCGGCGAAGTGCTGGCAGACTCAGCTTCAAGCTTCCGAGTCGGCAGATGGATTCCTGTGCCGATTGAGGAAAGGAGAAGGATGAGGATGTTGGCGAGATATTTGGCAGGGACAGTGGCCTGGAGTCTGCTGCTGCTGTCACTATTCGCGATCTTTGATCGGAGAGTTTCTGATTCAGGTATGTCAATGGTTCACCTTCATGTTCTGACGGCAGTTCTCTGTGGGACTAGCGCTGCGATCAGCATTTCGTGGAGACGAAGCTATCTCTATTGCTTGTTCATTTCCATCGCCCTGCTGATTCCGGTAGGAGGAAGTCTCGTCGTCTTATTGATGGGAGTTTTTGCCAGACGAGAATGTGCAGATGCTGCGGTTCCATATGAAGATCCACTGATCAGCGGAATTCCATTGCGAGAATCGACACGCCTCCGCCAGCAGGAAAGGGTTGAACTATGTGAACCCTTTGTTTCCGGATATCGCAAGCTTGAAGATGCAGAGCTGAGTGCAGCTCTCAATGGCCTGGTCGAATTGGAAGATGCGCCATTGATGAGTCTGAATCGCAAGTTTCGGGATCACTCAGATACCAGAACTCGACTGGTTGGGCAGGCGTGCCTTGCCGAACGCCTGAACAAGTTGGAGGGAATCACCCGTGACCTTGAGGAACGTCTCACTCGCGATGCGGAGGACTTAAATGCCTGCCTTGATCTCTGTGAAGTTCACCTAGCAATACTTGATCAACGACTGCTCATGCCTCAAGAATTTACCCTCCGTGCCAATGCTGGTCTCAAAATGGTGAGACGTTTGCAACTGCTGGATGAAGCCCCGGAAAGGAGTGCTGAAATTGCATTCTATGAAGCGCGATTCGCCCTGCATTCAGGGCAAACGGATAGAGCTGCTAAGGCGTGGGATGATCTGCTTGTGCTTGGCGCTGGCGATCGGACTTCAACTCTTCAATCAGGTGATCAATTTCATCTGCTTGGAGCGGAAATCAGCCTGCTTCGCGGTGACCTGCCAGCTTTGCGACGCTACGTCAAAAAGTTCGAACCTGATACGCCAGAGAAGTTCTGGATGCAGGAATTCTGGTTGGAGCCGCAAAAAATCATGCTGTTATGATAGGAAAGCTATTCGAAAATCAGCACGCGGCGAACAGCGATCAGAATGCGGCTGGTAGCAAAGTTTGCTTGTTACTGGAAGGAACTTATCCCTATGTCTTCGGCGGAGTTTCCGCCTGGGTAGATCAAATGATGCGTGCGATGCCTGATCGGCAGTTCGAGCTGACATTCATTGGCAGTCGCAGAGAATTGCGGGGAGGGGCGAAGTATGCACTGCCAGCGAATTTGAATACTGTTCATGAGATTTACCTGCATGATCCAGCGTCGAAACAGTTCCGCTTTACATCTGGAGTCCGGGCGAGTGCACGCGATGTAATTGGTTTGACTCGAGGGTATCTAGCGGGAGAAGACGATGATCCAATGCGCTTGCTGGATGCGCTCTGCGACCTTGCTTCACGTTGTCGGCTGAGTGATCTCTGGGAGCTATCGGAAACATGGGATTTGTTGCAACTTGTCTATGAGGAGCGGGCTGGCACAACTTCGTTTAAGCAATTTTACTGGAACGCGTGGAACTTCGTCGCTCATCTCTGGGCATTGTCAGGTGTGGTAGATCAAGTGCCAGTGGCGCCTGTCTATCACGCGGTCTGTACTGGTTACGCAGGAATGTTAGGTGCTATACTGAAACGTCGCAGAGGCGGTAGATTTCTTCTGTCTGAGCACGGGATATACGTCAAAGAACGTCTTGAGGAACTGAGGAAGGCCGAATGGATCGCCGATCCTGGTGAACGAGTTCCAGGAATCCCCAACCATCCGGGCGTGCTCACAGATCTCTGGATGCAGTTTTTCCTCTTTCAGGCAAGGGTTAGCTACTCAGCGTCTGATCAGATCGTTTCATTGTTCGAGCGCAATGCAGACGTGCAAGTCGAGTTCGGTGCCAATCGCGAGAAGATTCAGATAGTTCCAAACGGTGTTGAGATGATATCCGATATTGATCGAAGGACAGTGCGCTATCAAAACGATCGTTGTGTCGTCGGGTTCTTAGGTCGGATCGTTCCAATCAAGGACATCAAGACATTGTTGCGCAGCGCGAGTATCCTTTTGACAAAGTGTCCTCATGCAGAAGTCCTGATCGCCGGGCCGACCGATGAGGATCCGCTCTATCATGCGGAATGCCTTGAGCTTTTGCAGTCCCTCGGGTTGCAACATCGAGTGAAGTTCGTTGGGAAAGTGGCTGCAACGGACTTCCTTGCGCAGATTGATGTGATTGTGCTAACAAGTCTGAGCGAGGGATTGCCTTTCGCGTTGCTTGAAGCCTTTGCTCTCGGAGTTCCCGCTGTGGCTACCGATGTAGGCGCGTGCCGGGAACTTGTCGAAGGACGGCAAGACGGTGGCGGCCGCGTTTCAGGGGCAGCAGGTATTGTCACATCAGTGGCGGAGCCAGAGCAAACAGCGGAAGCGCTTGGACGCCTCCTGAATGATGCGAAATTGCGGGAAAAGTGTAGTGCGGTTGGTCGGCAGCGGGTGAACGACGATTATGCGCTGGTAGATGTCGTGGCTGCCTACCAGAACCTTTACGATTGTTAACTATTATGGCCGGAATTGGTTTTGAACTTCAGAAGATCATGGAACGCCGCAGTATGGCGGGCGTTTCTCGAGCCGGAATCTATGCCGGACTGATAGCAGTCGGCCCATGGATGGTCTCTGTCAGCGCGCTGATTGTTCTTGTGTTAGTGTTGCGTCCGGTCATTGGCGCAGAGTTAATGGGGCGGTTCACTTCGCTGGTCACCCATTGTTATGCGCTTGCTCTTATCATCACTGGGCCGTTCTCCCTGTTGTTAACCAGGTATGCCGCAGATCGATTTTATGATGGGCGCAAACAGCGGATTCTTGGCTCTTTTATGCTGGCACTCGCCGTCATGATCCCACTCGCTGGCTGTCTAGGTGTCGCCATTTTTACTTTAGGCGGTGGGCCGATTTCGAATGTTGAGCAAGCGGGGGTCATCGCGCTTCTGCTTCTTGCCTGTGGGACATTCACTGCTGCGAGCTACCTGACTTCGGTGTCGTGCTATCGATGGGTGCTGGCCAGTTTTGGTGTAGGGTTCACCGCTAGTTGTGGGTTCGCAATTCTGGCGGTCAATTACTTTGGTGACGCATCCGCCCTGGCAGGATTTGCTGCGGGGCATGCTGTCTTGTTCTTACTTCTGTTCTGGCGTCTGTCGCGAGAATTCAGCGGCGATTACCGTGTCTTCGACGAAGTAGTATCATACGTTGTGCGTTATTCAGAACTGATTTGGGCAGGGCTTTTCTACAACTGCGGATTGTGGGTGGATAAGGTGCTGTTCTGGCAGTTCTCGGCACAGAGTTTCAGTGTCACTGGATGGATCAAGGCATCGCCCGAATACGATCTGTCGATCCATATTGCACTGGCAACCATGGTGCCGGGGATGGCGGCTTACGTTCTTTCCCTGGAGACATCTTTCGCTGCAAATCTTAAAAAGTATCGCGATGCGCTCACCAGCTCGGCGACCCTCCGGAAACTGGAATTACTGCGCCTTGAGGCTGTCTCAGGTTTGAAGAAAAGCATGTGGACGCTGATCAAAGTCCAGGGGCTGACAACGCTACTGGTATTTCTCAACGTTGACGTTATCTGCAAGATTGCCGGCATCGGAGCGATTGCTCAGACCGTATTTACGATGACTTTGCTCGGCTGCTTCCTGCTGGTCGTTTTTCTGTCACTGCTTACCGTCTTGTTCTATCTGGACGATCGGCGTGGAGCGCTGTGGGCGACTGCTGCCTTCTTCTTCACAAATGCTACCACCAGTGCTCTGACGCTGTTAGGGCAGGAAGCCTACTACGGACTGGGATTCGTTGCGGGGGCAGCGGCAGGGTTGATCGTCGCTTTTCTCTACGTGTCAGCCAGACTTGAATCCCTGCACCGACACTTGTTCGTGGCAAATACTGTGCGCGGCTGAATAGGTAAGTCTTCCGCAGATTCCTCAGTTTGCGGCCGGGACACAACCCCGCCGGGGGTGGAATCTTTGTCGGTATATTCCCGGGGTAGCTCGTGCCTCGCAACCCCGGGCTTTTTTATGCAGCCCGTTGGGGCAGAGAAGTGTTGAATCGAAAGATGATACAGCCTCTCATTTGTAAATGGTGTCACCACCGATTTCTTCGATGTCAGGTGCTCTGAGATCCCTCACTTCAAATCCGTGTAATCCGCGAAATCTGTGGATAAAATCCTGCGCGGCTGAAATTGATGGATTATTTTACTGCACGCCCGGCTGGAATTCACGAACCGTTCCGTTGTGTGCATCAACTTGCAGGGTCACGAAATTTGGCGGCAGTCCTCCTGCATTGGCGAGCACGTCAGCCTCGTTGACCAGTGAAACGAACCACTGATCGCTACCGGTCTTAGGCAGAGTTGTCGAGCCATCAGGACGGAAGTGAAACGCGTAGTATTCGCCATCTTCAGAATCCGGAATCCTGACATTACGAGTCTCGCGGATCATTTTAGGGCTGGTGATCAGGGTCGAGTATTCATCGTCGTTGAACATAATAATGCCCTCTGGAAGGCGCTCAATTTTCGAAAGCGGGAGCACTCGGAAACCATCACGGTTACTGCTGCCGCTCGACTCGCGATCCTTTTCAAGAGTGGCCGTCACTTTTTTCACAAATTGGTAAGCTCTGAACTGTGGTGCTGTGACAGGCAGGTTGGTATCACGATATGAGTAAAAGCGAACTTCCACAGCTTCGTTTCCCTTGATTGCCTCCTGTTGCATGGTCGCTAATGAGGACTGGAGATCGTCTGCTGCCTGAATCAATTTGTTGCCGCTCAGCATCGACTGTATCGCAGGAACGGCCATTGCCATAATCACTGCAATGACGCCCATGACGACAAGCAGTTCGATCATTGAAAAGCCGCCGGAAGCGGGGGATTTAATTTTGTAACGCTTCATTTTATGCAATCAGGTTTGAGACGATTGGAGGAATATACAAAGTAGTTGATTGCGGAAGATTATTCTTCTTCTTCCGTCCACTTGGACTCCCGCATACGGATCGTCGTAGTGAAGATTCTGTGACGCACTTTTTCTGCATCCAGATCGTCACGCAGGGTTTCAAGATCTTGCTCAAGGGCTTTCTGAGATTTAAACAAGCCTTCTGCAACGAACTCCGGGTCACTATTTGCATTTGCTGCGAGCCATCGGGCCATGTCAGTTTCTTCGACTGCAACCATCGTCACTTGAATGAGTGGTGGGAGTTGATGTGCCGTCAGCTTCGTTCTGTCATCTTTCCTGGCCCATTGGAATTCCCTGGAGTCATACATGAAATTCGGGGCAATGAAGTCGGGATCATTCTTATCATACTCTGGAAGCCGTGGAGAAAGAACAAGGACGATAATGTTCTCTGCTACCGCCCGAACAGTGCGCACTTCCTTTGGCCCCAGTGTCTCCTTACGGTTTACGGAAGCATTTACGCCTGTTTCGCCTCGGATAAACCATTCGTAGAGTCCGTTCTTGCTCTTAAGATCCTTAAGGTTTTCAGAGTAGATCGACAAGCTTTCCGACGGTTGCCGGAACTCCATGAGTCGGTAACGCATGCGCTTTTTTATTTTGTTGTCTCTATTCAGGAAAGAAGGGCGGTCGTTTTCATCGGAACTGAATTCGACGAAGAATCCCCATGAATTCAGCAGCATGTCCATGTTCGAATACAGCGGCCTTCCCGTTGCGGTGGTCGCAGCCGTGAATCCCAAAGGAGCATTGAAAAAGACAGCATGTCCCGGACGGCTTCCTTCCGGCCCTTCTCCCAGAACTTCCTTTGCATTGACGACCAGAAAGTGGAGTTCCGATTCTTTGATATATTCATCTGGATCCTGCGGATCATCATACCCCCAGTAAGTATTGAGAGTGGCCTGACTTAATCGTCTAGTCATGACCTCAAAAGCCGCGCGAGCTTCCTTATACGACGAGGTGTTTTCTTTAGCGACCAGCCATGTGCGCTGGGTTTGCTCCAACATCTGAAAGGTGAACACCATGAGCAGCGATAGAATCGCGATCGAGACCAGCAGCTCAGGAAGACTGAAACCACCGGAGCGGCTTCTATATTGGGCTCTTGATCGGCCGAGGAAAGGAAACGTTTTCATAATGCTAATTCTTGATGCGGGAAGTTAGCCCTTTGCTCGTTTGGTCAAATTGGTTACTACGGTGGGATATTCCCGATAGCGTTTTTTATCAAGCTCCTCTACATTCCAGTTGACAGTTTCCTGACCGGGCGGAGTGAAGGCCACTTTAATGATAATCTTTTTAGTATACCGGTTCTTTCCAAGACCAGGAAGGTTGATGGGAGTATCAGGAAACTCAATTTTTGCAGTGTAAAGACGAGTCCCGGATCCCGCTGTCTCCAGAGTGGTTCCTTCTGCGTCAAAGTAGCGCAGCTCATTGCGATAGCGATCCAGTGTGTCCCAGTCAGCTTGCTGCACATCGCCCCGTAGACTTTCGGCGATGCGGCTTTGTACTGTTAGATCGGCTGCTTCCCGCAGTGCATCCATTCCCAGCGGAAGGAGCGCCAGCAGCGCAACCATGACAGTCGCAACAATGCCCAGAGCAATGACGACTTCAACAAGACTAAAGCCTGAATCAGCGTCCGGTCTACGTCTGGCACGGGTCTGGTGGAGTGATCGAAGGAAGAGCGATTTCATAATGAGTTAGCTGTGCTGTTTTTCTACGGGGGGGGATCAAAGGATTAATTGTCGATTTCGAATCCAACGATTCTAACCAGAATTCTGGCGAATGTCTGATCGTCACCACCCAGGTTACGAAGGCCCTTGAGCCTTACTTGTACCGTTCCGTCCTCGTTTTCCTGGAATCCAAGAAGCTGCTCAAAGACAATCTCACCACCGGCGGTACCATCAGACCAGATCATTTCGCCGTTCGCATCAAGCTCTCCGCGACTGATTTGAGCTATGTAGCGGATGTCCTGAACGTGAAACCCTTCTTCTCCAGCGTTGTTGCCATCTATAGCCAGAGGCGCTGCGATTTGGCGGTAGGAAACATCGGCAAATCCAAAGCGCTTGATTTCCCATTCAGGAAGAAGTGAAACTTCTTCTCCTCTTACCATCGTCGTCTGAGCGGATAGCTGCGGCAGTGATCCAAAGGCATACTCCAGTAAATTCGTCATACCGTCTCCATCCGGATCGGCAGCAGGCTCGATGCGCGGGTCTTCTCTATCCCATCCGGTCTCAAGCTGCATGTAGGCATAAAAGCTGTCAGCCGCAATTGGATCACCAAGCGTCCGGATGTCATCAAAGTAAATAACCTCTCTTGTATCATCGTTTACCTTGCCTTCGAACCGAATTTTAATCGAAGCAGCACTGTTAGGAACAAGACCGACCTCACTCTTATACGTCGTCTTGCGATTCACGGCGCCAAAATCGAGTGCATCCAGTGAGGTGGGGATACCGTCACCAGGTTTACCCACGCGCAGGACAACATCACTGAGGAAGTCACTGCCACCCGCACTCGTATTCATGCCAACGATTGTTAACATATTCTCACCCTCATTGAGCACTTCATCAATGGCCTTACCATCCAGAATATCGACATCGACAAAAACGACAGCTTGTAGATCGCGGTGAGAACTGGTGGCCTCTGAGTTCCAAGCCAGCGGAGTGGGAGCATTGCCGTCGGAGACTTCAACTCCATTAATGAATGCTACATAGCCATCATCATAGCGGACACGGAGTTGTGCTTCAGTGAAGGATGCCAGGTTGGTAACGGTGAACGGAATTCTAATGTAACAGGCACTGTTAACGCCTTTCATTGTTTCTTCCATATTGATCCCGATGAAATCTTCGAAGGATCCACCTGCAGAATCAAATCCGACTCCTCTGGTGCCTGAAATCCATCCTGCATCGTCAAAGTCCGGGTTCATCCACTCTGACCCGGGCTCAGTTTCACTGACGGGGACGGTGGCGGTTCGGGCAGTTTCGGCATTGACGATTTCTGACCAATCAATCGGCTTCGAGCCCCCACCTTTGAGCTCCAGCCACTTATCGACAGTGTCAAAGTTGACGCCATTGGTGCTGATATCGATGTCACCGCGGAAATAATCACTGGACTCAAAACCATTTCCAGGTTCGCCGTCCGAATCTTGATCGTTGGTGCGCACACCCACCGAGACCTGCACGTTGTTGTAGTTGCGGGTATCAATTTTTTCTGATTCCCATTCATTCAAGGTGGCATCCCAGATGAAGTACTGGAAATCGATCTCACCGTTTTTATCCAGGATATCCGCATCAACTCGGATCTCCTTATCCGTTGTAAGTGCAAATCCGCTGCCAGACCACCTTGTTGCGTAGTTTATTTCAATCTCGGGAGGGTTCGCGAGTGGATTACGCTCAAATCTCTCACGGCCCCAGTCTCCTTCTGTAAACTGGGTCTGAATACCTACTCGCACTTCACCGTATTCCGGCTGCACCTTTGAGATGAGAAGCTGGCAATCAAAGCGGGTGTCGGAGCTGGTGGGACTCGATTGATGAACTTCTGCGGCAATCACGTTCAGTCCAGCTTCCAGGGCTGCAGTTGTCTTCGCTGTCTCGATCCAGGCCCGCTCCTTCGAGCCATCGACAGAGCTTGTCGCCTCGGTATCAAAGGTCGCATTTCCCGGAATGTTGTCCGCAATAATCTGCGTGCCATTAACGTAGATGATCACCCCGTCATCACGCTGAACCCGAAGGATCATCGAGAAAAATTGACCGGGGCTCTCGGCGGTAAATTCCTTTCGAAAATACTGGGTGATGATCTTATTGCTGCTGTCATCTCCAAAGCTTATTTCTGTCGCAATGTCGCCTGGATCACCATATCCCAGAGGAGCAAGCCCGGACTTCCATGCGGAATCATCGAAATCAACTTCTTTCCAAGCCGTTCCAAGGTTCTCTCCTGAGTCGTTGTATTTCCATTCCGACTCCGGCGTGATGAGTTCGACATCTTCATCCTGAGCAAATAGGCTCCCAACAGGTGCCATCGCCAACGCCACGACTATCGGAGCGATCCTGGAAAGTGGTAAAGTTTGGTCAAAGAGTGCTTTCATATTGAGCGGTGCATTTAATTTAAAGAAACGTTTCTCGCAGAAATTTCATTAGTAATTATCCCAGAAAAGCGACAGTTTTCGGAACTGTTCACCTGATTCCAGTTTCATAATTAGTGTGAGCTGACTGCGGAGGATTTACAATATAAATACTTTAAAACAAAGTCCGTATTTCCGGTTTTTTAGTCATTCTTTAGCATTTCTTAATCGAGCATGGCAATCGCTCTCAGTAATTCATAAAAGATCTGCAATGTATGTATGATGTATTCTTTTTCATCAATGGCAAGAAGTTTCTTTTCTATGAGAATCTAACCTATTGAAAGCCAATTGATTGCGGCACTAAGGATCTATTTGCTCTTGAACGAGCGAGCGAAATTGTGTGCGCAATTTCTGCGAAATAGGGCCCGGACAGTCGTTGGCTGGAGTCCCGTCGATCAATGCGATGGGCTGCACTTCTCGCAGACTTGAAGTGAGAAATGCTTCATCGACCTTGGTCAGTGTAGCGATGGGAACATCAGTTTCTTCCACTGGAAGCCCAATCTCATCACACAGTTCCAGGACAATGGCGCGCGTGATTCCGGCCAGACATCCGCTGGCTAATGTCGGAGTGAGAAGCTTTCCGCCAAGCACGATGAAGATGTTACTGCCGGTGCCCTCGCACAGATTTCCAGCGATATTGGCAAAAATCGCTTCATTTCCACCGTGTTTTCTGGCGTGGGCGAGCGCCACGACATTTTCGCCGTACGAGGTCGATTTCACGCCAGCCAGAGCTCCGTGTTCGTTGCGCAGAAACGGGACAGTAATGACGGATGCCGTGTCCGCGTGGTTTGGTAGCGTGCCTGCGGCAATCAGTGCCAGGTCTTCGGTGGCGCCTTTATCAGAGCCCAGGGGCCCGATGCCTCCGGTGAGTGTGATCCGGACGCGGGCGTCGCTGAGATCATTGGCCTCGATCACGGCTGTCATTGCGGAACTCAGCGACTCCTGGCTGGGAACTGCCAGTCCTAACGCTGCCGCAGATCGCAATAGCCGCTGGTAGTGACGAGATTCGGCGAAGGGGCGACCGTTATAAACACACAAGGTCTCGAATACGCCGTCTCCGGTGAGAAGTCCGTGATCGAATGGGGAAATGGGGGCGTGATCCGCCGGGAAAAGTTGACCGTTGAGCCAGACGGTGGGCTGTGAGGATGCGGGACGCGGGGATGATTCTGCCATGATCAGAGGTCAAAAGGTCAAAGGAAATTCGACTGATTGCTCGCCATTGACACGCCATTGACATTGCGCGGCCATGCAGCTTGAGTCGGATCCAGTTTCCCTGATTTCATGAAGTTTGCCAGTCCTTTTCCACCGCTCACCTGCAGGCCCCGATGCTAGGAGCCATCATCGCAACGGTGCTTTTTGCCTGCGCCGCGATTTTCGGTCAGCGCTTGTCTCGTATGCTGGGGGGAATCGTGGCAAATTTCTGGCGACTGGTGGTGGCCGTCTGTTGTCTGGCTGTGCTGTGCCTGTTGTTTTTTAAAGACCAGTTTCCAACGCATCCACAAGTATTCGGATGGTTCTTTTCAGTGGCATCGTCGGATTTGGGATCGGTGACGTCGCTCTTTTTCTCGCATACTTTCGCATTGGTGCCCGCTTCACGATTCTGGTGAATCTTTGCCTTGCCCCAGTGTTCGGAGCGATTGGTGAGTATCTCTGGATGGGGCAAACGGTCACGGTTGCTGAGATTGCCAGTATCGTGGTCATTGTCGTCGGGCTGGTTCTGGCTTTGCGTCCGGACAAGAAGCATCCTGCGAACGTCCAGCCGGGAATGGTGACCACTGGCGCGTGCTTTGCGGTTGTTGCCGGGATGGGGCAGGGGTTCGGTGCGGTGATCAGCCGCTATGCCGACAGCCTGGCGGTCGGTGCCGGTGTGGAGATGCACGGGATCGGTGGTGGATTGGCACAGGCGTTTGTGCGAACGTTAGGTGGCCTGACGATTGCTCTTATCTGCTTTGCTGCGTATCAGTGGGGAGCTGGAAGATTAAAGCGGGTAATTCCTGCCTCCGCAGGTAATCCCGTCCCCGAGCCGACGCGGCTCAGTGATGCTGTGAAAACGCGTGGACGTCACAAGCTTTTCCCGTTCTGGCTGATAGGCGCTGCACTTACAGGGCCAGTGCTGGGAGTCAGTTGCTTCCAGTGGGCGCTTCAATCACAGAAGAGTGCGATCGTTCTGGCGGTCACTGCCACCAGCCCGCTGCTGGTCATGCTGCTCGCGCGTGCCTTTGAAAAAGAGCGCACGTCGCCGCTGGCGATCACAGGTGCTCTGATCTCGGTCTCCGGCGTCATCGCAATCTGCCTGATGAAGCTGCCGCCAGAGTTCTGGCAGTAATCGATTTCCCCTTAGTCTATTTCAAAGTGGAAGCCTTTCGGTTTCACGGCAAGCGCTGAGCAAGGCGTTTCGTGGATCAATTTTTCAGCCGTTGTGCCCATGAGCAGGCTTTTAAAGCCGGTGCGTCCCCGGGTTCCTAACACGACCAGATCTGCTGAGCATTCAGTGAGGTGATTGATGACCTCACGCG
>JBNMNB010000152.1:0-18806 GCA_051270635.1 Verrucomicrobiales bacterium | reverse complement strand
ATGCACGGACGCAGTGAAGGGAGTGGTCTATGAAGTTGGGAATTCTGTCGCACACAGAGCACTGTCTCATCGATGGACAGTGGCATGGACTTACACCTACGGTGCGGGAGTTGGATCACCTGGGGCCGCATTTTGATCAAATCATCCATGCAGGTTGCGGATACATTTCGCTAGAAGGTTATCAGTTGCAATCCTATCAGGCGGCTAATGTGGAATTTGTTCCATTGCTCCCGTCTGGTGGATCACGGATAGTGGATAAGTTCAGTGTCCTGACCAGTGCACCTGCCAATTTGAAAGTCATGCTTGGCGTCGTCCGCCGATGTGATGTCGTGCAGGTGAGGTGCCCGATGGGGATGGGAATTTATCTTTTGCCTGCTCTTCGGGCGATCGGGGCATCGAATGTGTGGGCAAAGTATGCTGGCAACTGGAGGCAGGATGACGCCCCGTGGAGCTATGCCTTCCAGCGTTGGTGGTTGCAGCGAATCTTCGATGGACCTGTCACGATCAATGGTAAGTGGCCGGATATGAACGCCCATTTGCGGGCATTTGAGAATCCGTGTTTGACCGAGGGAGAACTGGTATCTGCCAGAGAATCGTCAATGGCGCGCAAATCCGAGGTGCCGGTGAAAATGTGCTTCGTTGGACGACTTGAGCGGGCCAAAGGAATCGAGAGAATTCTGCAGGCGCTGGCCGAAATGAAAGATAAGCAGCGCATTGAATCCGTTCATTTTGTCGGAGATGGGGCAGAGAGGGAACATTGGGAACGGGAGGCGTCGACCACTGGTGTCCCCACCGTATTCCACGGGCCGCTCGATCGTCAGGCACTTGCAAAAGTGTACGCCAATTCGCACTATCTTCTCCTGCCTTCTGATTCTGAAGGATTTCCGAAAGTGATAGCGGAAGCCGCAGCATTTGGTGTCATTCCCATCGCTTCAGCAGTTTCAGCGATCCCGCAGTACATTCGGAAAGACAATGGGTTTCTGTGGCCAGTAAATGGGTCATTTTCAGAGTGGTTTTCCGCTCAAGACTTCTTCACAGTGTCGCGCATGCAGCGCATGTCAGCCGAGGTCACGAAACTCGCAAAATTATTTACGTTTGAGCGCTATTGCGCCCGGTTGCAATCTGACATAATTCCGCCCCTTCTTTCTACTCAGTAACTTTATGAACGAAAAGCACTACGGCGTTGCTTGGCTGATCGCTCACATCATTCTGGGCGTTTTTGCCACGCTGTTTCCAGTGGTTTTGACTGGATGGCTGGCGTGTGTGATCGGGGGCGCCGTTCTCTATTCGCTAAGAGATAAGAATAAGGCAGGACTTTTGCATATTGCGGCTTCGTATCTTTGTTCATATGAAATTCTGGCGCGGATGACTGCGAGTACATCGGAAATTCCGATGCCATGGGAGACTGGACGATACCTGGGGATCCCTCTGTTAGTCTTGGGGATCGCCATGGGGAGAAAGTTGAGTACGTTGGTGCCCGGGTTGATTCTACTCGTGCTGATCATTCCTTCTCTTATCCGTACTGATTTTAGTCGAGATATTCGCGATACCCTATTGTTTAATTGGTCGGGCGTATTGATTCTAGCGCTTTCGGTGATGTATTTTCATCGCCGCGTGTTGATGGAAAACAACGTGATCTGGATATTGCGAGCAATTGCGGGACCGGTGGTGACGGTCGCCGTCTTTACAACGATCGGTGCTCCAGATTTAGACTCTATTCAGTTTACTCTCTCGGCAAACCGCGAAACCACCGGATTCGGATCGAATCAAGTGGCGACTGTTCTTGGCATGGGAATTGTCGCACTTTCTGTTGGCTTCTTCATGGGGCGCCCTCTCTTTGGGTTACCGACGGTCGATTTCGTAGTCACCGTCTATCTTTTCTTCCGTGCTCTGATTTCGTTTTCCAGAGGAGGACTGATTTCGGCCGTGATAGCAGCCGCAGGTGCTCTGGTAATTGTTTTGTGGGCCTACTATAAGCATCAAAACCTGGGTCAGACGACTCGAATTCGGAGACTGCTTCTAATACCACTGATTGTGCCTGTTCTGGGGGCGATTTTCTTAGTAACTGACCAACTGACAGGCGGAATGCTTTCCCTGAGATATAAAGGAGAGACTGGTGGTACCTTGTCAGGTGATCGGGAAATGACTCTCACTGTTCTAACAAGTGGTCGATCTGAAATTGTCCGAACCGATTTGCAAATGTGGTATGATCATCTGTTCCTGGGCGTTGGTGCCGGGAATTCTGCGCGCATGCGGCCAGCGTATGGGTATCGAGTGATCGCGCCGCATACGGAGTATACAAGACTGGTTTCTGAACACGGCTTACTTGGGTTCGCGTTCGCGATCGGCATTGTTCTGATGCCGCTTGTGATCGTATTGAACCCCCGCTATCCGGTGGTGGGAAGGGCGCTGCTGGCGGCCTTTGCACTCTTTAGTCTGACGGTCATGGCTCACTCGGCCACTCGCCTTTTTGGCACAACCTACTTGTACGGAATCGGGTGGGCAATTGTTATACCTAAAGACGTGCTGCTTCGTCTGGCAGTGAGGCATCCAGTCTTAAGAAAGCGACTTACGGCGATGCTGGGGCGAGGGCGGCCAGCATCTGCGGCAACGATTCATGGCGCAAAAGTCTCTTAAACTGGTCTACGTCGGGAATCGACTGGAACGCCATGGGTTTTCGCCTACTGGTATAGACAAGCTATCAGTCCTGCTTTCGGACGACTATGAAGTCGTGACCGCTTCACATGCGCGACAGCCACTGGTGCGGTTGTTCGACATGATTCGAGTAGTCATGCGTAATCAGGATGCATCTTATGTCTTGATCGATACTTACAGTACGAACGCTTTCTACTACGCCTGGGTGATCGGGTGGGTCAGTTATCTTTTGCGGATTCCCTATATTCCAATCCTGCATGGAGGGAATCTTGCGGCAAGACTCGATAAGTCACCGCTACTGTGTCGACAGTTCTTTGGGAGATCCCATCGCAATGTTGCCCCTTCGAAGTTCCTTGAGAAAATTTTCGTAGATAGAGACTTTCCAGTCGAAGTGATTCCAAATGCATTGCAGGTCGAAGACTATGTATTCCACAGACGTTACCGTGTCCGGCCACGTCTGCTCTACGTCCGATCATTTGATCGAACTTACAATCCTGGCCTTGCTGTCCGTGTCCTTGCTTTGTTGGTGGCAGAACATGAGAGCGCGACTTTGTGCATGGTAGGGCCAGATAAGGATGGAACACGGGCGGAAGTTGAGGCTCTCGCTAATGAGTTGGGAGTAATTGAGAGGATTCGATTCACTGGGAAAATTGCGCCTGTTCTGTGGCGTGAGTTATCTGCCGATTACGACATTTTCATCAATACGACCAACGTGGACAATACGCCACTGAGTGTCATTGAGGCGATGGCGTTGGGATTACCAGTCGTTTCGACGTCAGCAGGCGGATTGCCGTATCTAGTGTCCGAAGGAAAGGATGGATTTTTAGTCGATTGTGATGCTGCCGATCAATTCGTGGATCGCATCGATCGATTGGTGAAGAATCCTGAGTTGGTGGCTGAATTAACCTGGAATGGTCGAAACACTGCAGAGCAATTCTCGTCAAAGAACGTTGTGAAGGCGTGGCGACAATTGCTGGAAGGGGAACTTCACTCACCGAGGGGCTGAATTCTGAAACCCAAAACTCAAAACTCAAAACTCAAATGACGGCAAATTTCGAGCGAATTTCAGTGATCATTCCTGTCTATAATGAGGAGGACTATGTGGAGACCCTCATCGGATCGCTGGGAAAGCAGGAATATCCCCGCTCTGAAGTTGAGTTACTATTTGTCGATGGCGGATCGACCGATCAGACGATCCACAGACTTAAAGGACTAAGGGAAGGCTATCTCGCTGGTGAATCAATGCATGAACTGGATTTTGATCCTTTCAGGATTCTTCTTAATCCCAATAAAATCGTCCCTCATGCGCTCAATATTGGTGTGAAGGCTGCGACTCACGACGTTATTATTCGCCTGGATGCGCACACTGAGTACGCGCCTGATTACTTTTCCCAGGTGGTAAAAACACTTGCTGAGACGGGTGCTGATATCGTAGGAGGTCCGACCAGGGTGGCCTCGCGTAGTTTATTTCAGAAGGCGGTAGGCACAGCGATCTGTTCGCGTTTTGCCATCGGCGGCAGTCGAGTGCATCAAGAGGATTTTCGCGGTGAAACGGATAGTGTTACTTTTGGAGCCTGGCGCCGCAGGGTTTTCGAGAAAGCAGGTGGTTTCGATACACGACTCGTGCGCAACCAGGACGATGAATTTCACTATCGGGCAAAGAGTCTTGGATTTCGATTGTTCCAGGAACCAGCGATTAAGCTCTACTACTATCCGCGCGATACACCCTGGGGGCTATTGCGGCAATACTATCAGTATGGCAAATACAAGCCGCTAGTGTTGGCGAAAGTGAAATCTGAAGTAAAGCTGCGCCACCTGATTCCATCCGCATTCGTTCTCTATCTGTTGTCTCTTCCGCTGTCAATCCTATGGGTATGGTGGTGCATTCCTGTGTTAATCTATTTGGTTGCAGCGTTTGCGTTTTCTATTAAGAATGGAGCTACTTCAGGTGAGCGCTGTTGTCTGGCCATTGCCTATCCGCTTATCCATCTTGGGTATGGAGCGGGATTTCTAAGGGGGATCCCCCTGGCGCTTACGGCGTCTGGCTGAATTCGTTTGCGATCATTTCCGCAATTTTTGCGTTTGCTTCTGGGGTGTAGTGGACGTTGTCAATCGTGCTAACAACACTGGCGGGGTCTTGATTGTACATTCCCTGTATTGTTGAAACGGTATCTATCCATTGCAAATTCGCTGCGTCCAATCTCCCTTTGAAAAGTGCCCAACTGTCAGCTTTCTCTTCGACATCCTGACTGTAGCCACTTCCGAGAAGAACAATGGTAAGGTTTGCATCACGGTTTTCCGTTAGTTGCTTGAGGTGCTGTAGGATTTGCAGGCAATAGTCAAGGGATTGACCTTCTGTGCGATAAATAGCGCTGCGGGTGCGGTCATCGTGCCAAACAGGGATCGATTTAAGAGTTCGGAAGCCGTAACTAAAGTCAAAAAAACTGCGGCGCAATTGTCTTGAATCCCAGCTGTGTTCGGCACGCTTAAAAAAATCGCTTTCCGCTCCTGATCGATACTCGGCCAACAGGGCGTCGCCATGAAGCGCGGGTCTGTTAAATACAGTCGTGGAATCGTTCTCGAATTCATAAATCGGCTTCGACTTAAAGTCTCCAAAAGTAAAGTTATAGATCAAGTTGGCGGCTCGCTCGAGATCGCCTGATATTAACCCCAGCACGACGTTGTCGCAGCTGGGGTTTCTTTTTTCATAGCGCATCACTGCTTGGTCAATTCCATAACCACCTACACCGAGATTGGCGATCGATTTTCCCAGTGTATTTCCCAACAGCCATGGCCATGCTTCCTCGGCCAGCACTGCATCGCCGTGTGTAAATGAGTCGCCGATACAGATATAATCGTAGTGAGATCCATCTATCTCTGGCAATGTGCGACCTTCCCAGGATTCGACCTCCTGATCGTAGACGTTTCTGGTGCAGCGGTAGCCATAGATATTCGAGAAGTAAATAGTAGGATCACCCTTGCCCACCATGTTCACTTCTTCACCACGACCGAGGCGGCCAATGGACCATCCCAAATCAGGATCATATCCACGGTAGGCACCGGCTTGTGGCGCAATTGAAGGCATGGACTCTGGTATGCCGATGGGAGTCAGGTAATGCCAGCGCTTGCCCAGAAGAAATGTTGCATTGCCTCGTTGCTCGGCAGTCACACGCAGCACGACTTCAAGCAGGGCGATCCCAATGATTGCCATTAATGCGAATGTGATAATGCCGAAGGCAAGTTTCCTGTGTCGTTGGGCCATGGGGGTGTTTCGTGATTGACTTGTGAGGGCTGCTGGCGGAAGTAGCAATGAGACTTCCCGGGGTGATCCCGGGCGCTTACTGACGATGCATATCCTGGGAATATCAGCATTCTACCACGACTCCGCCGCAGCATTGTTGGACGGTGGGGAAATTGTGGCGGCGGCTCAAGAAGAAAGATTCACCAGGAAAAAGCACGATCTGGCATTTCCTGAACGTGCGATTGACTATTGTTTAAAAGAAGCTGGTATCGAGATCACAGATATCGATTATGTCGCATTCTACGAGAAGCCATTACAGAAATTTGATCGATTGAT
Organism: Verrucomicrobiales bacterium; assembly: GCA_051270635.1. Taxonomy (GTDB): domain Bacteria; phylum Verrucomicrobiota; class Verrucomicrobiia; order Verrucomicrobiales; family DEV007; genus JAGROY01. The sequence goes on along the minus strand of JBNMNB010000152.1, from coordinate 12,574 downwards.
CGAGACATATCTGGCATTTGCGCCATCTGGCTTCAAATCTTTTAGTAAGGCGATCCCATTGTGGGCGAAGGAAAAATTGTTCCAGCGCCGTGAGATGCGCCGCAAGATGCCGGGATATGCGGGGCCTATTGTCTTTCCTGAGCACCACGAATCCCATGCCGCGAGTGCCTTCTTTCCGTCACCATTCGATCGGGCAGCTGTGCTGACGATTGATGGCGTTGGGGAATGGGCGAGTGCCAGTATTGGTCTGGGGGAGGGGAATAAGTTGCGACTTGTGAAAGAAATGCGGTTTCCGCACTCCGCCGGGCTGCTTTACTCCGCGTTCACTTACTACACTGGGTTCCGTGTCAATTCTGGCGAATACAAACTGATGGGATTGGCACCCTATGGCGAACCAAAGTATGCCGATGTCATTCGTGAAAAGCTAGTACGCATTTTCGATGACGGGTCGATCTGGCTGGACATGGATTACTTCAACTACTGTCAGGGATTGACGATGACATCGGAAAAGTTTCATCGACTCTTTGGTCGGGAGCCCCGCGCAGCTGAAACTGATCTGAGCCAGTTGGACATGGATCTGGCTGCGTCTGTTCAGAGCGTCACGGAGGAAATCATGATAAAAATGGCGCGTCATGCGCACGAGGTCACTGGTGCCGATAACCTCTGCCTTGCTGGAGGAGTTGCGCTCAATTGTGTGGGCAACGGAAAGATTCTAAAAGAGAAGATTTTCGACAACGTATGGATTCAACCTGCTGCGGGCGATGCCGGTGGGGCGCTGGGTGCTGCCCAGTTTGTCTGGTATCATTTGCTTGATCGCGAGCGAAAGCCGAACGGAAAGGACACACAAAAAGCCAGCTACCTGGGATCGCGTCCATCGCGAGTTGAAACTGAAACGTTTTTGCAAAAGGTGGATGCCAAATGGCATCATCACGATGATGAGCGAGCATTGCTCGACTCCGTTGCTGGCGCAATGGCAGACGGCAAGGTAGTCGGGTGGATGAGTGGTAGAATGGAATACGGCCCGCGTGCATTGGGAGCACGAAGCATCATTGGTGATCCACGGAGTGAAGCAATGCAGAGCGTCATGAATCGCAAGATCAAATTCCGCGAGTCGTTCCGCCCCTTTGCTCCGTGTGTGTTGAAAGAAGATGTCGGTGAGTATTTTGAAATGGAAGGTGAGTCACCTTACATGCTTCTCGTGGCACCCGTGAAAGAATCCATAAGGACGCCACTTTCCTCCAGCGAGGAGGCTGCGATGTCTGATCCTGACCTTAGAAAACGGGTAAATGTGAAGCGTTCCGAGCTGCCTGCCATTACTCATGTCGACTACTCTGCCCGTATTCAGACCGTCGACGAAGAACGGCATGGTCGATACTATCGGCTGATGAGGCGATTCAAAGATATCACCGGTTGCGGAGTGATTATCAATACCAGTTTCAATATTCGTGGCGAGCCCATCGTGTGTACGCCCGAGGAAGCGTACAACTGCTTTATGAAAACGCACATGGACGTTTTGGTCATCGAAGATTGTGTCCTTTTCAAAGATGAACAGAAGAATGTGGATGAGAAGGTGGCGGAAGATTACAGAGCATCCTTCCCGCTCGATTAATCCTGACACTACGTTATTTTATGGTGAATCCTTTTACAGAAATAGATTGGAATCCGGATCGGCTGGCCGTGAAGGCATTCGGGCGAATCGTTGTGATCGTCAGTGTCATCGTAGCGCCCGTTGCATTCGGGTTGTTCCATTTTCTGGACAAAGGATTCTTTCTTTTTCTTTGCCGGTTGTTCTCAGTGTTCCTGGTACTGGGTGTCATTTCGTTCATTCTGCCCGCGATCGGGCGCTACATTTACAAAGTGTGGTACTTCCTCTCGGCCTGCATCGGGCTGGTCGTGACGAATGTGATTCTATTGCTATTCTTCTTCGCGTTTTTTACCCCCATAGCATTGTTCATGCGCTATCTCACACGTCGGGATCCGCTGACTTTAAAACAGCCCGACAAGACGATGTGGACAGACCACGCAGAAGCAAAGACGGTTGCACGCTATTACCGTCAGTATTAGCCAGGGTTGGCAGATTTCGTGCCCCAGTTCTCTATCGCTGGAAATTTGCGTCATCCGCGCTAGTCTCTCATTGTGCGCGGAATACTGCTGCTAACCTGTCGATATCTTTCGGCCAATAAGCTTAAGACGGCGATTCTACTCGTTTGTCTTACGGCTACTTTTTTTCTGCCGCTGGCGCTGAAGTTTCTCATCGCACGGTTTGAGCAAGACCTGCTGGCCCGCGGCAACGCCACTCCGCTGGTGGTCGGAGTACGCGGCGATCGTTTCGATCTCGTCCTCAAAACACTCTACTTTAACAGCGATTCCCCCGGTGAGATCAGCGCGAGTGATTTCGATGATCTGCAAGCTGAAGGGCGCGGCCTCGTTATTCCCATGCATGCGGATTACAGCGCGCGCGATTTTCCAGTCGTGGGGACATCACTGGAGTACTTTGAGTTCAGGGGGCTTCGGCCTGCGCAGGGATCGTTTCCGTTGCGCCTGGGGGATGCTATTCTTGGCGCAAATGTTGCCCGCGCTCTACGTTTGGGCGTCGGCGATCCCATCCTCACAGATCAGGAGAGTCTCTATAATATTGCGGCCATCTACCCATTGAAGATGCGTATTACAGGAATTCTAGGCGAGCGAGGAACACCTGATGACGACGCGATCTTTACTGATGTGAAAACATCCTGGGTTATCGCTGGCATCGGCCATGGGCACACTGATGTTACGGAGCCAGGTAAGGAATCGCTGCTGCTCGACAAGTCGGACGAAGCCGTTGTGGCCAGCGCTGCAGTCGTCGAGTACAACGAAATCACTGATGCCAACATTGGATCCTTCCACTTTCATGCTGATCGCGGGCACCTGCCGCTGACATCGTTGATCTACTTGCCTGACTCTTCGAAGTCGGCGACCATATTGAAGGGAAGATTCAATGTATCCAAGACCCTTCAGATGCTTGAGCCGCGAGTCGTCCTGGAGGAACTCATGGGAATCGTTTTTCAGGTGAAGCGTTTTTTCGATGGTAGTTTCCTGCTGGTGTTTGCGACCACTGCTTTGTTTCTAGTGTTGGTCGTGCTCCTGTCTCTCAAACTGCGGGAGCGCGAAAGGCAGGCGCTGTTTCGCATCGGATGTAGCCGGGGAGCCGTATTTTGCATGCAAGCGACAGAGTTGCTTGCTCTTGTAGTTGTCAGTGCTTTGTTAGCGGGAGCGGGTGCATTGGGTCTTGCAGAAGGACTGTCGCGACTCGTTTTGCGTTAGTGTTAGATATTTTTATCATACATCTCATGAATTCAATTTTCCAGCGTGCTATCGTCATGGCTCTTGCTTGCTCGATGGCTTCCTGTGGCCCTTCAGAAAATGGTGAATCTGCAAGCGCCGGCCATAAGCCTGGCAAGGTTAGCAAGCCTGACCGGCCACTGAAGATCTTAACCACATTCTATCCGGCCCAGTATTTCACCAAGCGTATCGGTGGCGCTCTGGTAGATGTTACATGCCCTGTGCCCAGTGATGAAGATCCCATTTTCTGGATGCCGGATGCTGGTGCGATTCAGCAGTATCAGGCTGCGGATATGATTGTGCTCAATGGCGCAGGCTTCGCCAAGTGGATTGATAAAGTGAGCCTGCCGCAAAGCCGGATACTGGACACGGCGCTTCCGTTGGAGTCAGAGTTGATAAAATTCGAGGACACCGTAGAGCATAGTCATGGAAAAGAGGGGTCGCACGCCCACGAGGGCATCGACGGGCACACTTGGCTCGATCCCTTGAATGCCAAAGTGCAGGCGGGTGAGATTCGCAATGCTCTCATCCTGCGAATGCCTGATGCACATGAAATTCTGGAAGCAAATTTTGTAGCTCTTGCCGCAGATCTGGATGCGCTCGACGAGCAGCTCAAGGAAATTGCGGCTGCCGGGATGCCGCACCTATTTGGATCCCATCCGGCTTACAATTACATTGCGCGGCGTTACGGTTGGCAGATCGTGAACCTGGAACTCGACCCTGGCGCGGCCCCTGATGCGAAAACAGTCGCCGCGATCAGGGAGAAAATGAAACTGCACCCGGCGACTCACCTTTTGTGGGAATCGGAACCTGGAGCATCGATCGCCGATTTCCTTGAAACTGAGGTAGGCCTGAAGAGTCTCATCTTTTCGCCGTGTGAACTTCAGGACGCCCGTGGTGCTGACTACCTGACTGTCATGCGGCAGAATATTGAGCATCTGCGTTTGATTCTCAAGTGACAGCTATCCGCTTCTGCTCGATAGTTACTGTAGTTGTCTGAAACCTACACAGCAAATCTTCGGCGTGGAGCACTACTGCTTGATCGCTGCCGCTACGAAGATGCGATGCCATTCTTCCAGCAGGCGCTTGCCAGCGATCCGATGGATGCATACGTGCTGGCGCAATTGGCCGTGTGCCAATCGCATATCCATGGACAACAAACGCTGGCACTTGATTCCATCAATGCTGCGATCGGATCTGAGCCGGACAATGCCATCCACTACGGGATGAAGGCAATGATCCTCTGCCAATTGAATCACAATGTCGATGCACTGCTGGCCGCAGAGCAAGGTATCGCGCTTGAGCCTGATCATCCTTTTCCAAGAGCTGCGCAGGCCCAGGCATTTCTCGGCAGGAAACTATGGGCCGATGCAGAGCGCGCCGCGCGGGCAGCACTCGCCCTTGATCCTGATCACGATCTCGCATCGAATCAACTGGTGCAGGCGCTCTATGAGCAGCACCAGCACGGCGAGAATCGTGAACGCGTGCTGGCTCTCCTGGCAGACCAGCCAGAGGATCCACACGTCCACTACAATGCTGGCTACTCCTACTTGCAGTCGGGTGATCACCGGAAATCGTTGGAACATTTCTGCGAATGCCTGCGTCTTGACCCTCTATTTCAAGCGGCGCGCATCGGTGTGTTGGAGGCGTTGCGAGCGCGTTACAGCATCTATCGATGGTATCTCAAGGTTCACTTTGCAGTTGATGCCTGGTCGAAGCGATTCAAGTTCAGCAATTGGCTGCTGCCACTTGCCGTTCCACTCATCATTGTTTCCTCATTGCTTCACGCAATTGCGACATTCCTGCTCATGTTCGATCGTCGGGCGCGAATGACGATGGATGTTGATGACAAGATCAACGGAATTCTTGGCGGTGGTGGAATCCTGCTGGGGCTGGCACTGTTGTTGTGCGGTGTTGTGTCTGGGTCAATTTTTCTGCTGAAACTGAGTGCAACCATTGGCGCTGCCACGCTCATGATCGCATGGAACTTGTCGCAGGAAATTCCGGATCGACTGAGAATGTAGTGCCTGTCCTTGCATCACTGAATTTTCTCCAAGTAAGCTGCAAGGTCGGCGAGTTGTTGTGTGGTGAATCCCAATTGATCCGCTGAGAGCATTAGCGATGATGGTTTTCGCCGCTTGATTCCTTTGATCCGATTGCGTGGGACGAGTTGTTGAATCGCTCCTGTCCTGTTTGTCGATTCGATGGCACATCAGTCAGCGCGTGGCATGCGTTTTTCCGGACGCAGCGTCGCCCTGAATTTTGACGAGTTCAGGTGGAGGAGGGAGTTTTGTTAGAGGCGCGAGCGGAAAAGTGATGGCTTGGATGGTGATCTTCTCAGGATCGTAGATGCCCTTCTCTTTCAATGTGTCGCGGACTCCGTAGGGTGCCCAGTCATCCATTCCGCCATGATATCGGCAGGGCGGAACAGTGGGTTGTTTTTGCAGGTGAGAAAATGGTCAGGTCGACCCAGTTCTACTGCTGCCGTGGAAGCTGAGAGCTTGGGGAAGTAACGCTGTATGATTCGCGCGCGCGCTTCGCAGATGAGGAGCATGCCGCTGAAATTTTCTGGTAGTGCACCATTCTCGTAGAAGGCTATTCCGGCAGGGGAGCCAGCTCCATAGTATGCGGGCCACTGAATGCTGAGAGTGTTGAGCTGGACCAAATGGGTGCTATGGTTCGGCCCAGGTGAAGCAGGGCGCGAACAGGGCCGTGATTAATAGAAGGCGGGAAATCATAGAAAGCTTAGTCGGCTCGTTTGTCCGCTTTTTTTGCTTTTTTTGCTTTTCAGCGTGAATGGAATACTTGGGCGAGGCACATTTTCGCCTGGGCTGCGGAAGACGTAGGGTTCCCACAGGGCGCGGGCTCGTTGCCATTCTTCCAGCGTGCGCGTAGGAAACCACGGAGGCGATCCGTTTTTCTTGAAGTCGTAATTCTTAACGTTTTGTTCGACCCATTCGCCGACAGTCGCCGTGGGCACTTCTCGGGAAAGATCCCCACAGCACGGAATTCGTCTGACACGCCCTGATCTTTGATGACATTCTGACGCCAGTCGTTGAGCTTCGCCAACAGCGTTGTCTTCACTTCGAGGTAGGCTGGGTCATTGGCGACGTTCACGATTTCATGCGGATCGTGCGTGAGGTCAAAGAGTTCGATCTCAGGTTTCTCGGATGCCAGGAAGGCGGATTGCGCTGGCGTGAGCTTGCCTTCAAGGTGCAATACATTCATCTCTGCGAGCGGCGGATACGCGCCTTCTTTGTAGTGGCTGAATTGGCAATAGGCACGCTCGGGCATCAGATTCAGAATCAGCTTGTGACGCTTTGAGCGAATGGAGCGAATGGCATCGTGGGCGTCGTCCATTTTGTCCCGCGCCGCGAAGACATACTCACGTCCTTTAACCTCATTGCCGAACAGGCTCTTGCCGTGCAGCGGAACAGTTGGAACGATTCCAGCGACTTCGAGAATCGTGGCGCAAATGTCGATCGAATAGACAAGGTTTCGATCGACCTGGCCTGGCTCGATCTTGTCTGGCCAGCGTATGATCATGGGGATGCGCGTGCCTTCATCGTAAAGGAATTGTTTGCCCCGAATATGGCAGCGGCCGTGGTCACCGATAAAGAATACCAAAGTCTTCCTGGTGAGGCCTTCGTCTTCAAGGCGCTTGAGTAGAGCGCCGACTTCGCGATCGACCAGTTGCATTTGTTCAAGGCCGTTCGCCCAGTCGCGACGAATGAACGGAGTGTCGGGATAGTAGGGCGGGAGTTCGACGTCTTTGATGTCAATGGGACGTAGTGGGTCGCGATTCCAGGCGCGGTGCGTTCCTCCGAACGTAATACGAGCGAAGAATGGTTGATCCTGATTACGCTCGCTCCAATCCTTTCCCATAAACAATTCCTCCTTCGTGTCCGGCAGGAAATTGCAATCGGTTTTCCAGCTCATGATCGAGGTGTGGTAGCCGGCGTCTGCGAGGATGTGCGGGATGGGGCGGATGCCGTAGGGTAAGGGTTTCTTGTCAGCCGTGCGGTGCTGATGCGCGCCTATGTAGTTCTGGTGAAACCCGGTCATCATCGCCGAACGCGATGTCGAGCAGACTGGAGAAGTGGTGAACGCTGTCTCATAGCGAATGCCCTCCGAAGCCAGTTTGTCGACATGAGGGGTATGGATGCCCTTCGTTCCGTAGCACGATAAGTCGGGGCTCCAGTCCTCAATGGTGATCCAGAGAATGTTCGGTCGATCGTCAGGTGCCGCAGTGGCAGAGATGGTGCAGAGTGTGCAGGCGACCGCTGCAATCGCAGTTATCAGGATTCTTAATTTTTTCATCAATGAGGTGCAAAGGTAGCAGAATATGGTGTGTCCATCAATCTTAGTTGGCTTGAAATCAATGATTTACGTTTGACGAGTGATAGGTGCGTGTTGCCATGTATCGGTTGGAATCAATTTGTCATGCAGGGCTGGATTCCATGATCCCAGGACGAAATACCTCTAATTATTCTATCGCTCAGTCCTACTTTTATCGAGTTGCAATTCAGGGTGGATCATATCATTCTCAGAACCATGAATGCCAGCAGAAGAAATTTCCTCCGCATCATGGGAGGCACCAGTCTCACCTCCATTATTCCATTTCACTATGGGATTGGAAAAGGCGATCCATCTTTGTCGACCTCTGGTGTTCTCCTGGAAGCGGCTGCTTTTGCCAGCGATGGTGGATGGAAACTTGATACTCAGCACTACCAGCAGATGGGGGGCTGCTACTTGCTCGCCCATGGCATGGGCAAGCCAGTCGAAAACGCCAAGGGGAAGATCAAACTGCCGAAGGCCGGAACCTGGAATGTCTGGGTGCGCACACGCGACTGGTGCCCTGGTGATTGGGATTCGCCGGGCAGATTCAAAGTTCACGTCAATGGCGCCGCGTTGAAGCCGACTTTTGGTGCCGAGAATGCTATGTGGCACTGGCAGGCCGGTGGCCAGGTGGAGATCGCTGCGTCTGGCGAAGTGGACGTCGCACTCGAAGACCTCACAGGATTCGATGGACGCTGCGATTCCATTTATTTTACTCAGGAAGCAGCGCCGAAACTCCCGGAAAGCGACCTTGTCGATCTCGCCTACTGGAAGGATCTGCTCGCCGGTAGAGCTGATTTGAAGGTCGAGGAGAAAGGCTACGACGTTGTTGTTGTCGGCGGAGGAATGAGTGGCTGCGGCGCGGCACTGGCTGCAAAGTCGCAAGGACTCAAGGTTGCGCTGATCCAGGATCGACCGGTGTTCGGTGGCAATGCCAGCGCCGAAATTCGTGTGCACACGCTTGGTATTCACGGTAAGGGCGCGGACATTCTCAAGTCGCTCGATACACCGCACTACCCTAACGGTGATGCAGAAGCTGCTGAAGCGCAGCAGAAGCGCGAGGACACGATGGCAGGTTCGGGTATCGATCGATTTGCGGGGCACATTGCGATAGGCATCGGCAAAGACGGTGCCAAGATTACCAGTGTCGAGGCGAGGGAAGTGACGACGGGATTGATACGCCGTTTCAATGCTCCTGTCTTCATCGACGCCACCGGTGACGGTTGGATCGGTCACTGGGCGGGTGCAGAGACGCGCTACGGTCGCGAGGCACATACGGAATTTGGCGAGTCCTGGGACAAGCACGGTGACCTCTGGAGCCCGGAAAAACCGGACAATCGCGTCATGGGAGCCAGTGTTCTATGGAACTCAGAGAAGACCACGACGCGGTCCACTTTTCCAAGTGTTCCCTGGGCGATGCCTGTCGCAAAGAAGCACACGGCGATCAATGGTGAGTGGCAGTGGGAATATTCGCACAACGATCTCGATCAGGTGAAGGATGCAGAGAGAATTCGCGACCATGTTCTGCGCGCCATCTACGGATCATTTGCCAATGCTAAAAAGCATCCCAAGAATGCTACCATTGCGCTCAAGTGGGTAGCGCACATTGCCGGAAAGCGAGAGTCGCGGCGCATCATGGGTGATTACATTTATTCCATGACCGACATGACGACGCGGCGCGAATTCTCTGACACCGTGGTCGAAGAAAAACGTGCAGTCGACAGCCACTATCAGATCAAACTGACTGGCGCTCCGACGGACTTCCTCTCAGAAGCATTGTTCCATAAGACGGGCGGCATCTACTACATTCCGTTTCGTTGCTTCTACTCGAAGGATATTCCCAACTTGATGATGGCCGGCCGCTGTTTCAGTTGTTCGCACATCGGTCTCGCCGGTCCGCGGGTGATGAATACCTGTGGCCAGATGGGGATTGCGACTGGCTATGCTGCCGCCCTTTGTCTGAAGCACAAAACCACGCCGAAAGAGATCGGCACTAAACATATCGGCGAGCTGAGAAGTCTCGTTGGCTACGGTGATAAGGAGATCGCAAAGTCTTGACTCTCGCGTCCGTGACGACATTTCTGTCTAAACGGAAGACTGATCTTTTCTTCCATTGAAATCAGAGAGTGAGTGAGGACAAAGCCTGATGCGCCACGTTGTTAACTTCGGGCTGTTGTTTTGTTTTGTGACTCTTGCGGTCACCGGATTGCTGGCGTTTTTAAAGCCGTTCTCGATCGCAACGACTCGCGTGCACATTGTCTTCGGGCTGGCGACCCTCGTCCTTGTTGGACTTCATCTGGCCAGCCGGATGGGATACTTTAAGAAACAGATTCGGCCTAGTGGAAGCCAACAAGTATCGCGACCGCTGCTATTCGGAATTTTAGCGGGATGGGGAGGTTTGATTGCCGTCGCCCTTGTCAATTGGCAGCCGATCAGTCTGCTGCTCGATCAAAGTTACGAAGCCAGGCATCAGGCCGAAATTGTCCGGGCTTCGCCCCTTTCCGCGTTCAAAGATCCAGCAGTGCATCAGCGCATGATCGCTCGCAAGCCGCGCTCCGATGCCGACGCAACACTCGCGCTGTCAGTCAGTTTTGCCCGTGATCTTGAGTCGCTACCGGCAATCGCTGTCTGGGCAGAGACGGCGACGGGCACGATGATCGAGACGCTCTACATTGATCCCGCTCTCGCCTATTCTGATAATCCTGAATGGGGCGGCGCATCGGTTCCTCGTCATCACATTCTTCCGATATGGCGCCACCGCTACACGATGATCTCTGGAGTCGATCCAACGGGCGAGATCGATGCGTTCAGCGGAGCAACCCCAACCCACAGTTTCACTCTGGACGATTATCTGACACTGGGCGAAGAGAAATCATTTGTGCTCAGCGTCGAAGTAAATGCACCGGCGGATTCGAACGAGCACTACACTGACAGCCGCATCGGGCAGCCATCACTTCTATACACCGCCTACATTGAACTGGACGTCGAGAACCGCTACACGATTCTCGAACTGACCGGACACGGAGAAGGTTCCGAACGCAATGGAGCCATCCACTACGACCTCGAAAAAATTACCACCGCCCGCGCGCTGATCGACCTCTTGCTGGTCAAGGTTGAGTCAACTGAGAAATAGGCAACCGATATGACAGTGGTGACGAACGCCACTCGGATTCATTTGCGACGGCGCAAGTCCATTGAAGCTGCCGATCACATTCGCCGCACGTCACCGCATTTTCCCTGCAAAGTGAATTTTTACCGTTTTGGCTGTTGGAGTGTTTTTCCACTTCGGCTTTCAGATGACTCCGGCGATGGCTACCGTGGGCGTTGTTCGACTCGAACCAGCAAAGCTGGACGATACCGGCCATCAGGCACGTATGGTTGTCAGGAAATTTGTTGAAGCTCGCGATTTGGATAGCAGACTCGCTCTGGTGCGCGATCCTTCTCGCGATGAGCCTATTACGAAGCGTTACTACGGAAAAGTAGCGGAAAAATCATCATTCGAGGTGGAGCTGAGTGATCGTCACTGGGAGGAAACTGTCGACCACAACACCGAATTGATCTGGCTGGAATGTCTCGTCGATGGTGCTCCACGCGACGCCGTAGTCAAAAAAACTGCAAGTGGTCTGAAGCTCGACTGGGAAAGCTTTGTAACTTAACTTACGAGGCGGTACCTTTCGAAGACTTTACGACGTCAGCCGAAGCTGATGAAGGCGTCTATCGCGTAACGATTCAACCGGACGATTACTACAATTTCGACTACGAGGATCAGGACAAGTATACCGCTTACCGCATTGAAGCCCCTTTCGGACAAGCTTACAGCCATGCCTATGCGGGAAGATTATCGCCCACAGGAAGAGAACTGGAGCGACTCTTTGATGAGTCAGTCCGCGAGGCGTCCTTTCATTCCCCAAACCAACCTCCAGTTCTCGAACTAATACTGACTCTTAGATCTGGTTCTGGCAGCCAGAATCAAGTGCTGATCACTAAAGTGATTTCTAACTCCTGGGTCGTGCATTGCCCATCCACAGGGATCGTCCAGAAGCGTAGTGGTGACTTTTAGTCGCCACTCCCCGCGAAGCATTGGCAATTAAAAGTCACCACTACTAACCGATCATCAGGGGGAAATCTGGTATGAGCTGAGACCCGACATCGGCAACATCAGCGCTGTCGCATCGGAAGAACGACATCTTTCCTTCCTTCGAGCACGTCCACACCTCGCGGGCTCCGGCTTCAAAGTAGAGTCGCTTCTTTTCTTCAATTTCACTGCGCGTGTTCGATGGCGACAGGACTTCAACGCAAATTTCAGGGCAAGTTATGAAGCACGGCAAGTCTACCGCATCATTCCAAATCTCGTTACAGCACCAGGCGACATCGGCAGCTTTGACACCGCCTGATGTTGAGATCGGGCATTCGGTGATTATCTCACCGGTATCCGTCAAGTTGCCAATGAGGCACGCAATTTTACTCTGCTTGTTTCCGTGACTGGGAGCGGGTGGGGGTGACATGATGATCTGTCCGTGTTCGTCGGTCTCGATGCGGTAAGGGTTAGCCGCAAGATCTGGATTCGCGAGCAGCTTCTCCCAGACAGCAATGTTAAATCCTGCGCGATCCATCGCAGGCTCCGCTTCATCGGCTCTTTCAAGAACGGTCGACATGATAGGAACTCTACAAGCTAGGGTATCGGATGCAAGAGCGAACGAATGATCCGTATGACGCGATCAAATCGATCGACTGCCCGGTCTCGTGTGCAATGTCCCGAGGAGCTTAGTGCGGAAAAACTGGACGCAGTGATCAACAGGTCACTGGCGTCCTTGCAAATAGTTCATAATCCAACCAAAATTAAATTAATTTTAACCGATGAGTGCATGGAGTATCAAAATATGTATAGATCGACCAGGGAATGAAGAAATTTCTC
>JBNMNB010000151.1:0-18875 GCA_051270635.1 Verrucomicrobiales bacterium | reverse complement strand
TGCCTTCCGGGAAAGGCAGGCCCTCGGCGAAGACCGTCGAGTCATCAAACACCCCATCCCCGTCGCGGTCGACCAACCTCAACACGCGGTGCTTCGGATCCTTGAGTTGAACTGTCGCCTTGTCAGTGTTCCCGGAGCTATCCGTGACATAGAGAACGCCGTCCTCATCGAATCCCATGTGAATCGGCCTCTGCACCAGCGGCGCCGCTGCGACACGCTTTAGGACATAGCCGTCAGGAATCGTAAACGTATCCGGCGCGAGAGTGATCGTCTCAGCACCGAACCCGTGCGGACAGAGAGGGAAAGCCTGCAGTAGCAAGCAGGTCAATAATAGAAAACGAGAAGAGCTCATGACCAAATTCCCGCAGAAAACGATGGTTAAAACGAGATTATTGGAGAGTTTTAAAATTTAAAATCGGCCTCCTGAAAATAGGGATTGCCGAAAAGCGTCCATCTAAAGTAGCAGCAGAGTGTCGGGGATGTTGAATTGCGCCCAATGGTTTACCCGTGTTCTGAACTTGAAGTGTTACCACTGTTTTTGAGCCTGGATCGCCAGAGGACAAACGGCACGCAAACGAAATACATCGCTATGCTATAGACGGCAGCCGGCACGGTGACGGGCGGGAGAGACTGGCCCTCGATTCCTGCCACGATACTCCCTACGGCGATCGCCAAAGTGCCATTTTGTACTCCGGACTCGATCGAGATGGTCGTCGCATCCTTAGTCTCAAGGCGCATCGCTTTAGCAGTGGCCAAACCGGCCCCGAGCATCAGAGCGATCAAAATCACCGACACCGGCGCAAGCGTGACTAGATTGCTGGAGAATTCCTCCCAGTTCTTCGCGACTGCGGCGACGATAATGATGACAAACAACACGAGCGAAACTCGCGAGACGCCCGGGGCGACTCTCCTGACGAAAGCTGGGGCCTTCGCAGTGAGCGCCATGCCAATCGCCACCGGAACGGCGGTGATCAGGAACATCATAAGTCCCAAGCGAGTTACGTCGACCTGCGGCCCACTCTCGCCCATGAAATGCCTGACACTTAGCGCTACGAAGAACGGGACGGTAAGGATCGATAACAAACTGGTGATGGCGGTGAGGGAGATCGACAGCGGAGTGTTTCCGCCTGCAAGTTTGGTGAGGACATTGCTGGTCACTCCGCCAGGACACAACGCCAGGATTACGAGCCCGACGGCGAACTCCGGGGACATCCCAAAGACGTGAGCCAGGCCCAGTGCCACGAGAGGAAGTAAGATCATTTGATTCGCCAGGCCGGCTCCAAAGGCCAATGGGAATTTGAGCACCCGTGCGAAGTCATCTTTTCGCAGGCCTAGGCCGAGCGAAAACATGATGAAAGCAAGGATGAGGGGAAGGGCAAGTTTGACGATCACGACGGCGTTGGTTTGCAGTGTTCGTCCTATTTAAGCAAGCCGAATCAATATGCCAGGTAAGTCGCCCAGATCAGTGATCAGTGCATCGGTGATCGGCGACGAATTCTGCGCTCAGCCTTTAAGCCATTGCACAGCGCCCACCAGCCTCTGCGAGCGTTTATCGCAGAAATTTAGTCAATTCTGTCTGAATAGACGAAATCCTCGCCGTCTTATCTTGTGGAGCCTTGCCAGCCCCCTCTCCAGGAGCGTTGCGATGGAGATGGTCGGATCGTTCGGAAGGGGCTGACGCCAGAGGAAGCGGAGGCCGAAGAGTCGCGCGGGTTCGAACCGCCGAGGATGGCTTTGCTCCGGCATCGCATTCGTTACTTCACGGATGGTCTCGCTCACGGGAGCAGTGCGTACCTGGAGCTTGTCCCGAGGTTGGCATATATTAGGGCGGTTTCTGTGGACGGGGCTCAAAGCTGGGTGCTGCCTCAATTGCGAGTGACCGTCTTGTTCCGTTTTTCGTATTTTTGTTGATTTGACGGCTCTGCGCTCCGTTCTTTCTAAGATTTGCGCGGGTCAAGTACGTGGACTCTTACATTGATACCTCAATCTGGGTTTCTTTGAGAGTGCGTGCTTACAGGCGCTCAGGCTTGGCGTCTACTTTGCGCTTTCTCGCGCTCGCGCTGTTCTTTTTCCTGCTTCAGGAGCAGTCTCGATAGCACCCACAGGTTGTGCGCAAGCACGGCCCAGTGCACGACTTGCTCGCGATTTGCGTAGCCTTTGGCCAGCAAGGGGGGCAATAATGCAACGGCTGATAATGCTCACGCGAGCTTCTGTCTGGCTGCTCCGTTTCTGGCTGGCGGCAAAGGCGCTGTCTTCCATCTGCTTGCGCAGTTCTTCAATCTTTCGCGAACAGGCTCGGCTCCCAATGCCGCGCTCTTTTAACGCCTGATCGTTGGCCTGACTCTGGAAGCCGCGATCGGTGCAGGCTCGCTCGAGCAGGGAACCGGTGCGATTAATGGCTCGATCAACACTCGCTACCAACTCGTTGGCGTCGGAGCTTTGAGTTTCGCTCAGCTGCCAGTCGACCAGCAAGCCGTCGCTCTGTTTCGCCAGGAAATTTTAAGGGACGTGATAACTCATGTAGACAAAACAAGCCGGGAAAAGATAAAAGGGAATGTGGGCCACTTCGCGGTGATCTACGGCCCGGGGGCAACGGCCGTAGGTCAGCAGCTCGACTGCCGCGCTAAGAAGCCAAACAGATGATTGATCGGTAGCTCAAGGGGATGGAGGGGATGCACTGGAAACATTCAGATCATGCTTTCAATGTCCGGAAGCGCGGCACTGACCCGATTGACGCTGGCAGGAAATCCATCGAGAATTCTGCGCTCAAGCCATGCTGCAGCTGGGCGGCTCCGACGGCCTCCTTGGCGGTGAAATCCACACTGAGTCCGAGCTGGACATTGCTCTCACCAATCACCAATGCGCTAATGTCCTTGGAATTGTGGAGGCCGGAATGGTGCGGGTCGTGATTGAGAAGCTCGATTTCCCAGTCGAGTGGGACGTCAGGACGTCAACGGGTCCTGAGATTTTGTAGCTGGAGACATAGTTTGAAATGCGTTGTCCCGCGCCCGTGTAGATCATCACTTCTGTGATGTAGTAGCTAACCCCATGGCTCCATAGCCCCTTGGAGAAAACCACCCTCTGCCTGCCCACTATTAAAGAGTGGATTGAGACTTTTACCACAGTCCTGGACAATGATGCACGTGAGGATCCGGTGGTGTCCCGAAAGCACATCGATCTTGACCATCGAAACGACAGCTCACCAGAGGAAAAAGCAGGAAATGCTCAGCTGCGCCATTGCAATTGATGCCGTTCTCCGTGTTTCGGGTGTTCGGGGTCGATACAACGCATCTGTAGAACGGCACCTGCATCGGTCAGATTCATGTCTATCCATCCGTGTGGTTTTCCCTTGCCGAAGTAGTAGCCGACCGGTGGCTGGTTGATCATGTGGACATTGATCCATTTCTCAACCGCCCAATCGTGCGTGTGTCCGAAGAAGAGTGCTTTGGCGCGTTTCTGTTCGCTCACCAGAGCCAGCAAGGAATCGCTTTCCTTACTGTTCAACCCCTTGAGCGGCCGGACGCCTGGTCGTGGATAAGGGTTGTAGTGGACGAATCCCAACATCGGTAGATCGTGACGTTTGCTGTCGACGAGTTGCTCGCGCAACCACTTCAACTGTTCGGCACCCAGTGTGCCCGTCTCGGAATCGAGCAGCGCAATTTCGGCCTTTGGCAACGCAACCACTCCCACATGGCGACCGCCGTCCTCAACCTTCAAGTCTGGGGCCGCCTTCCACAACTGCTCACGGTTGTCGTGATTGCCGATCGTGACATGCACGGTGATTCCCGCGTTGCGGATCGGTTTGATGAGGCGCAGGAACTCGCGATACTCGCCTTCACGGCCATTGGTTCGCGCGCAATCGCCATTCACAATCGCATGGGCGGGCCGAGGATTCTGAGCGAGGACGTCATTTGCGACGTGTTCGAGGCATTCGGCCATATTGACTCCCTCGTGCTCATCCTCCTTCACCGGAGAGCCCGGCCATTTAGTTCCGTAGACGAAGCGCTTTGGATCGGTATCGATATGCGTGTCGGCAAGCAGAGCGATCCTGTTTGGGTCTAACGGAATCGTTTGATCGTCGTGATCGTCTGGAGCAGCCATGCAGATTCGCGGTCCGAGGAGAGTGCCACCGGCAGCGCCAAGCGACCTGGTGACAAAATGGCGACGGGTGATGGGAGGTAGCGTGATCGGCATGGTGGATTTTGGGATGGTTGACTTTGGAACAATAGGAAGCGCCTTGCTTTTAACTGGTGCTTTGTCAAGATTGCTTTGACAGCTATCATCGGATCCGCAGTTCCTGGTATGTCGCGGAGCGACACTTCATGAATAGCGGGGCGTTTTAATGCCCGGTGTGATTACACACGAAATTTCGTTGCGTAGCTACCATTCAATTGTTCAATTGCGACTGTTAAGGGCCTGCTTTGATTGCCAGAATGTTGAGCTGTCGCTACGCGACGCTTTGATATGACTATCCTGGTACGGGAGTTGAAACGCCCGGCTAGCGATCCTGTATGCCTTCGGCGATCTGGTCGAACACTCGGCGATCCTTATTTTGAGCTTGAGTGTCAGGGAATGCCCCAGCGTGGACCAGTGCCCTCGCTAATCGTGCAGTGGTGACTTTTAGTCGCAGCGTCAGCAATGCATTTCGCGGCGACTATAAGTCACCACTAGGTTCCACTAGGTTAGGTTCTTTACCGTCCCGGCAGAAAATCGAGGATCGACCAGCTCTGTTCCTCGTCGGCGATCCTGAAATCCTCATCGATCGAGACCGAATCCGGGTAACCAAACACCGGGTCGTAGGTGACGATGATCTGATCCGCTGGCTGGTCGATGAAGCGCTTGAGGTGGTCGAACCATTCATCCATCGTCTTCGGCTCCGGCGGCTCGAAAAAATTTGTTGTGATCGTCTCTGAGGATGTCACTTGGCCGTTGCTGACGGTGACCGTGCCATGCCAGGTAAATTGCGAGAGTTGCCAGCGTACTTCCATCACATAGCGATTGATGCCCGAACGACGCCACAAGTTGCGCGCGGTGAGAAACTCGCGCAACAGCGGGTCATCCGACTCGAGGTAGCGTGCGCGGAAAAACTGCTGAGCGCCTCCGGCCTGCGGCATCGATTGGTTCGCCAATTCCAGCTCGAGATCTGCCCCGGGCGCAGCGGATTTCCCGAAGAACGCCAGGTACTCCCACTCATCGAGATCCGCCGACGACTGCAATACCCACTGCCCAGCGTCAGCCTCCGGGATCCCGGAGAGACGGAACGAGATCGAATCGGCCTGCGGGTTCAGATGCAGCTGCGCCGAACCAGAACTCTGCGCCGATGCAATCCCGCCACCGAATTGGAACAGGATAACGAGTGCGGCAAGGAATTCGGTCGGAGAGATCAGGAGATTCATTTTAGTCACGCCCTACCGTGCGTTTTTAACGGAGAAACGCAAAGCCCAATCAGGATCCGGATTTGCCTCATTCGTGAATAGAAAAATAATGCCAGTTGTCACTCGCTGCGTCTCGCCCGTAGCAAATACGCGACACGGGGCGGGACGCCCCGGTTCCTTGTCTATAGCGGAACGGCTTCACGTTCCGGCGCGCGCCGGATGGGCCTGCAAACGTGCCTACCCCCAACTCCGGCATCACAGACGTCCGGCCTGAAAAGCCTCTATTCGTACTATGATCAAGTGGACCCTTCGACGCTCGGTGATGACGACATTTGGGTCGTAAGTCCGGATGGTTTCAACACCTTTGCCAAGTTCGTCGGCTACCATGAGTTGGCGCCCGGGGACCTCATTGCTGACCCTGCCCTGCGGGAACAGCTCGGCTTGTTCGGGCCGGAAGGTGATGTGTTTTTTCCATGGATCCGCGAACGAGCGATCTCGGCGAAGTATTCGTTGGCCGCTCCCGACGGCGACACCTGGAAGAACGCCGACAATGGTTCCTACTCGGTGCTTGTCGGGCAGAATGCCGTGGGCCTGCGGGACGGCGGCTTTGTGGAACACCAACTGCTGGGCACGTTTGGAGTCCGTGTTGGTGGCGCCCTGCCAGTGCAAGTCGAAGATTGGAGTGTCGATGTCGTCGACAGCGCTGACGGGTGCACGGCACATGTGCGGTTGAAATTCAGATCTCCCACAGTGGTGAACTGGGGAGAAGTGATGCGTGATGGAGAGCGCCTGTTCCTGCGGATTGAGGCCACTTCCAGTCCCAATGGAATCCGCGCGTCATCACACGCTTATCCATTTGGCGACTTGCCAGGCGGGGCGTATTTGCTGGAGACGCGAGTGAATGACCGGTTGCTGAGCACGACCCGGTTTACGAAACCGGACACGCCATTGGAAGTTCCCGCAGAGACCAACGTGGAGATACGGCAGGGGCCTGCTGCGCCGTTGTCGGCAAATGTCACCGTGCGCTTTCTGGAGCCGAACTGGCGGGTTTCCTTTGCAGGCGAAATCCAGCGCTCGGGCAACCGTTTTTTTGTGAATGCCAAAGCGGGACTGGCCACGGACGTTCCTGATCCTGAAGTGTGGGCGATGAATTATGAGATACCGCAGCCGGAGCCCGGAATCTACACCTTCACCTTCTGCCTCAACGGTCAGGTGTGCGATTCAGCAAGGTTCGAAGTGGCCGGGCCCGATGGAAACATCCGTGTGCGAAACATTGATGTCGTCTTCACTGGCCAGGTAGCCTGTCCCGATGGCGTGGTTGCGGGCGACAGGCCTGACGATTGCTTCTACGATCATACCGCGGCTGTGACGGTGACCCTTTCACCTCACGTTGCCATCGTCAACTGGGGGAAGCCCACGCGCCTGGCTGGCAACCGGATCCTCATCGATATTGAGACGGCCGCAGTTCCCGAGCCCGGAGACGTTCCGAACCAGAATGATGGCGAACTGGGATCGGACAGTCATCGCTATGCGCTCGGATTGCTGGAGAAGGGAGATTGGACGCTCGTTATTACAAGTGCCGGTCAGAGGCTCGCCCGGAAAGAATTCGTTTCGCCCGCATCCGGAGGCCTGCGGGCTGAACTACGGACGACGGCGCTCGATCCAGCCGCCGAGCGCCATCAGTTTCACGTCATCTACTCCGGACCTTCGATGGTCAATGTCAAAACATTGGGAGATGACGAAATCCGTGTTATCAATCCCAGGGTTCACCTGATGGACTTCAATGGGCCTGTCCCCGAGTGTCTTTCACAACTCGCCAGGCTGGTCGGGTACCAAAGGACCGCCGATGGCGCTGCAGTTGACGCAACCTACGTGATCGGATGTGCGGAGGGATGGGGGCAATGGCTGGATCCCTCCGACGTTTTCGATGGGCTGGAAGTCCATCTGGTGGAAGGTGGAGTGGAAATGGTGAATGGCCTCGCCGCTAGGGGCAGATTGCTTGGCCGCATCCCGTTTCCAACGCATTCATTTAATCTCGAAGCTCACGCGGATGCGCGTCCGGTGCATAAACTTCAGGCCGTTTCTGAAGTCCACGTTTCCTACCACAGCGAAACGCCGATCGATCCCAACTCGCTTGGGGATGATGATATCGCGATCTTAAGCGGCGTGCGCATCGATCCCGCGGGCGAATTGCAACACCTTGATGAGCCGATTTTTGCGAAGCTTCGTGAATTCAAGCCCATTGAGGGCGGACGCCACATTGAGGCGATCTATATTCTCGCACCTCAGGGTGGTTGGACTTCGTCGTGGAATGGTCACTACGAATTAACGCTCATGCGGGGTGCATTGTCTAACAACGCTGGGCAAGTGAACACGGCGAGAAACATAGGCAACCTTCTGGTCGACATCCCGCCGGACGTCGTTCGCGGAAGTGCGAAGATTGCCATTCGCAACGAAGGTGGCAAGGTGCTGGCGGACGTTACCACGAAACTGCTCAACCATAGAATCGACAACTGGGGCAGTCCTGTCCTGCGGGGAAACACATACTACCTTGATGCCACCGCGCAGGCTTCCGATGCGGCTGCGGTGATCCCGCAACATCACACCTACCAGTTGCTGCCGCGAGGCGGCGACGACGAGTCGCTGGATTTTGAGGTGTTGCCGGGGGAAGCGTTCGGCCCGGCATGGTTCCAGAATCCGCTGCAAATCGTCGTGCGCAACGTTGAAGACTGGGAGGCGCTTATCGGCGATAACTGGAACCCCTTAGTGGACGCCGGAATGCCGGAACCGCCTGTGGATTTTAATTCCAACATGTTGGTTGGAGTGGCGCTCGGACAGCAACCGCTCGGTTTCGGAGTAAGGATCAGCCGGGTGTTTATTGCTGTCACTGGCAGTCTGGTCGTGGAATATGATACTATCCTGCCCGGCCCGCCGCCGCCGGATGACGAATTCGTGTATCCTTACCAGATCATCAGCATCCCTCAGGTCGACCTGCCCGTTAAGTTCGTCGAAAATTTCGTCGCTTTGCCATCTCCGCCTCCAGGCGAGATGATCGTCGCTGGCCAGAAGGAGAAGGATCCCCTTCCGGGCCTGATTCCACCTGAGCCGCCGGTTGTGCTGCAGGTTTCCTACACGGTTATATTCCGGGTGAATGGACAAGTCCTGGCGCGGACGCTGTTCCATCGTCCGGGAGAGGGTGGCAATAACGCGAAAGCGGCGATCGAGATCGTCCATGATGCCGCCGGTGTGGCCGCTGACGTTCATGTCGAGTTCATGGGCTATCCGTATTATCAGATTGCCGACTGGGGCAAGGTGCGTCGAGTTGGAACAACGTTTTATCTGCCGGCCGTGGCGGAGCGCGTTGAGTTCATTGTCGATCCAGGTGTTATCGTTCAAGATCACCGCTACCGCCTGCTACGAGATGGCGGTGGCGGCGGCGAACCGATTCCGTTCGAGCCCCTCAATCTGGAGAACTGGTATGCGCCTGAGGCGAAGAATCTGGTCATTCAGACGCCGGATGAATGGGCGGCGGCCTGGAGCGGTTCGGTGCCAATTGACAGCCTGCCCCCGGAGCCGCCGGTTGACCTTGGAGCGCACACGCTTCTCGGCGTGCTGCAAGGACAGCAACCGAACGGCTGCTACGCGGTGAATATCGTGGAAGTTGCTCGAGATGCCACTGGAGTGGTGACCGTCTACTACGAGTCGACCGTACCCGCGCCGGATCAGGCCTGTCCCGAGGTCATCACGCACCCGCAGAGTTTTGTCGTGGTACCCAAGATCGACGGCCCTGTTTCATTTGCTGAGGTTCAGGCCGTTTCCGTGCGCGACGATGCCTTCCGTATCCTGCCTCCGCCACACGAACTGTATGAGGTTTACTTCCTTATCAACGAGACGCCCTACGCCCGAACGGCCTTCCGCTGGAATGTCGTCCCTGATCCCCATCCCGCGTTCGCCGTCGCGATCGAGGCCAAAGGCGGCCGGAACTCGGCGACGATAGACGTTGAAATTACTTCGCCTGACGGTGTGATCAGCGGCATCGATTGGGGAGAACCTGCAGTGGACGGGCACATGGTGACGGCGAATGTTTCGATCACGGTAACGCCATGGGGGGACCTGCCGAATGTGGACATTGCGACTGCGGAGCATACCTACCAGATTGCTGATCTGCCGGGAGGGTTCCACATCTTCAAACTGGCCATCAATGATCGTCCCGCTGGCCGTGCATACTTCCTTGTCCGCCGCCTCGATCGCAATCCGATTCCTTTCGAGGATTGGCTGGCCGGGCTTCTGGCGGGCATTCACGGCCATGCGAACCATGGCTTGGCTGAAGCGTTCGGGGATCTCGATGGAGATGGCACTGGTGATATGGAAGAATTCTACCTCGGCACCAACCCCTTGAGCTGGGATGTGCCGAAAATCCGTCCCGAGTGGGTGCGTCGTGGCGACAACAATGAAGCAGCGAGTCTGGCCATCTTTTTCCAGCGACGCAGGGATGTCGGGAGCATTACTGCCGCAGTCGAGGCGTCTGCAGACCTCCGCCAGTGGGACGGTTCGCAAGAGTTATTCGACCAGGTGAGCGTCACCGATTTGGGCAATGGCCTTGAGGAAGTCGTGATCTGCCTGAAAGACACGATCGGCGAAAGTCCGTTCCGATTCCTGCGCCTGCGGATGATCGAAGACCCTGTGGAGTAAAGGTGGCGCAACCAGTGGGGACTCTCTCAGACGCCTCCAAAAATGTTGGTTGTTGATTAGTTTAGTTGCTGGTTGAACAACGCCGCGCGGGTCCGTTCAGGGCTCGCGCGGTTTTTTTCGGCATTGCGGCAACACCGGCATCATCGATCCAGGCATCCACCGGAGGGCAGGGGGACGGACGAGAAGCCGCTGCGATTGCCTAAAGATTCGAAAATTGTGCAGCGTATTACTTACGATAACTCAGCAGATAATCCTCGAAACCCTAACGATCCAACTGTGCGGGTGCAGTATGGACTGAGCACGACGGACGAAATTGGCCTGTTCTGGATTCAAGTGCTTGCTGACGTGGGTGAATCGCAGCAAGCTGCGATTCGTTACTTTGAAAAAGCGGTCTCTCTACAACCGCAGAATACGGCATTCCGCAATGAGTTAACGCGCGCTCGATCTCAGCGATGATTGACACATTAGCGATTTGTTTTCATAGTGGAATATTGAAACCGCTCCGAGTTATTCTGAAAACTTCTGCCACCTACCTACCGTCGATTTTAGTCAAAGCTTCGCTTGCATTTTGCGTTGGGGTGATCTGCGCCTGTAGCCAATCCGGGGACGGTGAGCGCGAAGATGCGCCAAGCGCCGTGAGGCTGGAGCCGTGGCCATCAGACGCAGCAACTGAAGCATCGGATGCACCGGGAATCGTTGCAGTACCACTGCGTGCGCGATCCGAAAAAAGTGAAGGTACTCAGATGTTCACCGAGCTTCCAGCTGATAGCTCCGGCGTAGGTTTTATCAGCACTGTCGAAGTGGATCATCCCATGGCGTTCCTTTACCATTCGGGTTTTGCTTGCAGTGGCTTGGCCATTGGCGATGTCGACGGTGATGGTTGGCCTGATCTCTATTTTACTGGTGGAGCAGTCGGCAACAGGCTCTATCGCCAAGTCGCGGGAGAGAATGATGCGATCCGGTTTGAAGATATCACCGACAAAGCAGGAAACATTGATGGTGGCGATCGCTGGGCAGGTGGCGTTACCATGGCGGATATCGATGGCGACGGTGATCTCGATATTTATGTCGTCAACTACGAAGCGCCAAACGCGTTATTCGTGAATCAGGGCGTTGGTTCCGATGGGATCGTTCGGTTTGAAGAACAGGGGAAGGCATTCGGAGTCGATATCGTCGATGCCAGCCATACGCCGGCGTTTTGCGATTATGACAATGACGGGGACCTGGATCTCTACGTGTTGACCAATCGACTTGAGGACACGCGCGGCTACAAGGGGAACGACGCGCACACTCGGGTGAACGGAAAGCGTGTGATCAAGCCCGACTACGATAAATATTATCTGTTATGGGAACAGGGCGACGACTGGGGCGTGCGCGCTTACGGACGCGAGGACTATCTTCTGCGCAACGATGGTGCGACTTTTACCGATGTTTCCAAGGAGGCGGGAATCAGCGGTCGTGGCGATGGGCTTTCGGTGACGTGGTGGGATGCAAATGGTGACGGGCTTATGGACCTTTACGTCGGAAACGACATGATCGCCGAAGACAGACTCTACATGAACCAGGGGGACGGGAAGTTTCGAAATGAGATCAGTGAACGGCTGCCACATACTTCATGGTTTTCCATGGGAGCGGACTTCGGGGATCTGAACAACGACGGCTTCTCGGATTTTCTCGTGGCCGACATGTCGGCCACTAATCATTTCAAACAAAAGACGACCATGGGAGTCATGGGTGGCGCCATTTTGAAGACGGCCAACGATTCTCTGCCGCCGCAATACATGCGCAATGCGCTCTACATGGGCACTGGCACTGGGCGATTCCTGGAGGGGGCGTCGATGGCTGGCTTGGATAGCACCGACTGGACATGGGCGGTGAAGATTTCTGATTTCGACAACGATGGCTGGCAGGATGTGTTCGTGACCAATGGCACTGTCCGTGCCATGAACGATTCTGACTACACGCTTACGGCTGAGCAGCTGCGTGAACGTCACGAGTGGCACTACTTGAAGGATATGCCGCGCAGGGAAGAGAAGAATCGAGCTTTGCGCAATTCCGGTAGCGGCTTCCAGTTTGCTGATGTCAGTGATTCCTGGGGCATCGGAAAGGATGGGGTTAGCTACGGTGCCGCCAGCAGTGATCTGGATCGTGATGGGGATCTCGATCTCGTCGTCATGAATGCGGAGGAGCCGGTTTCGATTTATCGCAATGACAGTGAAACAGGCAATCGCATCGTAGTTCAGCTTGTAGGGACGAAAGCGAACGGCATGGCAATAGGCGGGCATGTTAGTGTCAGTGCAGGCGGCGTGGAGCAACAGAGGCAATTGGTGCTTACCAGCGGATTCATGTCACAGAACGAGCCCTTGCTGCACTTCGGTATTGGTGATGCCGAAGTGGTTGATCGCTTAACCGTGACTTGGCCTGGTGGCGGCGTCCAAGATTACGATAACCTTGAGGCGAATCACTATTTGGTTATTACGCAGCTGGAGTCAGGGCACTTCAAGCCAGCAGAACCTGAGAAGGGTGAGCGGTCGACGCTATTTGCGAAAGCAGATTTGCTGCTGCAGAAACACGTCGAAAGGGACTTTGACGATTATGCGGTGCAGCCTTTGCTGCCCAACAAGTTATCGCAACTGGGAGCGAGTACCGCCTGGGGAGATATCGACGGCGACGGTGACGATGATTTGTTCATTGGAGGCGCGGCAGGACAGATTGCGGAACTTAGCCTCAATCAAGGTAATGCAAAATTTGTGGCACAGTGGGTAGAAATTTTTCGCGATGACAAGGCATGCGAGGACATGGGGGCAGTGTTTTTTGATGCAGATACCGATGGCGACAAGGATCTCTACGTCGTGAGCGGCAGCTATGAGTTCTCTAAGGATGCAGCGGAGTTACAGGATCGGTTGTATCTCAATAACGGTAAGGGAGAATTCACAAAGGCAGCGCCAGGGACGATTCCGGTAAGTCGTCGCAGCGGCAGTGTCGTTGCTGCTGCGGATTTCGATCGCGATGGCGACGTCGATTTGTTTGTGGGGGGGCGAGTTATCCCCGGCGAGTATCCGTTGGCACCAGGGAATCAGCTGTTGAGAAATGAGGGAGGCAAGTTTGTGGATGTGGCGCAAGAGTTTGCCGGGGTTGCAGATTCTGGAATGGTCACCAGTGCTCTGTGGTCGGATGTAAATGGTGACGGATGGGTGGATTTGTTAGTGACCCATGAGTGGGGAGCGGTGAAGCTTTTCATCAATGGCGACGGCAGGCTTTCAGAGTCGACTGCGGCAGCCGGTCTTGCAGCGCGATCTGGCTGGTGGAACAGCATTGCTGGTGGTGATATCGATAGCGACGGTGATATAGATTATGCCGTCGGGAATCACGGTCTGAACTCGAAATACCACGCATCAGTCGACAAACCAGTGCGGATTTTTTACGGTGACTACGATGGCGATGGGACGCGGAATTTAGTGGAAGCGGAATACGAAAACGGGGTTCTCTATCCGGTGCGAGGCAAGAGTTGTTCGAGCAATGCGATGCCACATCTGCGTGACAAATTTAAATCGTTCCGGGCATTTGCGACGGCGACTCTGGACGAAATTTATACCGAGGAACGGCTTGAGCAAGCGGATCAGTTTGTGGCAAATACACTGGAGTCCGGGTTGTTGATCAATGATGGCAAAGGAGTTTTCGACTGGCAGCCGTTCCCGCAACTTGCGCAGATTTCACCCGTATTCGGGTTGGCGTTTGTTGATGCTGATGGCGATGGGTTCCTGGATCTCTACCTGGCACAGAATTTCTTTGGGCCTCAGGCCGAGACGGGTCGGTTCGACGGAGGGTTGAGCCTTCTTTTGCGTGGTTCAGGGGACGGTTTACTCGAACCTGTCTGGCCAGAGGAGAGCGGTCTGATTGTCCCAGGCGATGCCACTTCGCTGACGGTGTCTGACATTGATGGTGACCAGAAGCCAGATTTCTTGATTGGAATCAACGACGGCTTCCCGCTGGCCTACTTGAATCAACGAGAATCAGAGCGATTGGTCATCAGGCTGGTTGGCAGTGACATCTCTGGTGCCAGAGTTCGGGTGACTGATCAGTCAGGCGCGGTACAGGTTCAGGAAATCTACAGTGGCGGTGGGTATCTTTCGCAATCAAGCGGATCGCTGTTTTTCTCAGGCCGTAGTTCCAAGTTCGAATCGGTATCGGTATCGGTGCGATGGCCCGATGGCTACGAATCGACGCACGATGTTTCAGCCCGATCAAGTCAGGAACCGCTCATACTTTCCCGTATCAAATGACAATGAAATCGATACTAACCGGCTGTCTTTTCATTGTCCTGGTCAAATC
The DNA here is from genome assembly GCA_051270635.1 of Verrucomicrobiales bacterium. Lineage (GTDB taxonomy): Bacteria > Verrucomicrobiota > Verrucomicrobiia > Verrucomicrobiales > DEV007 > JAGROY01. The sequence continues at coordinate 4,476 of JBNMNB010000151.1, read as the reverse complement.
AATGGTGATTGCTTAGCTTAGTGGACTCTCTATCGCTGAATGCGAAAAGTGCTTTCTCCCTCTGAGATGGCGATGACTTGATTGACTGAGATGTCGCGAAACACTTGTGTTTCTCCAGTTGTTGGCCAGAAGACTTCCAGTATCTCGAGCGATGTGGCACTACCAATTCCGATGTGTTGCTGCAGAGGATTGCCCCCAAAGCTGGCCCCACTATTGATGTGTCGGTAGACGGAACGCTTCCCTCCTTCCTCTATGAACTCAACGCGAATGCGGGCCCCTATCGCGCTGCGATTGCTGGTCGTTCCGGTGAGATGCACGCCGATCCAGTGGTTCCCGAATCCAGGGTTCTGATAGAGGGCATCCCGGAAGGCATCTGCACGCTTTGCTCCTCCCATCTGCTCGAAAATGTCCTGATCACCATCTTGATCGAAATCCGCAATGGCAATGGCGTGACCTTTCTGCAAATGACCAAGGCCCGATTTCATCGTAACATCCACAAATCTGCGTCCACCTTGATTCAGAAACAGCATATTAGGCATCAGGCTCTCAAGATCTGGATCGCCAGTGCCGAGATACACGTCTAGAAATCCGTCGTTGTTGAGGTCGCCGAAATTGCATCCCATTGTGAGCATCGGCATTTCGAACCCCTGCGATTTTGCTAAATTGTCAAAGCCCCCTTTACCATCGCCACGGAAGTGACCGGAGATCTCACCCGGAAAGGGCAAGTCCAATGCTTTTCGAACGCGGTCCTCCGGGGAAGCCGTGTAAGAAGAAATAAAGATGTCGAGATTGCCATCGTTGTCGTAGTCTGTCCAGGCAGCAGTTTGAGAGGGATAGTTCACTTCAGCCAGTCCCGCGACGAATGTCACATCGAGAAATGTGCCATTGCCCTGATTTTGAAGCAGTGAGTTTGGAACAGCGCCAGCCTTACGCAACCATGCGCCCCGCAGAACGACAACATCCAGATCGCCATCGTTGTCGTAATCGGCCTGCACCATGTTCAGGCCGCCGAGTATACCTGTAATGCCTGCTTCGTCAGAACGATCTACGAACACAGCAGATTGCCGGTTCTCAAAATAACGCAATCCGATTCCTGAATCCCAGTTCGAAACGATAAGATCGAAGTCGCCATCGCCGTCGAAGTCATCAGCAACCACCCCTCCAGCCAGGCTGTCGGTAGCCAGACCAAGGGCCAATGCAACGTTCGGAAATCGCGGAAAATCAATGGGCGACTCGATAACCGAGGAAGGCAATCTTATGGCCTCTGGAGTTTGGTCGGGAAAGTCGCCAAGGGTCATGTAAGCTATATTAAGCAGCCACTGTGCTCGCATGCGGAGAGATTCGTCGTCTCCCGCAAGGCTCATCGTTTCGGAAAAATAGCGGATCGCTGCTTCTGAGCCTGTCCGTCGGGTATGGATGGCCGCCCCCCGTAGCGGCATGATGCAGCTCTCAGGAGCATAACTGGCACAACAGTTTTCCGTTTCAGCAAGACGTAGATTGGCGATGCCCAACTGAAATGCAGCGTCTCGTCGAATTTCTGTAGGCGCCTTGAACTCTACGATGATCCTGTAGGCTGCTGTCAGTTGCTTCAGGCCAGTAGTTAGATCGCCATAGTCGATATTCGCCTGCCCCAGTTGTATGAGTCCTCGCACGTAACTTTCGGTATCTTTGACTCGATCCACTTTAGCCAGAGCGCCACTGAGTCGATGCACTTTGCCGTCGCCGATAAAAGGATTCTCGCTACTTTGTCGTTCGTGTAATTCAGCGAGTGTTTTCTCCATTTTCACGTGGGATGCCTTTGCTCGTGCAAGTGTAATCGCAACTGAGCTCTCATTCCCTGTTTTCAATGCGGGATACTGTGCTTGATCACAGCCAGGAAGCCACGCAAGCAATCCGCAAACTGCTCCCACTGAGAACAAACGCACCAATTGATCTCGGTTATCGGTAGGAACTTTAATTACCAGGGGTGTGTTCATGGAATGGCGGAGATTGGGGAAAGAGGGGGGGGCAGGAGGAGAAAGGAGTGAAATCACGCAGTGAGCCGGTATTCTTGTGATTTCCGGCAGTTGGGGTGCGTGGGATGCCAAAAACTCCGCATTAACCGCATGGATGTGTAATAATGGCGCATTTCCTCATGATTCAAGAACAGAGGGATGTGCGCCCGCACCGTCAATATCGGTGCGGGAGGGCGAGAACTGGGCTGCTTTTTTCCTCGGAATCGAAAGTGGTTCAGTCGTAGAAGAATTCCGGGAATTCGTCTAGATCTGGGGTTTCCGTATCAAGAACGAGGATGGTGTCGGCGTCGAGAGAGATTTCCTGGATTTGCCAGGAATCGGTCGCATTGGCGGAATTTGCCGAATTGGCAGATTGCTGCCATTGCTGCGATTCAAAGTCAGGTGACCAGTGGGGAGCGGTGAGCTCGAACTGGGATAGATCGGATTCTTCGGGATTCCACCAGCAGTAGTCGGGGATGTATAATGGCGCGAATCACCGGCGTGGTCGCGCTGGAAAATGACGAGAGCCTTGATCCGGTTCCGATTCTTACAACACTGACAGTTTCAGGCTGAAAACGGCTTCTGGGGTAAATGAAGCGGTGATATTTACAACTAGATAACGGAGTGCAACTTCGTTCTACTGTTGACAGTTCCACCATTCTTGGCTAGTTTGAGCCAGCCTATGCTCGACCTCTTCGGCCATTCCGATCCACGGCGCACCCACTGCGATGGTATTTCCAGGCGCGGCTTTTTGCGCATCGGTGGAATGGCCGCAGGTGGAATGGCGTTGCCGCAGCTGCTCAATCTGGAGGCGCGGGCCAACGTCGGCAGTTCGCATAAGGCCATTATTAATATCTATCTGCCTGGCGGGCCATCCCATCTCGACATGTTTGATCTGAAGCCGGACGCACCGTCAGAGATCCGTGGAGAATTCAGGCCCATCAAGACTAACGTCTCAGGCATGGATATCTGCGAGATGTTTCCGAGACTGGCGAAGATGGCGGACAAATTTGCGATCATCCGTTCGCTAGCCGATTCCGATGGCCGTCACGACTGCTACCAGTGCATGACGGGAAGAAAGTTCGGTGACAAATCGGCACCTCCTGGAGGTTGGCCATCATTCGGTTCATGGGTCTCAAAACTCCAGGGTTCACTACCCGGTGCTCCTGCAAATGTCTCTCTCATGTATGCAACAGGCAACCGGACATGGGGCGAACCAGGAACGGGAGGCTTTATCGGAGCAGCACACTCGCCGATGGGTATGGTCGCCAAAGATCCGAATGCCCGCGCCCAAAATATGACGCTTCACGGCATGTCGCTTGAGCGCCTGCAGGATCGCAATAGCCTGCGTGCCTCGCTCGATCAGTTCCGCCGCGATACGGACATCCATGGCACGATGGAAGGGATCGATTCCTTCACGCAGCAAGGGCTTGAGATCTTGTCCAATTCAGGAGTCGCCGATGCGCTCGACCTTTCCAAAGAAGATCCACGGATCCTTGATCGCTACGGAGTGAACGATCCACGCTATCAACGCGATGGTGCGCCAAAGATGATTCGCAACTTCCTCGTCGCCCGCCGCCTGGTCGAAGCCGGAGCGCGTATTGTCTCGCTCAACTATTCAAGGTGGGACTGGCACGGTGGTGACGGCATGAATTTTCCGCGCTCGCGTGAAGAATTTCCACTGCTCGATCAAGGCCTCTCTGCATTGATAAGAGACCTGCACGAGCGCGGTCTCGACAAAGATGTCTCCGTTGTGATGTGGGGTGAATTTGGCCGCACGCCGAAACTCAATAAGCTCAACAGTCGAGACCACTGGCCAAATGCAAACTTCGCACTAATGGCTGGTGGCGGCATGAACACTGGTCAAGTCATCGGCGCTACTAACCGCCGTGGAGAAGAACCAACTGAGCGCCCAGTGAAATTCCAGGAAGTGTTTGCCACTCTCTACAAGAACATCGGCATCGATCTGAGCGCCGAGACGATCAAAGACAGCGCTGGTCGGCCTCATTTCCTGGTGGATCCCGATATCAAGCCAATTCGCGAATTGGTTGGGTAGGTCGATTGCGTAGGGCAGTCTAGCAATCTCAAAATTGGCAGCTTGGTAACACCTTTCTTTGTGCAGCTCTGTGAATCAGGTGGGCTCGCCGGAGCAGGAGAGCATAGAGAATGTGCCCGCCATCGAGTTGTCCGATGGGAATGAATCATCGAATCGGAATCAGGAACAGACTACCCTGTTTCGCTCCTATCACACAATCAAAAGCAATTTTTGGATCTTTGATCACTCCGCGATTCCAATTCCTTCCGGCCACTGGGCCCCTCCATCAATCCAGGCGCTTATCCAATTCATTTCTTGGTCAGTGAGTGAAGGGTATTTTTTCCGTTTCGAAAGTGGAGGCATTTCCATATCTTCTACTTGCCCGCGCACTTGCCTGGTCAGGGGGCTCGCCGACCCGTTTCCGACAATGATCGAAGGAATACCACT
>JBNMNB010000150.1:0-19062 GCA_051270635.1 Verrucomicrobiales bacterium | reverse complement strand
AGCGAGATCCTGAATATTGTTCGCCATCTGCCAATCCTCGAGTCCTCCTCCCGCAAGCTCTCCTTTACCTGGCGTTCCCTTGGCAGCACTACTGGCTCTCCAGTTCTCGGGCAGTTCCGGGTCAGGATCTGTTTCGGGCGCGATAAGCACCAGCGATTGACCATTGCCATCTGGCTCTGTCGGCCACGGCGCATTGTTGTCGTAGCGGAAACTGACGATAGTCTCACCGCCCGCGTCAACAAGAGTCACTCTTTCACCACCATCGGAAAATCGATTACCGTCCTCCGTCTGGTAAGATCCCACAGTGGCAACACCAGGATACAGCGACTCAAAATTCTGCGATGATCCGGCAACTACCGCGAATTCGCCCGGGGCCAGCACCACACTGCCAAATTCAAAATCGATGCCATTATCAAAGCGCGCATTTGAGAGTTCGATCGACTGGGAAGTGCTGATGTTTTGCACCTCAACAAACTCAAAATCATTGCCATCTGCAGGATGATACATCAGTTCAGTAACCACCAGATTTCCTTTTGCCGCAGGGGCGATGCTACCGGTGCCAGTGACTTCGACCGTTTTCTCCGCGATCTTCGCGCCCTGAAAATCAATGGCTTCAACGACAAATGTGTTGGCGCCCGGCACGACTGGCACTTTTACCCGCCAGGTGTCTTCATCGATCCAGTCGATGTTGAGCGATGCACCGCTTCCAGCCAATCGCAATTGCCTCACATTGACCCAACCTTTACCTTCCAGAGTGAACAATGATGAGTCCACAGAGGAACCATTTTCCGTGGAAATCGCAAAGTCGACTGGTGGAATGCCCCCTTCAATTGCCGTCGTGAAGGAGTTCGCGCGCGAATTGATCGTACTGGCGAAGTTCAACCTCTCCCGTGGCAAGAACGTGGAATAGTGATCCTCCCACGGTCCCATATATTCGCGGTTGAAGGTTGTCTCAATAATATCATGGAGGTGGCCGAGGTAAGCTCGCTCCCACTTTGGAACTCGAACGAAATCGCGCAGATCCCCGTTGTTGGTAAGCTGAGTGCCACCCTGAGAAAACGTAAAATCCATGTCCCACGGGAAGTAGAGCGCCTTGCCGTCCTCAGGACGAATGTAGATCATCCCGTTGTGCTGGGAGCCATTGGCGTAGTTGTCGCCGATCCCAAACAATACCTGGATGGCAAAGGAACGAAGCCATTGATCCATATCAAGCAACTGATCAAGCTCCGCTATCACTTCGTCGCTTTCATTTGCGCCAAACTGACCGATCGCCCGAATCGTATTGATTAACCCGGTGTAGTCGTCGGCATCACGATTGTTCTTTTTCAGCCAGTGCCAGCGGTAAACTTCCTTATCATCACCACCGAGATCCTTCACCGAGACACCCACCACACTGTCGGGATTCGGGCGCTTCAGGCCCTCAGCCCCACCACTGGTGGTTGTGGGAAAATAGATCAGTTCGTATTCAAACAAGTGTCCATTCCCACCGTTCTGAAACTGGTTGTTGAGAAACTCGTCATCGTAGCGGGACTTCGCGAGCATAGCCGAGCCGATGTGCGAAGATTTGGGCGAAATGACCCGGATGAGGTCCTCCATTGATCCAACAATTCCACCTGCGTGGTAAATCCCGTGCTTCACCATGATCTCCTTCTGGCTGAACTGATCGCCAGCACCTGAGCGATCAACACCAACCGTCCGATGCGCACCCATGAACGGCCTGTCAGCGGGAAACGCCACGTTAAATCCTACCCTCACTTGCCTGTTGCGGCCACGCTGGCTTCCTTTCAACCGGACACCGCAATTGTAATAAATCTCTCTCTCGTTGTAGATCACGGTCGCGCCCTGTCGGTCATTTCCCATCACGTTCGTTTCCAGATGAAGGAAATCCGCATCTGCTTCGGTCATGGTAATGCGGAAGTTATTGATAAAGTCGAGATCTTCTGCCTCCCCATCGTCGACACGGATCAATGCGTGAGAATCAGCGCCACCTCGCGGCTCGGGTGATGTCGCACCCTTGGCATCTGCGCCCTCAACATAGAATTGCACAATCGAATCCGCCGATTGTGCAGGAATCGTTCCGACGAATTTTGCTCCGTCGGTTGAAGTCATCGCGGCAGTTTGAAAATCTGCACCGTCCACAGAGTAATGAAGCTCAAGCGTGTTGATCCCATCAGGATCTGCGGCGTCAACAGAAACCGTGAACGGTGTGTTTGCAGGCGGAACTACTGGCGAATGGGTCAACCCGGAGTAGGTTGGCCCATAGTTCGCAACCGCTGTGGAGTTCGCTGCACCTGGTGTTCCCAGATTCTCAGGAACCGGGAGCAGGTTCGACCGCGGGATGCGGTTAAAATACAGGCGCGTGTGCAACTTGTTTGATCCGCCCATCCATCGCGCGCGAAAAGAGTAGCGATAGGTCGCCGAAGAACTGGTGCGCTCACCATTGGCGAAAGTCGTCTCGGCGTGATTGTGCATGTGTTCGGTCGAGCCAGTGGCGTTCATCCTGAGCACACTGTTTCCCAGCTGACTTGGGTCTGGGACAACTTCGCCATGACGGTGGGTGCCAAGCAGGCGCCATTTGTCGGCATCTCCTCCTGAGAAATCTCCGTTCTGAATCATCTCAATATTGTCACCGCCTGGATCTTCGATGAGCGAAATGTCGTCGATCAGAAAACTACCTTCATCGAGCAATCCAAAGATGAACTCGTGGTAGTTCTGAGGATCGCCATTGAGGTTTCGAGCCCTGTCCTCATGAATAAACGTCTGCCACTCGCTCTTGCCGCTCTCGTCACTTGCAGCCCAGGCCCCCGACTTTGAATTGTCCGCATTGGAATCACGCAACTCAAGGCTCGATCCACCACCATCAGCAAGGCCAGGCCAGCTGCCTCCGTCAAAATATTCGACAACATCAGCCGGATTGTTGTTGGCATCACTCAGCGTCAGACGTTCCCCCCCTCGCGATAACTGCCCACCAAACTGGCCAATAATGCTGGCCGCCGGATATATTGCTTTGGTTGCGGTTTCGTCCCTCGCCACGACAAGGTATGTTCCAGGCGCCATCATCGTTCCCTGCGGAAAATCATATGCAACCCCTGCTGAGAAACTCCAGCCGGTCAGGTCAACCGCCTCCGTGCCCCGGTTGTAAAGCTCGATCCATTGTTCATCAGATTCGGAAAACGGGCGCCCAGGAGATGCTGGAGCTGTGATGACATCTAGCTCAACTTTGCACCCGAAAGCGTAGTCACTGCTGCCGACCGAGGACTGGTGCACCTCCACGGAAACCCGATTCACCCCAACCCCCAGTGCATCGACCGGCAAGATGTCAGATTCCACAATCTCCCCGTCACCACCATTGGTCGCAAGCGTGTCCGGACCGATCTCACCTTCAGGCATTTTGTGCCGCAGCACCTCAGTACCGTTTAGATAAAAAACAGCCCCATCATCGACCATATGCGCTAGCTTGATCCCGGAGAGATTCGCCAATTCATCAGCCGTCAGCATAAATTCGCTTTCGAAGTAGAAAGTGACCGCTCTCGGATCGAACGTGTTCGGATTGGGTAGCTCGGTGACAATTGGAACTGGCAGTGTCGAATTATCAAAACCAAGTGGTCCTGGTGCCGATGTCCAATCGACATGCGCTTCCCCAGCCCAGCCTGCGCCACGATCGGCGAACGTATTGTCATAGCGCCAGCCGTCACCGTAATCGATGACCCTCTGAAGCTCAGTCTGTGCATCGATCGGTGGGATTGCCGTAATTGACCATGGGTTGTACATGATCTCATTGATCACGATGCCGTCTTCGATCACAAAAACGTTGGTGCTACCGAACGTTGCCTCCGTTGGATACAACCACTCGCCATCGTGCTGCGGAGAGCGTCCTCGGAGACGAGCGGTGACACCGCGAGCGTCTTGCAATTTCTCACCAGCGGGGTCGAACAGAAACAGCCTGTCGTTGTCCGCCGGAGTGAATCCCAGTTGCGCCTGATCATAGACCACGACTCCCCCTGTTGGAAGACTGGCAGCCGGCAGCGTGAATGGGCTCGCTTCGGTGGTTGTCGAACGAATCTGATACCCGCCGATCTCAAGCGGGTTACTGGTAAGGTTGATAAACTCAAGCTGGAAATTTTCCGCGTTGAAGGCGGCAATTTCATTGAATGCAAGCTTCGGTGGTGCCGCAACTTTTGGCACCGCAGCCTCCATTGCAGCCAGCGTTGCGCCAAACGCCATATCGGAGCTTCCAGCACTTGATTGGTGGACTTCCACAGCGAGCACATTGGCTCCGGTGATCAGCGATGCTGCGGGAATCACAATCGGATCAGAGAGTTCTGGATCACTGATGGATCGCGATGCCAGAGTCGTACTGTCCGGCACTCCATCGGGCATTTGATCGCGGAACACCTCGACACCATTCACGTAAACGACAAGTCCATCATCATAGAACGTTTGCAACGACAGTGTCGTCGCCGCTGGATCACCATCGTAGCTAAAGTCTTGGCGAAAGTAATAAGCTACTGAGCCAAGCGTGAGGCGTTTTCCAAACGGCGCTTCGAGATCATCGCCCGCGCGCTCAGCGTACAACGCCCCTTTGCCAACCAACCATGCGGCGTCATCGAAATCTGACGCATTCCAGTTCGCAGGAACAGTGCCGGATTCATCATATTTCCACTCCGAATCCAACGCGATGATCGAAAAGTCACGCGGCTCCGATCCTGTTCCCCCTGGCGTGCCGCCGACGGTCTCGCTATGCGTCCAGTTGGATGGACTGGAGTCGGCAGTTTCCTGGTTGATCTTCACCAGTGTGGCACCCGAACCGTCTGGCCCGACCGGCCAGTCGCCTCCATCACCATAGTTTACGCGCTCCATGATCCGATCATTGTTGTTGATGATACGCAACTCTTCGCCGCCATTGCTCAACCTCCCCTGCCAGGGGCCAAGCGCACCTTTTCCGGCGAGCGAAGCATGCGATGGATCCAGCGCCACTAACAGATACCCTCGGCCAGGAAGGATCGTTCCTTCGGGAAATCGAAAATCAACGCCACCCTCAATTCGCCAGCGCGAAATATCCACGTTTACGCCCATGAGACTGTGCAATTCAATCCACTCCGTCTCCGTTTCCTCATCAGCAGGATGGTAGTGAATTTCGTTGAAAACAACGATGCTGTCCGCCGCAGCGCACGCAACACCATTGAAAAACAGAACCAGCAAAGCACTGGTCAGGAAGGATTTAAGAAAGGAGGTACTATTCATTTGGAGGAGTTTACTTCTGTGCGAAAACACTACGAAGCTGGCCGCCTCAAAACAAGCCTTCCTCGCACAACATTTCGCAAATATCTGTTTTCTGGAAAACGACGGCCAGTGCTCGTGCCCGTGCCTTGTCGTCAAACTTGCGCCAGAAGTCGCAGGATTCAGCGAACCCATGCGAAAAGTTCTCGCCGACGGACAAGGTGACGGACGGCCAACGTCGATGCCGTCATCGAGCAGGAAATCGAAGTCGGAAGCATTGGCAAAGACGTTAATGCTAAGAGAACAGCAGACCTCAACAGCAAAAATTGGACAGGGTCGCAGCAACACGCCATTATCGCCCGAAACGTCGAACCACTGCGCGATAATCTTATTTTCATCGCAGCGCAGCTTTTGCCCATCCCATAAAAGCTATTTTCTTAAATCAAAACGATCCGACCGGTCGATTTCATGGTAGTCATATACATCTCAAACGAAAAAACATGCAATCCATTGACCTGACCCAACGCCCTCCTCGAAGCGCTCGCATCCGCTTGGGAGGATACGCTTTGCTACCTCGCCTGCTTGACAAATGCCGTGCAGAAATTGCCGGTAAGGTCGGCGAATACCACTACGATTGCCCACTTGACCAGCGATTCTTTTCCTTCACCGGACTCGATGCTGCGGCGCTGAAGGCGGAGGTCGCCAAAGGACAAGGAGACGGCGAGATTTCAAAATGGATCACCGAGAACGCACCAGCGAAGAGAGACGAATGGGAGATTGCCCAATGGACGGCATTTCGCGAAGCAGCAGCTCCCTCCGACAACGAAAGCCGTGAATTCATCAACGAACAGATCGCAGCGGCGGGCGGCGCCGAGCGAGAAGATATCGCCACCTGGTTCGATTACCTCGACTTGGACGATCACGTCAGCTTCGGCGGAAAAGCCTGACTCTCAGCTCCCCTCACCCTTTCAGATTTCTCTAACATTTTACTGTTCGCATAATGAACATACTTGAAGCCATCTATCAAAGACGATCGATCAAGCAATTTGACCCTGATCATCGCTTGTCGGCAGACGAAGAGACGACGCTTCTCGAAGCCGCCATTCAGGCACCCACCAGTTTCAATATTCAACACTGGCGATTCGTGATCCTGCGCGATCCCGAACTGCGTAAAAAAATTCGCAAAGACTTCGGCAATGACCAGGCACAGATGACGGATGCTTCTCTGCTGGTGCTGATGACAGCCGATACCAAAGCGTGGCAAAAGGAACCCGCGCGTTACTGGCGCAATGCACCGAAAGAAGTTTCCGACCTTCTGGTGGGATGGATGGGCCCGTTCCACGAAGGACGCGACGCGCTCCAGCGCGACGAGGCGCAACGCTCCATCGGCATGGCCATGCAGACACTGATGCTGGCGGCAATAAATCTGGGCTATGATTCTTGTCCCATGATCGGCTTCGACATTGATGAGGTAGCAAAGCTGATCAATCTGCCAGACGACCATGTAATTGGGCCCATGGTAGCGATCGGCAAAGGCACCAAAGACGCCTGGCCAAAACCCGGACAACTGGCACTTGAAGAAGTGATCGTTGAAAATGGCTTTGGTGCAACAGCAGCGGGATAAATCGAACAACGGCGACTAGCGCTTGGTTGCTCTCAGGTAGCGTTGTTACCTCCAGGACTCCGGGGTAAATCATTTGTAGTAGGGAATGAGCCGCCTTCGATGTCCCTGACAGGCCGCCATTCGACTAGATCTTCACTTTCTTCCAGGTGGTAAGTTTCACCCGGGGCGGTGGAAAAAGTACCGCAAGTTTTTCTTACTGGATAAGGTGTCCGCGCTGAGAACCTGAGGAGTGCTGAACGTTGAATCAGCGTGGGTGCGCAGAACCCGCTCAACAACATTCGACACGCCATCTCCATCGGCATCGTTCCGGGGTAATGTGATAGCTTCATATTCATCTCCTGATATCAAACCGCTCTACCAGAAGCCGAAGAAATCCAACGCTTCCTCATCGCGGAAGCCCGCCGACTCGGTATTGACTCCGTAGCATAAAAGAGTGTTCCACGAGAAATATGAAATCGCAATAGCCTCGACTCAACTACCAGGTTTTCAGATTGTCGTCCCACGTTTTAAAGTCTCCGTCTGGACCGGCGCTATAAACCAGTATAGAGAGCCCCAGAATTTTGACGGCAGCGTCTGGGTTTGGATTCGTAATTTTTTGATCTTCCGTGGTGTCGAAAACGATGCGATAGGGAGATCCCCAGCTATCAACAAGACTTCCAAAATTAGGATTCCCTGTTTCATTGAGCATTCCTCCGCTGTGATCGGATGCTGTCCGCCACTCACCAAATTCGATCTTTCGTGGATTCTGTTCAATATTGTTCGCTAGTAGCACATCCATGAGCGGCTTGGAGCTAACCAATGAAACGTCTGAATGCCTGGCATCGTTGCTCAATGGATATTGCCCGTATTGTAAGTGATATTGCTTAATTGAATTTCGCAGGCTTTGAGCTCTTGCCTCATTGTGCCTATCACTGGTGGTCTCGTTAATGTGAACGAGCGTAGACACGACCAAGGTAAGGCCGCAAATGATGGCGACGATAATCAGGTATTTGATCTTGAGCATACGTAGTAGTGACGAACAGTATCGCTGGAACAATAGAAGGTTCAAGCCGTGTGCCTGGCCTGGCGAATAACGCCCTTGGAAAGAAAATTTCTCCGTGCCATTCGACCACGTCCCTTAGCAGTTCCTGTCCAAGTGTTCATTCATGAGAATGCGTCCCTTAATATCACGTTTTGACAGGAGAAGTGCCTTCAGTTTCACTGCCCATCAGGCAGTCTGACTGCATGTCGCCAGCACGCAAATCTCATACCCGGTCGCGAAGCGACCATTCATCATAGGCGGGGTGCTTCAGCCCCCGCTGCAATAATTAAACGTGACTCGTCGCGATGCGACGGTTCAATCGAGTCAGTGGTCTTGAGCCGTCGCATCGCGACGGGACATTCATTCGGACTTGGCAGGGGGCTAAAGCGCCCCGGCTAGAGATGAATTGTCGCTCCGCGACATCTAGTCAGACATCGGCCTCCTATCCGCTCTCCTTACCTCAGGGATTGTTCGTGAATTTTACGAGCTTGCCATCGCTGTAGAATGCTGAAAACCCGCGCCATTCGTGTCCGTCCCTTTTAAGTATTTTTACAGGGCAGGGAAACTGACCGTAATAACGCAAACATTCAAGTTACTCACTTTCATCGCCAGAAGTTGACTCAACAGGTATATCCAAGCCTGGGTAGTCGAGCAGAAGCCGTGGCATAGTCCTTCGGGCTCCTCCCGAATCATCATTAATAACAAAATCTGTGTCATCTGCGAAATCTGTGGATAAATGAACTGACCGCTACACGCGATTAAGCGTAAAGGCTTGCTGGCTTTATCCGCAGATTGCACGGATTGGGGGGGCTGAGGACTGAGTTTTATTTTGGTTGGGGTTCTGCACTCAATTAGTCAGCCTTCATGCGCCATTTGTATTCAGTGATTGAAATCTCAATTTTCTCAATCTCAATGTGGGCTTCGTCAATTTGTCTGTAGCGTTGTCTTCTGATCATGGCATCCATGTCACCCGATCTGGCTTCCTGCCCGAGTCGTGTAATCTTGCTCCTCAACTTCGCAATTTCGCGTTCTCGATTGGCGATAAACTGGGGTTTCTTTGCGGGCTTTTCGGGCGCGGCTTCATTGGTGAATCGGTTGAGGGAGTTTCGATCACCGGTGGAAAGTTTTGTTAGTGGAATAGTGTAGCGTTTCTGATCACTCTTGCGGATGAACGTGATGGTATCGCTGTCTTTGCCTATGATCGTCACTGCAAGTGAGCGCCCATTGGTGTCGGTGATCGTTCGTTCGATCGGCAATCCAGATTTCACCTCCGACTTTTGGCTGTCGCATGCTGAGGTACACCAGAGCAAAAGCACCGCCGCCGTCGTCCTGAAAATTCTTCCCGTTTCCATCTCTGAGACTTCTACCACATGCCAGTCAGGTCACGCAAGGGGCTGCTACAACTCTACAGCTGCAACGATTCTTCCGTTTGTAGGCGGGGCTGAATGGGGAAGATTAGAATTGCAGCGTTTTCCGTAAAATTCGATAATCGATTGCTCAGGAAATGAACAGGAAACACTTCGCTGATTTTCGGTTCGCCATTGGCAACCAGAGTGTGCAAACCTTGGAGATTCCAAACATTTAATATCCAAATCCACTATGTCTGAAGAATCCTCGAACATGCCCGAAATTTCGACCTTTTTGCCCGGTTCAAGCCGTCGCAAGTTTCTTGAAGGTTCCGCAATTGCCGCGACTGCTGCGTCGCTCCCTCTCAAAGCCAGCGCGCAAGTGGCCGGCGGTTCGACCCTGCGAGTGGCACTCGTAGGATGTGGTGGCCGTGGCAGTGGCGCTGCGGCGCAGACGTTGAACAACGAAGGAGTGAAACTCGTCGCGATGGCAGACGCATTCAGCGATCGCCTGGAAGGTTCACTTAAAAATATTAAGAAACAGCATGGCGATAAAGTGGACGTGCCAGAGGAGAACAAGTTTATTGGTCTCGAAGGCTACAAGCAGGTGTTCGATCTGTGTGACGTCGTGATTCTCGCTACGCCTCCCGGATTCCGTCCGATCATGTTCGAGGCTGCAATCGCCGCTGGTAAGCACGTCTTTATGGAGAAGCCAGTAGGCACCGATTCACCGGGAATCCGCAAGGTGCTTGCTGCTGCGCGCCAGGCAGATGAGAAAGGATTGAAAGTGGTCGTTGGTCTGCAGCGTCACTACCAGGACAGCTACCTTGAGACAATGAAGCAGTACCTCGATGGTGCTGCGGGTGACTTCATCGGTGCGCAGGCATATTGGAATGGCAACAGCCCATGGGTGCGCGATCGCAAGGAAGGTATGACGGAAATGGAATACCAGATCTACAACTGGTACTACTTTGCGTGGCTCTGCGGTGATCACATTGTTGAACAACACGTCCACAATATTGATGTCATCAACTGGTTTAAAGGAGATTTCCCAGTCAGCGCGCAGGGGATGGGCGGTCGCGAAGTGCGTAAAGGCAAGCGCTTCGGTGAGATCTTTGACCACCACTATGTCGAGTACACTTATGCCGATGGCACCAAGATGAACAGTCAGTGTCGCCATCAGGGGGGCTGTTGGAATCGCGTTTCAGAAACCATTTTTGGCACCAAGGGTATCATCACTCCGGGGCGTATCGTCGACTATGACGGGAAGACAGTCTGGCGTCACAAAGGCGAGAACGATCCGAACCCATACCAAGTTGAGCACGACCGTTTCTACGATGCGATCCGCAATGACAAGCCGCTGAACAATGCCTACTACGGTGCGAAGAGCACTTTCACTGCGATCCTTGGCCGCTATGCCACTTACTCCGGTCAAATGTTGAAGTGGGATGAGGCGCTGGCCGCTGACAACAGCCTGTTCCCTGATCGCCTGGCATTCGATGCCGATCCTAAGTTGATGCCGGATGCAGATGGTGTTTATCCCGTCGCGATTCCTGGTGTCACGAAAGTCCTCTAACACATATCTATTTTTTGATTATTGAAGGCAGGCGCGGTCTTAGGGCCGCGCCTGTTTCTGTTCTAAAGTCAACCATCTCCGAATCCCATGTCCTATCGAATTGCATCTGTTGACCTCTTCATGCGCGAAACGCCATCGCCGCGCATGGACTTCTTCATCGGCAAAGGAAAGGCCGTTTTTCCAAAGCACCTGCGCGCGCTGGCTGAGGTGCGAATGGAATTGGTCGGAAGTGACGGTCAGACGCGCAGTTTTGGCTGTTCAGCTGACTGGCCGTCAGTCGGTTGGCTGGACAAGCGGGAAGGGCTCACGGCGGAGCAGAAATTAGTGGGGTTGCTGGAGCTGGTCGCCTTTGCTGCCGATGCCTACCGCAGTGAGGGGAGCGCTGGATTCAGTTCGCCTTTTGGTCTGTGGCATTGCTGTTACCGGCAGATCCTGGCCGAAGGCCGTCGTCGTGGGCTGGAAGATCTCAGTTCCGCCTTTGCTTCTTCGATCCTGGAGCGAGCACTCATTGATGCTGTGTGTCGCGCGGAAGGGTGTTCCTTTCTGTTAGCACTGGAGCGTGATCTTTTTCAAATTCGAGGGGGTGATGTGCACGCATCTTTGAGCGGTATCGAGGGTTACACATCGCTGCCTTCTAATCCGACTACACAATTGGCTGTGCGGCATACTGTAGGATTGGCCGATCCGCTCACATCCGATGACTTGTCCGCTGAAGATCGAGTGAACGATGGCGAGCCTGAGACGCTGGAAGAATACATTCGTCAGGACGGGTTGACGCATTTCAAAATCAAGGTGTCAGGGAATGCCGAAGATGCGATCGAGAGATTGCGCCGCATCTGGGAGGTGCTCAAAAGTGAGAGGATCAGTAATCCTTATGTGACGCTGGATTGTAATGAGGCTTACGCGGATCTGGATGCGCTCGAAGAATTTGTAGCAATGTTAGAGTCGCAGTTGCCGGAACTTTTTCGCAGCATTGCTCTGATCGAGCAACCCCTGCCTCGTTCCATGAGTGTAGACGCGGCGGCGTCCACGGTCCTTCGTCGTATTGCCAGCCGAAAGCCGCTGATCATTGATGAGGGCGATGGTGTCGTCGAGGCATTTCGAGAGTCCCAGGCGCTCGGGTTTACCGGAGTGTCGCACAAGAACTGCAAGGGAGTTTTCAAGTCGCTGTTGAATCGTATGCTCTGTGATCAATTGGCAGCGCGCGGCATTCCGACGCTGATGAGTGCAGAGGACTTGACGCATATGCCCATGGTCTCGCTGCATCAGGACTGTGCTACGGTAGTCGCATTGGGATTGAGAAATGCGGAACGCAATGGGCATCACTATTTCTACGGCTTGTCCCATCTCAGTTCGAAAGAGACTGCGGTGATCGAAGATGACTATCCGGAACTTTACGTCCAGCGCCGAGGTGAATGGTTCATGGATATTCGAGGCGGCATGATCGATTGCACGTCCGTCGTGAATGCCACTGGATATGGCGTGCAACGGGAGCCCGACTGGACAAGCATGACTCCTATGCAGTCGTGGAATCAATCGCTGGCGTCGAGCATCGAAAATGGGGCCTGATCGGGGGCAACGCGTGGGAATGCTGGAAGTTATTCGGCTTCCTTGATTATTTACTTTACTCAAGGAGAGCCTCGATCTCTAGTGATCTCAGTCAACCATGAGGTGTCCCTACTGCAGCACCGCCGCGCACGAGAGTCTGGAACAATGCTCTGAATGCGGATTTACACTCGCTGAAGTTCAGCGAGCCTTTGGCGTGGCGACTAGTCTGGAGCAGGGGCTTACCGACTTCGATCAGATTTTCTCGAAGAAAGAAGCTCGAGGATTGCGCAATAATCTGCAAGATTTTCGCCGTCGATTTCCGCAGTGCGAGTTCTCGGTTGTCACCAAAGTGCACCCGTCACCCAAATTGCCCATTTCCGTTTTTGCATTCTGGCTGTTCAATACCAGTGGCATTTGTCGGAAAATTGACAAGGCTGGCGACAATCATGACCTTCTTTTAACGATTGATTCAGAGCGAGGGATGGCTTCGCTGATGATCGGCTACGGCCTCGAGCCATTCGTCAGCGCCCAGCATGTGGAGGATATGCTCAAGTGTGGTCACGGCCATTTCAAGGCTGGCAATTGGGCTGAGGGGACGCGGGCGATCATTGCTGCTGCTGAATCCCATCTGGCCGAAATTTGCTCAGGAATGAACCAGACATTCGGGATCAATATCCAGAAAATTTACGAGTCCGACAAGCAGCGAAAGGGAGAACTCGTTCGCCAGGGAGAATTTTAGTAACGGCGAGTGGTTGACATTCGCTAGCCATCGCTACTGCCCTGATTCTTTCTTCTGCGCATTCCCAGCGGCAGATACCTTCATCTTCAATGCGTAGAGCGAGTCCATCGCAGTCACGAATAGGACGTCGCGATCCTTGCCGCCGAAGGTAACATTCGCCGTCCAATTTTCCGGGATTGGGATGTGTTCTATTTTCGTGCCCTCGGGGCTGACCACCGTGACTCCCTTTCCAGTGAGGTAGAGGTTTCCTGCAGCGTCCAGAGTCATGCCATCTGAGCCCATTGCGAAGTGCAATTTTTTATTCACCAGTTTTCCGTCCTCTTCGCGAATGGCATAGCTGTAGGTCTTGCTGTCCCGAATGTCGGCGACATACAGTGTCTTTCCGTCTGGAGTTCCGATGATTCCATTCGGTTGGAATAAATCGTCCGTCACTTGAATCGGTTTCTCTGCGCCCTTCGCCAGAAAGTAGACGTGTTGACCGTCCTGCTCTCGGTCACCTCGCTCCCAGTAGCCGCGCTTATAAAAGGGATCTGTAAAATAGATGCCGTCTTGCGGATCAATCCAGGTGTCATTCGGCCCATTCAGCAGTTTTTCATTAAAATTGGACACCAGAACTTCTTTCTCCTTGGTCTTCACGTCAATTCGCCAGAGCTCGTTCTTCTCGTCCGCGCAGGCGATCAACCTGCCTTGCTGGTCGAAATAGAGGCCATTGGAACGCCCGGCAGGCGTCAAAAAAGTCTGAAGAGTCTGATCGACCGTCCACACCAGAATCCTGTCATTCGGTTGATCCGTGAAGTAGACATTTCCATCAGCATCCGTTGCCGGACCTTCAGTGAAAGTGAACACATCCGCCAGCACACGCAGTTCTCCATTCTCTTCCACTACCGGTGAATTCGGATACGAGTGCACATCCTGCGCCAATAAACAATCGCTGGAAAAGCTGCCGATGATCGTGGAAAGAAGCAAATGAGATACACGCATGGCGCCAGAATAGCAGAATTAGAGTGAGCCGACAACCCGCAGTTCAGGCGCTTCTGCTACCTGGAAACACGACAGATGGGAATCGGATTGAGTCAGTGGTAATGTTAGTGCCCTGGAATTGTGGGAAGATCAGAGTAAGAATTGCTTGACTTATTAAATGATATGTGGTATAAGTCGCGCAGCAAATTATTCTAATGTCATCACCCAGTTACATATCAAACTTTAGCACACTGCTCCCCGGGCAGGCCGCCGATTCGTCGGATTTTGGCCAACCGATTTTGGCTGCGTGTGTGCTGAGTGCGAGGCTGGATTCAGGTAGTTATCCCGGAATGCATATCGAGATCCTCGACTGCGGCCCGCGTTGTGAGCAACCTGTAGATTTATGGATGATGCAATCAAATGAGAAAACAGGGAGGCGTGGTTCATGTAGATAAAATCGACTTTGTCAGATTTTTTGAACATGAGCCCCTGCATTCCAACCGGAAGCAGGGTTTTTTATTGCCCTGATCCAGGGCTGATCGCCCTAAACGATCTTACTGATACTGATTAACTTAGAGAAATTCATTTTTTAACATAGCCGGAACCAAAACGTCCGCATCCAGCTGAAACTGGAAGCGGACGATGAAAGGTAAATTCCGAACCAGGTTCGAAGCTTACGTTTGTTCTTAGACGTTCAAACAATAGCAGTTGAACCACCGCTGGTCAACCAGAACCCATCTAACAAGACGGGGAGGCTGCACTACGGGATGCGTTCGCTCATTTACCTCTCAGATCCGAGCGACCTGAGAGGGCCTGTTATTGGGAGGTGTGCCTGTAAACACCGAAACGTCCGTCGAGAAATCCTGCGGCTACCCTTCGAGAGAAGCGGTAACGGTGTTCGTCTTTTATTAGCAAATACAATAGACAATAAGGCGTTCTCGTAACGTTCACTGATAAGACGATTCAACGTTCCCGGACAGTTCAACCCGGAACTATAACTCAGGACAGCATTTATGCTGATCCACCCTATGCCATTGCGCATCCCGTGGTGATGAGCTGCGCTAACGGAACAACTGTGGATCGGAAGTCAGTGATCAATCAAAGAGAATGCCAATGCATGCCGCGCACCAGCCGTGCAGTTGGGATTCCAAATCCCGACCTGCCTGGGGCAGCACCAGGGCGGTGTGCCATTTTTTCATACTAAGATCTAGGATAGATCATTTTCTAGAGGAAATTGGTAATCAGTGGCCAGGCTCGTTCTGGTAGGGCGGTTGGGAAGCGAGATGGGAATCAACTCTGGCCACTGACTACCGCTTTCCTCTTCTTTTGATCAAATCGTAAATCTTAGATAACAATCACGGATGATGGGCCAAGGATCATTTCGCAGCACCGGGAGTTACTCGCCGTCGCGCTCAATGCAGCCTTGCTCCAGCATCCATGATCCAATCAAAGGGGGCGCATGTGCCATAGTGGCGACACTGCCTTGCAAGCAGCGTGAGGCGGGTGCAAGTCCCGTCGCTTCCATTTCCATTAGCCCACACATTATGTTGAGAATTAGGAGTCAAGATTTGGAGTGCGTCCGGCTCGACGGCGCTCTTTTGCCGGACAAGAATAACTTGAACAGAAAAAGCTCAGTCGAGCCTGAGCGCTCCAAGCGAAATAGTGGATGCACCGCTCCCTGGAGCCAGGTGATACCGTAGGGGAGCGATCGCGAATCCTAAATCTCAAATCCTAAATTTCCACGCGGTGAGATCGAAGAGTGGAGAGCAGTGTTTTGGAAACACTGAGAAGTAGGTGTGACTCCTGCCACCGCGACCAATTTCTTAACTTTCGATCATGGTAACAAGCCCATCCCAACAAATCGCAGCGCCCAGTTTCAGGCTGGGTGGCTGTGGGTTTGGGACTGCAAGCCTCATTTAGAATTCATGCCAGAAGGTACTGGCCTGTAACCATTTTTCAAAAGGTGCTGTTCCTGCCAGCGGACTGTAAACCCGTAGTCAGAAAACAAGGCAGGAAGTTGACGAGTGGAGCATTACCACCAGCACCTACCAGTCATCGAAGGAAGGAATATGGGATGTGAACCAGACAAGCGTGCTGGAACCGTTTTGAAAACGGATGGAGCTCAATCAGAGCTTGGGGAGCATGCCCTCCGCATCCCGCCATTCTTTTAGCTGTCCTTGTAGTGTAGTGGCCTATCACATCTGACTTTCTATCAGAAAACCGGAGTTCGATTCTCCGCTAGGACGCGAATTTCTATTGTCCTGTAGCTCAATAGTAGAGCAGTCGGTCGATAACCGACAGACCTCGGAGCGTTACCGAGCAGGACGATTTCATTCAAAAGGCTGAATAGCTCACGCAGGAGAGCACACGTTTGAAGCGCGTGAGGGAAGGGTGCAACTCCCTGTCAGCCACGATTTTCAATGGCCCATTGTTGTAATAGTAGCATGACTGTCTGTCGAACAGTTCGAGCCGGAGCGTAACCGGCATGGGCCGCCATTTTTCCAAGTAGTGGTGACTTTCAGTCGCCAACTTTTTCAAAATAGCGGTGTGGACAAGTCTGGTCGAAGTCACGTGTCTCATAAGCACGTCATCGAGGGTTCAAATCCCTCCGCCGCAACTACAATCAATGTTCCCGTGGTGTAGTAGAGGCATACCTCTCTGCGAAGTAGGAGGATCAGGTGCAAGTCCTGGCGGGAACGCTTTGCAATCAAATCCCTTGAAACATTAAAGTGATGTAACGGTCTTTTAAACCGTAAAAGCAGGGGCAGTACCTGCCTGGGGAATTTATTTATCTTACCCTGCGTAGCCCAACGGCAGATCGCGAAGCGAGGTATCTGTGCTTACGCGAATGCGTTCGCATAGACAACCAATCGATTTAAGCTCGATTCAGTGCGGGTGCGAATCCCGCCGCAGGCACTTCTTTCAGTTTCAGAACGCGAGGCGTCCCCGCAAAGTGCTTCTAACGCTTTGACGTGAAACCGCGGGAAGGATGTCGAGGGGTTCGATTCCTCCGTCTCGTACCAATTTTTGCTTTCGTAGCTCAATGGAAGAGCAACTGCCTTCGAAGCAGTAGGTTGTTGGTTCGAATCCAACCGGAAGTGCCATTTCGACGACGAACTGCACGACGGCAGGATGAGAACGCAGTTCGACTGCCCAGTCGCGACTCTAAATTACTAATTGTTGGGAAAATTTTCTGGAGTTTTAACCGAGCAAGCGCATCGAGTTCGCCTGCTAAGCGATACGTTCCACTGTTCGTGGAATGAGGTGCAAGTCCTCAAAGCTCCGCCATTTTCATTCGGCTCGTAGCTCAACGAGTAGAGCAGCCGGCTCTTACCCGGCAGGTCGGGGGTGCAAGTCCCTCCGTGAGTACTTTTCAATTCTCACATCACATCGTTGGGCCGACGCTCGGAGCACTCTCGGTTCGTTTGGAGTGCTCCGGCTAGACGGAGCTTTTTCTGTCCGAGCGATGTTTGTCCGGCAAAAAAGCGCTGTCGAGACCAGCGCACTCCAAACTTGAGGGCAGCTCGTCCAATAGATCGTCGATGTTGTGTGAGTTCATTCTATATAGGGATGATGAATCATTGGGAATCCTGACCACAGTCAAGAGTCCCAGTCTTCAAGTGATAATCTCCCATCATCCATCCCAAGGCTCCTGTCGTCTATGAGTTAGGACACCAGCCTTTCAAGCTGGCGAAACGGGTGCGAGTCCCGTCAGGAGTGCCATTTTCTAAGATGTTGGCCATAGTGTAAGAGTTAGCATTCATCCCTGTGAAGGATGCGGTACGGGTGCGAATCCCGTTGGCCAACCTTTCGTTCAAAGACACATGTAGCATAACGGTAATGCACTTCCCTGTTAAGGAGTTTTATCATGGTTCGAATCCATGCGTGTGTGCCAATTTTCGATTGTGCTGTGGCCGAGTAGCGAGGCGTGCGGCTGCAACCTGCATCACGAGGGTGCAAATCCCTCCAGCACATCCTTATATTTATCATGGACGATCTGGGATCGAGTATTCGGCGCTTCATCCTTGTTCCATGCAAAGTGCCATTGGTCTAGAAGCATGATGGCTGTCTTCCAAACAGCAGAAGCCGGAGCGTTACCGGCATGGCACACTTTTCATGCATCATTTAAGATTTAGAATTGAAATTTTTTGGCGGGAGTTCCGAGAGAATCATAGATCCCGTCCTCAATGAGAAATCATAGATGTTAATTTCAAAGGGGGCTTAGTTCAAAAGAAGAACGCCTGTTCTACACGCAGGATACGGTGGAGCGTTACCATCAGCCCCTACCATTTTTCAGAGCCGAATTCGTTCAATAGCAGGACATCGGATCGCCATTCCGGGGACGTCGGGGCAGAACCGGCATTCGGCACCAATTTACAAAAAACGGCACTTGCAGGCAGCGGCGACGGAGTCGAGTCTTCGCGCATGAAAGCTCAGACAATTGCTCGCCTCGTGATGTTGCTCGCCTGTGCATCCTGCTTGACTGGATGTGGAACCGCGAGTGGCCTCGGCAATATGGCAAAAGGACTGGGCCAGACGGCTTGGAATCTGCCGCGAAATGTTGTCGGGATGGGGAGTCGCATGGCTAAAGGAGTGACGTCTGGAGTGATGAGCGGAGGCCGCAGCGCCATGGGAATGGGGCCGCGTGTGCTCAGCGTGCCGGCTCAGTAGCGTGTGAAACCGCTGTAGTGGCGACTTTTAGTCGCCATCATTGCTGTCCCAGAAGATGGCGACTGAAAGTCACCACTCCTCCTCCTGCTTATGAAAGATCGGGAGTCGTCTAACAGTAGGACACGGGCCTTTGAAGCTTGGAATCGTGGTGCGAATCCACGCTCCCGAGCCATTCTATTTAACATTTAGGATTTAAGATTGATCATTTGAAGAACAGAGAGTTTCGAAATGATCGCTCCAGAATCGTATATCCCAAATAACCCAACTCCCGGGTCGTTCAACAGTTAGGACGCCTGACTCTGAATCAGGAAATCGCGGTGCAAATCCGTGTCCGGGTGCCAATTTTCCAGTCAATTT
>JBNMNB010000149.1:0-19105 GCA_051270635.1 Verrucomicrobiales bacterium | reverse complement strand
AGATATCGCCACAGGCAGCACCATCGGCCAGATTTGTGCCCACCAGGCCGTGGTAAATTGGCTCATGTCCGGAGCCCCCGCCGATCAGCAGCGCCACCTTGCCATCAGCAATGTTCTTTTTTACAATCGAAGCCCTGCCCACCTTCTCACACTGCCCATCATAAGCAAGGATCAGGCCATCAAGTAGTTCTGCCGCACAGGCATTCGGGTCATTAAGAAGTTTTTTAGGGACGCTCATGGTTCAGGAAATCGTTCAATCCAGTGACGCCAAAGGGATTCTCCCGACGCACTTTTGTCAATATCAAAGGCACCTTGTTCGCCGGCTAATGATCAGTTTCCGCGAATTTCCAACTCGAACTTCCAGCGTTGATCAGTCTGCGCGTGTTTCATCCAGAGCTGAAGGTTGCCTGTTTCGGTCACAATCGACTGAATCCTCACCGGCACGATTTCGCCCGGTTCGTGTCCATCGGCCTGGGAGAGTCCCAAATTCAGGCTGGCACATTCCTGCAGTACGCGCTCAGCATCCGGCAGGATATCACCCGGAGCATCTCCACTGCGCACTTCAGACATGAAGAAGCGGAACAATGCATCCTCGCCCGTGACAAGCCCGAATTCCTTATCCTCTATGAGCAATTCCGTCCCCTCCTCCATGCCTTGGGGAACGATACAGATGGCTTTCACTTTCGGTTTCAGACCGGGAATGGCCGGAGTAGAAGATTCTAGTCCAACGTAGTACGAGCGGGGAGTTCCTGCTTTGATTCGAATTCCGCTGCCAGTGGCACGACTGCGAGCATAATCGCAGGCACCAATGGCCACTGCCAGGTCGGGCCGATAGCCGGACAGTGCGCGCACCTCCGAATCCCCATTCCAGTTCGCCAGCAGCTGCAGGATGCGCTCACGGACGGGTTCCGCATTGAATATTCCGCCATTGAACAGCACCGCATCGGGACAAAGGAACGACTCCTTCAGCGCGTCATCCCTTACCAGCGCTGTCAATTCCGGGTTGGCCCTGACATTGGCTAAACTGCGTGTAAGAAAACGTGCCAGTTGCTTACTGATGACAGGATCGGAAGCGTACGGCAATCCAAGTTCCTGCAGTCCTGCCTGCGGCTGTTGCTCGGGCAAGTCATCAATAGTAGTGATAGGGAAAAACCCGTCCAGCACCATTGAATCGAGCGTCTGTCGATCCAGCGATGCCGAAATTGTGCCACCCACCAGTCCGGCCCCCCGGGTCGGAATCGACAGTGGGACTTGATCCAGTGACGAGTCGGAGAACAACTGCACCTTGGCCTTACTGCAACTGTGCGTCAGCGCCTGAAACTGCCACTCGTCCAGTTCATGCCCCTGCTCCGCGACTTGCGCCTGAATGCAATAGGCCAGGCCGATGTCCATATTGTCCCCCCCCAGGAGCAGGTGTTCGCCAACACTGACCCGCTCCAGCCCCAGATCGCCGTCGTCATCTTTCACTACGATGAGACTGAAGTCAGCGGTGCCACCACCAATGTCGCACACCAGCACACAATCGCCCGCACTCACCTGCCGCATCCACTCAGCCTCAGCATTCGACGTCCATGCGTAAAAAGCGGACTGCGGCTCTTCCAGCAGCACGACTTCGCCCAGTCCAGCATTGGCCGCAGCCTCGAGTGTCAGGTTGCGCGCGACTTCATCAAACGAAGCCGGAACCGTAATGACGATCAGGCCATCCGCAATCGCGCGCTCGACTCCGGCTTCCTTTTGCTCCCAGAGGAACGAATCTCGAACGTGTTCCAGATAGCGCTGCGTCGCTTCCAACGCGGACACTTTTTCTTTATCCTCCAGCGGCGACATCCACGGCAGTGAGGCCGATCGTGGATCCACCTTCGGATGTGACAGCCACGACTTGGCCGAGACGACCAGCCGATCCGGCACTTGCGCGCCATGATCTCTGGCGAAAGTTCCCACTGCACCATTTTCGGCAGATGCGCTCCACGGAAGCTTCAAACTTCCCTCAGGAAATTCGCTTGGATGAGCCAGGTACCAGGCGGAGGAAAGCATCGCTTGCTCTCCGGTCTTGTTCGGCCCCAGCACCTGGGTGATGTCCAGCATGCGCACTTCTGGATCTGTTAGATCACAGAAGGCGGCAGTAGTGTTGCTCGTGCCCAGATCGATTCCCAGGGCAAACTTGTAATTAGGATCACTCATGTTGATTTATTAAAGTAGTCAATCCACACAGACTCCACGCCAGACACAGACGGTCGTGCGTGTGGACAAATATAGCATCTCTGCGGCCAGATCGCCGTGTCAGCTCTTCACCTCTACCTCTGCTGGCGCAATGTTAGGGAGTTGACCATCCGGCACCACGATACGCGGCAGATTCACCTTCTGCGTCTTCCAGCCGCGATGTACGACGGCACCGGTGAAGGGAGCTTCTCCAGCGAGCGTTCCGGACAACCGGTATTCGTCACCTCGATAAGAAATTGGCACAGAAATAGTCGCTCCCTCAGCGCTCTCACACACTGGCTTGATAGAAAAATGTTGATCCAGCACCGAGCGGCAGCCCTGATGCACAATGCGCGCGGCAGCCCCCACCTGAGCATCCGGATAGGACGTGATATCGTCCATGAGAAAATCCACAAGACGGCCATTTTCCTGAAGTGCTGCCAGAAGTCCGATCGCCTCAGTTCCAGTTGCTCTTGAATCGGCGACAGCAGGCGGCGCAACGGCGGCCGGAGTCACCGCAGGCTGACGAGCAGGTCCAACTTTTTTCAAAGTCAAAACAAGACTGCCCACAAGCAGCAGCACAGCACCAGCAGCGACCGCTGCCAGGGTCTCCTTTTGCGCCGCCAAGTCAGGCACCCACTGCAGTGCTAACAACACCGCAGTCACGATTGCCAAAATCAATGGTAGAAATCTCACGCGTCACGCATCCGCCAAGAAAGGCAGGGAATCAAGCTCAGCCTTTGCCAGTTGCGTAGACCTTAAATCCGATCTCGCGCAGGGCTGCGTGATCCAGCAAATTTCTGCCGTCAAATACACTTGCCGGTTTCAGCATCGAATCGTGAATGCGTTTCCAGTCGAGATCCTTGAATTCATCCCATTCTGTAAGAATCGCGATCGCATGCGAATTTTCCGCCGCAGCGTAAGCGTCTTCGGTAACGGTAACTTGAGGGTGAACCGCTCCGGGCTCACCTAAAATGTCCCCGTGAATCAGCGCTTCGGGCACTTTTGGGTCGTAGACTGCCAGCTCTGCACGTTCCTCCAACAGATCGCGGCAGACACGGATCGCCGCAGACTCACGCGTGTCGTTGGTATCTTTTTTGAAAGCAAATCCGAAGACCGCCAGCCTTTTACCACTGACAGTATTGTAGAGCGACTTAACGATTCGCTGCGTAAAGCGGCCTTTCTGGTAATCGTTCATCGTCACCACCTGCTCCCAGTAGGCGGCCACCTCAGGTAAGCCGAAGTGCTGGCAGAGATAAACCAGATTGAGAATGTCTTTCTGGAAACAACTGCCGCCAAATCCTACTGAACTTTTCAAAAACTTCGGCCCGATACGTGAATCCAAACCGATCGCGTGCCCTACTTCATCGACGTCTGCTCCGGTCGCTTCGCAGAGTGCAGAAATGCTGTTAATGCTACTGATCCGCTGTGCAAGGAATGCGTTAGCGGTCAGCTTCGACAGCTCGCTCGACCAGAGATTGGTCGTGATAATTTTCTCTTTCGGCACCCAATTGGCGTAAACACTCACCAGTTTCTGAATCGCAGCAGCACCCGCTTCTGTCGTTTCTCCGCCGACCAGAACACGATCAGGGGCGAACAGGTCTTCGATTGCGGTGCCTTCTGCGAGGAACTCGGGATTGGACAGAACCTGGAAGGTCGCTTTCTCGCTGGGAGTATTTTCGAGAATACTCTTAATGCTCTCTGCGGTGCGCACAGGAAGGGTCGATTTTTCGACCACGATCGTTTCCCCTTCCGCCTGTTCAGCAATTCTGCGGGCGCACAATTCAACGAACCTGAGATCAGCTGCCCTTCCTGCCCCCACACCGTAAGTTTTCGTCGGCGTATTGACGGAAATAAAGATGATATCTGCCTCGCGAATGCCGGCATCAACATCGGTTGAAAAGCGCAGATTTCTACCGCGTGCTTCAGCGACAACATCGGCCAACCCTGGTTCAAAAATGGGCAAGTTCTCCAAGTCCTCACTGTTCCAGGCAGCAATTCGCTCGGCATTAATATCCACAATGTGAACGTCAATATCCGGGCACTTCTGGGCAATTACGGCCATCGTAGGTCCCCCAACGTAACCAGCTCCTATGCAACAAATCTTCATTTACCATAACACTTTCCACTTGCTACGATGAGTGCAAGGAGAATTGCCAGTGACATTCATTCCGATTCCAGACCAGCAAACGAACCACTCTATCTAATCACAACCAATTGAAAATGAATCAGATACATGAAATCCCTAAGAACTTTCACTGAGCCCCTCGAAAAGCGAGATTCGGTTCCCGCACAGAAATCAAGACTATTATTGTGACAAAACTATGCTTTGATGAATCCAACGGACTGAGATTCCCCCGGTCTGCCCACGCATAGCATATGGGAGGTAATCCTGCCACCCTTCGAAAAGATTAGAACTCAATTCCAAACCCAGCCAATAAACATGAAAATACATACACTCGCTAAACTCCCACTCGCAGCTGCTGTCGCAGCACTCGCTTTCTGCAACGTTAGTTGCGAAAAGACACTCGACAAAGCTGGCGAGACCGTTGACGCAGCTGTAGACGAAGCATCTGAAGCCGCTTCCAGCGCTAAAGACGCTGTCGCTGATAAAGCTGGCGACGCCATGGACGCAACGAAAGATGCTGCTGGCGACGCAGTCGACGCTAGCAAGGAAGCCGTAGGCGACGCCGTTGATGCAACGAAAGACGCTGCAAGCAACGCTCTCGATACTGTAGGTGATGGTGCAAACGACGCGGCTGACGACATCGATAACTAATTTCTACCGAGACTAGTTTTCTCACAGAGAAAGCGCCCGGCGGGATTTTCCCACCGGGCGTTTTTTTATGTCCTAACAACACTCACTTTGCATCGTTCAGCTAAACCCAAAACGCATGATCAGCCAGTTTGACAATTGCTTTACGAATCGCTGAATCTGTCCAATATTCCGGCTCTTTTCGTTCCAATCGCACATTCTCAGCATCTTTGTAATGACCGCAGCAGAAATCCGCCAGTCGTTCTTCGACTTTTTCCAGGAGAAGGGCCACACCATCGTGCCCTCGTCCTCGCTCATGCCCACCTCGCCGAATCTGTTATTCACCAACGCGGGAATGAACCAGTTCGTCCCGTTTTTCCTGGGCACACAGAAGGCACCTTACGATCCTCCACGCGCAGCGGATACCCAGAAATGCATTCGTGCGGGCGGCAAGCACAACGATCTCGAAGACGTCGGCTATGACACCTACCATCACACTTTCTTTGAGATGCTGGGCAACTGGAGCTTTGGTAACTATTTCAAGAAAGAAGCGATCACTTGGGCCTGGGAGCTACTTACCCAGCGCTGGGGTTTTCCTGCAGAGCGCCTATACGCCACCGTCTACAAACCAGCGGAGGGAGATCCCGCAGACTTTGATCAAGAAGCCTACGACTACTGGAAGGAAATTTTCAAAGCAGCAGGCCTCGATCCCGCAGTGCACATCGTCAACGGCAACAAGAAAGACAACTTCTGGATGATGGGTGACACTGGCCCCTGCGGCCCGTGCTCAGAAGTGCACATCGACCTGACTCCTGACGGTGACACTAAAGGTTCACTGGTAAATGCCGATGATGCGCGCTGCATCGAGATCTGGAACCTCGTGTTCATTCAATACAATGCAGAAGCCGATGGAAGTTTCCGCGGCCTGCCCGCCTGCCATGTCGATACTGGCATGGGCTTTGAAAGAGCAGCCAGCGTGATCCAATGCACGCAGGGATTCACCGTTTTCTCGAAACTTTGCTCAAACTACGATACCGGAGTGTTCGCTGGTATCTTCACCAAGCTCAAAGAGCTGACGGACAAAAACTACACTGGCACAGTTCCCACTGCCCGATCCGGGCTGACGGAACAGGAACAGACAGACGTCGCCTTCCGCGTCATTGCCGATCACCTGCGATCTGGCAGCTTCGCTATTGCCGATGGCATCCTTCCCGGCAATAAAGGCCGCAACGCTACCATTCGCGCCATTCTGCGGCGCGCTGTTCGCTTCGGTCGTGAACTTGGACTGGACGGCAGCGAGCCTTTCCTCCCCAAGTTAGTGAAAGTGTTAGTGGAAGAATTCGGCAGCGTTTTCCCTGAGCTACGTGAACGCGAATCGAAGATCATTCAGGAACTGAAGCGTGAGGAAGTCTTGTTCAATCGCACGCTTGATCGCGGATTGAAGCTATTCGAACAGGATAGCTCAAAACTGCAGAGCGATGAGAATTTCCCTGCGGATCGTGTTGTGAAGCTATGGGAAACCTACGGCTTCCCCATCGAACTTACCAAAGTGCTGCTGGACGAACGCGGCTTGACCGCTAACTGGAGCGAAGTCGATACTCTAATCGACAAACACAAAGAAACCGGTAAAGGCGGCGGTGGCAGCACCGTCATCCGTGCGGTCGCAATCGATACCGATGTCGTTTCCGAGTTCGTTGGCTACGACCAGGATGAAATCGAAAGCCAGCTACTTGACGTCGTGGAAGACGACGGCTCGATCATTGCCATCGTCAGCAAGAGCCCACTCTACGTGGAAATGGGTGGCCAGCAGGGCGACGTTGGCTGGCTGACGATTGAAGGCGAAGAGATCGAAATTCTCGGCACCACCAGTGTCGGCGAGGCACTGTGCCTGGTTCTCGATCGGAAACCTTCCGTATCGCAAGGCTCTGCAAGAATTCAGCTCGACGCCAACCGCCGTCGCGACATTGAGAAGCACCACTCAGCAACGCACCTCATGCATTGGGCACTGCACGAGATCGTCAATAAGGATGCTGCACAGCAGGGATCATTCGTTGCTCCTGATCGCCTGCGCTTTGACTGCAACAGCGATGCCATCACTGCCGAGCAGATTGAATCAATTGAACGAAGCGTTAACCGCTGCGTCGCCGCGCGGGATCAAGTATCGAGCGGCGAGCGCCCTTACACTGAGGTCAAAGGCCGTGAAGACGTCATGCAATTTTTCGGCGACAAATACGGCAAAAACGTGCGCGTGGTGCAGATCGGCGGCGAAGCCAATGCCCTGAATGGATACTCCATGGAACTGTGTGGAGGAACGCACGTGCGCAACACTGAAGAGATCGGACTTTTCAAGATCCGCAGTGAAGGTGCCATTGCTGCTGGCATCCGACGCATCGAAGCCGTCTGCGGCGCACACGCGATCGCTTATCTCAACGAAACCGTCGAAGCACTGGACGGGGAAACGTCAGAACTTTTAACCAAACTGGATGAAGCCAATGCCGCCCTGACAAAGTTGGCCGAGAGTGCAGTGCCCTCCCCTGCCCGCAATGCTAAAGCACGCGAAGTCATTCTGGCGACGGGCAGTGACGATGCTGCTGGCATTACCGATCTCAACGCGGCCTTACAAGCAGAGACCAAATGGAGAGATCAGCTCAAGGTAGCGACGCTGGAGGCACAGAAGAGACTCAAAAAGGCGAAGTCCGCCGGCATGTCGCGGATCGCCGACGAAAAAGCAGCACCCTTGATTGAGAATGCAGTGAAGAACGCCGACGGCGTGCCTGTCATCGTGGCACAAATCGATGATGGCGAAGGCGCACTGCTGCAGGAACTTTTCAACAGCCTCAAGAAACAGCAATTTGCTGGCGCGGCCGTGCTTGTGGTGCCAGAAGTAGGTGGTGCGGTGCATTTGGGCGCTCTGGTCGACAAAGCGCACACTGGCTCGATTCAAGCAGGTAAATTGATCCAGCAACTCGGGCCCATCATCGGCGGCAAGGGCGGCGGCAAACCAGAAATGGCCCGTGGTGCTGGAAATGACGCCAGTGCCATTCCCCAACTGCTCGACGCAGCCCGCAAGCTGCTGGGTTGCGGGTAGTGGCAAATTCGCCAGTGCCCCATCACATTGCTCTCGACAGGCAATGCGCTTCCAACTAGATCACCACTAGTGATGATTTTGCGCATGGCAGTCACTTTTACAACTTGGAAAGAAGCGAGGCACTGGCTGCAAAGCCTGCGCGGAGGTGGAGTTGCCCTCGCCATGTTTGTGCTTCTGCTAGGGACAAGCTGCGACGAGGACTCGGACTTCCCTCCGTTATCCTGCAAATCAGTGACGCCGTGGCACATCCCGCCCATCAAGTCACGACTGCCGGGCCCACGCAGCGTCGCCGTGGATGGCAATGATGGCATCGTCGTTCTGGACAATGCCGGCCGCGTGCTGGTCTTCAGCGCCGATGGCAAGGTGCAGCGAGAATGGATGATGCCGGAATACGACGTCGGCCGCCCGGAAGGTGCCGTTGTCCTCGATGACGGACGTGTCGTCGTCTGCGACACCCATTACCATCGCGTGGTGATCTTTGATGACGCAGGCAAAGTCTTAAAAATGTTTGGTGAGTATGGCAGAGCGACCGGGCAGTTTATTTATCCGGTGGCCGTTGCCGTCGACTCTGACAATCAACTCTACATCGGTGAGTATGGCAGCAATGATAGGATTCAAGTGTTCACGCCAGAGGGAATTTTCGTGCGTCAGTTTGGTGGATTTGGAACAGAGCCAGGAGAATTTCAACGCCCATCCGGCATTGTCTGGCACGAGGGCAAAGTGTTCGTTGCCGATGCCATTAACAATCGCGTGCAGGAATTCACTGATAGAGGTGACTATGTCAGGATCCTCTCGAAACCCGATGCAGACCTGAAGTTTCCATACGATCTTTCGCTGGCACCTGACGGCAGCCTTTTCATCATCGAATACGGAGCAGGCAGAATCACTCAAATGAACCAACAGGGTGATATTCTCGCCAGGTTCGGAAGCTCTGGTCGAGGCCGGGAGCAATTCGTCACCCCATGGGGCATCGCTGTGGACTCCAAAGGACGCATTTACGTCGCAGACACAGGCAACCGAAGACTCGTGGCTATCGAGCTTGCCAGCGAATGATCATGCGCTACCAAATAGCAGATTTTTTGTGCACCTGGTTCCCACGAAAGCGGCTACCGCTCGACTGGAGATCGGTAGCGGTTCCAGTGGTATTTCTGTTAGTTTATGCCAGTGCGGTGATTGCCTGCGAGTGGCGTGGATGGCTGCGATTCAGCTACTGGTCTGCCTTCTGGATCATGGCGCTAACGCCCTGGATCTGGTGGATGGCATTGCAAGGATTCAGCGGACTTGGCAAGGTCAGGAGCAATATGGCACTGATCGTTCGCCTCACTGTCTTAGGATTGCTGGCTGCGACATTGGCGGAACCCAGAGCCGTGCGCACCAGCACATCGCTGTCGGCAATGTACACCCTGGATGTTTCCGACTCCATGGGCAGATCCGTTTCGATTGCGGCGATGGAATTCATTCAGCGGACAGCATCCAACCGCCGCGATGAAGATGCCGTGGGCATGGTCGCCTTTGGCAGTAATGCTGCAGTTGAATTGCCTCCACGATCTGCATTTCCACTCGAAAGCCTGGAGACCATCAACTCAGTGGTGGGCAAAGATGGCACTGATCTCGCGAAAGCGTTGTCTCTGTCCGCTGCCATGCTGCCGGATGATGCTGAGGGCCGAATTGTCCTGCTATCAGATGGCAGCGAGAACAGTGGCGAGCTCACGCCCGTTTTAGAACAACTCAAGGCCCGCAACATTGCGGTCGACGTGCTCCCCGTTGAATTCGAATTCGAACGCGAAGCGTGGGTCGAACGACTCGATCTGCCGACCACCGTGAAATTGGGTGAATCCTATGAGGCATCAGTGTTAGTCGGTTCCTTACAAGCACAGAACGCCAGCCTCATCCTTGAAGAGAATGGCGAGGAAATATTCCGTGAAGATGTCGAACTGGAAGCAGGAAAGCGTCGCATCTCGATTCCTATCAAGCTGCGTGAAGCCGGCTACTACGCCTACACGGCACGCCTGGCAGTGCCCGCAGATCAGGACGGATGGAAAGAAAACAACCTTGCGATCAACGACATCTACATTGCGGGCGAAGGAAAAATCATGGTCGTGACCGATCCCGGCGGAGACCCTCGTGACTCCAGCCACTTTATCGAGGCACTGCGGGCGTCGCAACGGGACGTCGAGCAGATTCATCCATTCCAACTTCCTCGGGACACATTATCGCTCATGCCCTACGACGCGATCGTCCTGGTCAATGTTCCCGGAGAATCCATGGATGGCTCGCAAATGCAGGCGATTCGCGATGCCGTGCGTCAACAGGGAGTCGGCCTGCTAATGATCGGCGGGGGCGAAAGCTTCGGCCCCGGCGGATACAATCGTAGTCCTATCGCGGAAGCGCTTCCTGTCGAGATGGACATTAAGCAGCGCAAGATCATGCCAAAGGGGGCACTGGCCATCATTCTCCACACCTGCGAATTCGAGAACGGCAACACATGGGCCAAACGGATCACTAAGGAAGCCATCAAAGTGCTGGGTGATCAGGACGATGTCGGTGTCCTCGCCTACACCTGGGGCCAGGGTAACAACGCCCCTGACGATTGGATCTTTCCTCTGACACCGGCAGCGCAGCACCAGAAATTTGCGGTAAAAATCAACCGCGCTCAAATTGGTGACATGCCCAGTTTTGTCCCCACTATGAACCTGGGACTGCAGGCATTGAAGGCGAATGATGCAGCAATGAAGCACATGCTCATCATCTCTGACGGGGATCCCACACCGCCACCTCCCAACTTGCTTCAGGGGTTTGTGCAATCGGGAATCAGCGTCTCTACTATCGCCATCAATCCGCACGGTGGTCAGGACATCTCGATGATGCGCGCCATCGCCTCCACCACCGGAGGACGTTACTACTTCCCGCAGGATCCGAGCCAACTTCCCTCCATCTTCATCAAGGAAGCGAAGGAACTGAAGCGCAACATGATTCAAAACATCACCTTTACACCCGAAATCGAATTCCCTAGTGCCATCTTGAAAGGGATTGGCCCAATGCCGCAGCTGCATGGATATGTCCTGACAATGCCAAAGGCCCAGGCTGAGGTCATCCTGAAAAATGAAGAAGACAACGAAGTAAATCCTGTCCTGGCAACTTGGCGATACGGCATCGGAACCACGGCCGCATTCACTTCTGACGTGTCCCCTAACTGGGGGCGCGACTGGATCGAATGGGAGCAGTTCCAGCCATTTGTGAATCAGCTCATGATCGCAATCTCGCGCGTGAAGGCCGACAGCGACTTGATCCTTACTGCGACCAGAGAGGGCAACACTGGAGTCATCACTGTGGAGGACTACCACGCCACTCAATCATTTCTTACCATCGAGGCGCAGGTTGTCGGTGCGCAGAATCGCACAGAGACCGTTACATTGGAACAAACTGGGCCACGCCGCTACAAGGGAACGTTTCCGCTGTGGGGACGTGGGCGCTACCAGATCCTCGCCGTCGCAGTCGACTCCGAAGATCGCAAAGATTCCGCTGTCGGTGCGCTTTCGGTCGCCTATTCCCCTGAATTTCTCAACTTCCGCTCAGACCCACTGACCCTCAATCGCATCGCCCGCGAAACCGGTGGCCGCATCCTCAAGGGCAATGAAGACACGCTATTCGAATTCGAACGCAGCCCGAGCGAATCAACCAGGCCATCTATTGACTGGTTCCTCTGGCTCCTCGCTTGCCTGCTGCCACTAGACGTCGCAGTGCGCCGCGTGCAACTGGACTGGCAGGTCATCCGGGGATGGTTTGGAATCGGCAAGAAGACCGAATCGGCAGAGACCATGAGCGCCCTGCTGAAGAGAAAGAAAGAAGTCAGCGATTCGATCCAGCGACGAAGCTCAGACAAAGCGTCCCCGACACCCACGCCCCAGCCGACCGGATCAGTAACTCAAGCTCCCAGCGCTGCTCCAGCAGATAAGGCACCTGAACCAGAATCGGCAGACCTGTCCCAACTATCTACGACCGAACGCTTGCTCGCCAGAAAGCGACTACGCGAGAAAAAGGATCAACGTTAGGACAGGCTTACGACAATTGTAGAAACAGTTCCTTTGCTGCACCTCTGGGATCGTTCGAATCGCCCGTCACAGCTGCCGACTTCGGGGCAGCTGACACATTGTCATCATCGAATACCAGCGCGGATAATTTCAACGCTCCCCCACAAACTTCCGACAGCAGCCCGACGGGTGTCTGACATCCCGCCTGCAACAAACGCAAAAACTCACGCTCGGCGATCACTTGAATCATTGTCGTTGAATCGTTGATCGCAGCCAGCGCCTCATGCACAGCGGCACGCGCAGCAACACGGACTTCGATACCTACCGCCCCCTGACTTGCAGCAGGCAGGAACTCTGACGCCTTCAGCACAGCGACATGCAGCTCTGGCCATTGCGGCAGGAACGCGCAATCGCCGGACAACAATTCCAGTCGCTCAAGCCCGGCACGCGCCAGTAATGTACCATCGAGAGTATCCGATTCCGCCAGCTTCTTGATGCGTGTTGCGACATTGCCGCGAATTTCAACGAACTGCAGATCAGGCCGAATCCAGCGCAACTGACGCGCGCGGCGCACACTACTGGTAGCAATCGTTGCGCCCTGGGGTAATCCTGCAATCCCACCTTTCGACTTCGACAACAACACGTCCTCAGTCGCCGCACGTGGCAGCACGGCAGTAATAGCAAAGCCGGCATCGAGCTCCGTCGGCACATCTTTCAAGCTGTGCACAGCGATGTCGATGTCGCCGTTCTTCAGGGCAATCTCCAGCTCACGAGTAAATATCCCTTTGTCCACGGGCTCCGGTCCGGCACTGAATTCAGACAGCTTTAAATCCGGCCTCTTGTCACCAATCGTTTGCACCACGCGCACCTCGACGTCGATTCCAGGAACCTTCTGCTCAAGACTTGCACGCACCATGCGCGCCTGCGTGAGGGCAAGTTCACTACCGCGCGTGCCCAGTATCAGTTTCTGCTCCGATTGACTCATGTATTGGGAAGTGGATTTCGATCTTCCCCCGTGGTGGCGGACTCGGTTGTTGGTGGCATGGAAGCACTACCGGGCAACCCGGCACCGTAATACTCACTGTTATCGTCCAGAAATCGCTGAATAATCGAATCGCATTTGCGGATCTGATCTTCGCGTCTCTTACGAGCGTCATTTGCGATCATCTGCAAGGCGTCCATATCATAAACGTAGACACCATCCAGAGCATCGATCGCCGGATCAATGTCTCGCGGCACTGCGATATCGATCAAAAACAGAGGCCGTCCTCTGCGCTTGCGCAGCACTGGCACGATGTGCTCCACCAGAATGACATGATGCGGTGCCGCAGTCGACGAAATCAATATATCCGCAGAGAGAATCTGTTGCGGCCAATCATCAAATCGCACCGCAGCCGCATTCAGTTCTTTGGCCAATTCTACCGCGCGGTCATAAGAACGATTAGAGACAAAAATGCTATTGGCACCCCGCGACTGAAGGCTGGCAGCAGTTCGCCGACTCATGTCCCCTGCTCCAATCAACAGCACATTACAATGTTCCAGGCTACCGAAAATTCTTTCCGCCAGGTCAACTGCCACCGAGCCTACAGACGTCGTCCCGCGTTGGATTTCGGTCGAATTGCGCACCTTTTTACCCAGCTGAAACGAATGCTGGAACAACTTGTTCAATCGCTTGCCCGTTGCACCAGCTTCATGCGCGGCGTGGTAAGCCTTTTTTACCTGGCCAAAGATTTCGGTCTCACCCAGCACCATCGAATCAAGTCCTGACGCTACCCGGAACAAATGCCGGGCGGCCTCACTGCCGCTGTGCTCGTAGAGGTGCAGAGGTTCTGCTTCAACGCCAAATCGCAGGCGAAGGAATTCCTCCACGCGTTCGACCATGGCACACCGATCTTCCGCAGCTCCATAAATTTCCATGCGGTTGCACGTCGACAATACGACGACTTCGCCGATGCCTTCAAGTGACCTCACTTCAAGACTGGCGTCAGGTAGCTCCTTCTCCGCGAAGGCGACGCGTTCTCGCACCTCGACCGATGCCGTCTGATGGTTCAAGCCCACGCAAAAAAGATGGTTCGCCTCTTTCATCCGGCTCCCATCATGGAAAGAGTTAACAACTCGACAATAAAGGCGCCGACCGAGACCTGAGCCAGACGCAGTGATGACAACCCGCGCACCCAATGCACAGCCAGTGCTGCTGCATAGACCGCCCATACAGCATAGACCAGGATCAACTTGATGCCCGACGGTGAATCCGGCATCTTGTAAGCGCAGGCGATCCCAATTGTCAGCAATCCGAATCCGCATATCATCAGGCGAATAATCACCAGTGATAGATGTTCGATCGGAGGCAAGCGATAGAAAAGGCCACCCAGAGAACGACTCTTAAGATGCCAGTGCTGCACCAGGAACATCACTCCGGCAATACCGGCCATGGCAAATGCCCCGTACGCAAGAAGCGACAGCGCCGCATGCAATTCTCGCCAGAACTCGGAGCTCCCCTTCGTCGCATCAGGCATGAACAGGACTGCGATCCCCTGAAGAATCACCACCAGAGGATAGGAGAACACTCCCAGCAACGACAGTCGAAATGCGGAACCGATGACGAAATAGTAAAGCACGACCGCCCAGCTGAGGAACGCCAGCAGCTCTGGCACACTGGTGATTGGGCAACGTCCGAGCTCTTGTCCTCTCATGTAGAGAAACGCACTCTGCAGCACAAAGCCGCTCCCCATGAACATCAGAGTCATCCGCGAGCGTGTGGCGTTGTCCGACCGCAACGTCAGAAACGCGTACACAAATCCGACGAAAAAGCACAACGTCGACGATAAAAGTAGAAATCGGGCAGGTTCCGCCATCCTGCCTACCCCTGTGACACCGGGCTGCGACAAGCGCAACTCCAAACTCAATGCTCAATCATTTCCAATCGGTCTCTGAGGCAATTCACGCTCAAGTTGCTGCAGTTTCCGCTGATTCAGATATTCCTGGGCTTCCTCAGTCTCCGCAGCTGAAAAAATCCCATCACGGTCGTGATCAAATTTCTGCAACAATGCGGAGCGCAGACCTTTCACCATCGGATGGCCCGAATCCCGCTCCATCAGCCGTTTCATCTCTGGTGCAGTTGGTTTTGGCTTAGGCAGCCTCTCATTTCCCTTTGTTCCCCTTGTCGCCATGTAATCTCTAAATCTTTCCTTGGACGTTTCCTGTGGCTTCTCTGCATCTGCCAATTCTGCTTCTGCTGCTTCCGGTTGATCCGTATTTGTTTCCGGTTGCATCGGCAGTGACTTTTCTGTCAATTCGCCCGTCTGAACAGTGATCGCCGCAGCCGGGTCATCTATCGGCGGATCATCTCCACATGCCGCAAGAAAACAAACGCCCCCAATCAGCAATCCCCAACTGAAAAAGTCCCGCCCCTGAATCAAATACTTCTTACGGATTCCGTTTTTATTCATAAGACACTTGTTTATAAATAGTTATATCTCATCAGCATTCGCTCGATGAGAGTAAAATTGATCTTTCAGGCAAAGAAAAGACGGAAAAAACCTTCAAATTCTAGCACAAGTCTAGCCTTTAGATTCGCTTTGTAAATACACAGCGATGAACGCAAACTCAAAAAATCTTCGATTATCGACATTTTAATCTTGTAAGTATTCTAGAAATTTTGGTAAAACGATAAAAATTTATTAGAAAAAGATTGACGACAGCCCTACAATGCTTTTCAAGAGTGGCGCGTTTCGAAGAGAAATCTTCGGTATTGGAATTTGTGGTGTGGTTCAGTCGTCTAACAGAAAATAACTGAAGCGGGTTTTTCAATTTCCATCATAGAAAATGCCCGATTCGATCATCGTTTTAAGGAAGATACTGCCGTCATGATATTTTCATTCTCCACTTCTTCCTTCAAACAACTAAGAGCAACCACGGCGTCTGCGTTTTATCGCCGGGCGTAATTTGCTCAAGTATTCTCTCCCTAAAACTGACAACAAGCTAACAAAAGGAACAAGACATGGCTAACCTCGAACTAGACGGAGGCATTAAAATCTACCTCCGGGAAATCGGCAAGACTCCCTTGCTGACCCCCGAAGAGGAGGTGCAACTCGCCGACCGTATTAAAAACGGCGACATGGAAGCGCGTGCACACATGATCAAGGCGAATCTTCGCCTGGTTGTGAAAATCGCACAGGACTACGCCAACTATGGCCTTCCACTACTCGACCTCATCTCTGAGGGTAACATTGGTCTCATGAAGGCCGTGGAGCGCTTCGACCCGAATAAGGGTGGCAAGCTCTCCACCTACGCAGCGTGGTGGATCAAGCAGTCCATCAAGCGCGCTCTGGCAAACCAGAGCAAGACGATTCGCCTGCCCGTCCACATGGTCGACAAGATCTCCAAGATGCGACGTGTGGCGATGAGCATGAGCGAAGAACTCGGCCGCGAACCTACCGATGACGAATTGTCAGAGGAGATTGGCATCGATCGCTCGAAGCTGGCACAATTGAAGGCAGCTTCACTGCGACCTGCATCCCTGGATGCTCCCATCAGTGATGATGACAATACGGAGTTTGGCGAAATCATCGGTGATGATCGCGCACAGACGCCGCTGGAGCTCCTCAGTCACCGCAACATGCACGATCAACTAGACGGCCTACTGGACGTTCTGGACGGCCGTGAGCGGAAGATTATCGATGCTCGATTCGGTCTCAACGGTGAAAAACCCAAGACCCTGGAAGAAGTTGGACAAGAGTTCGGCGTCACCCGGGAGCGGATTCGCCAGTTGCAGAACATCGCCCTTAAGAAGCTTCGCCGTGCCCTCCAGAAAAAAGAGGATCCTGGCCCACGCCCTGCCCGCACGGTCAGCCCGCGCGGACGTAAAGCTAAGCAGGCGGCCATGGTATCTTGAACGGATAACGAAGATTAACTTTGCCGGAACCGGCGCGGGATTGGTCAGTCTCGCGCCGGTTTTTATGTACCCGTGGCGCGCTGCCTTATCGCTTTTGCTTATGCGATTCGGGTGGAACCATGCAAATCTTAGGGAACTGATGACGTTGCTCTTTTGGCTTCTCCCTATTCGGTAGTGTCATGGACTTCTGCCCCGGTCAAATCCAGCTCTCCGTGGATTTTTGAGGACTTTCTGTGCACTCTTTCTCTGACGAATCGTTGGCACAAGACAGTTATTCGCGTCATTAACCGAGCTTGCGGAGGCTCATCACCGCGCCCAGCGCAGCGCCCCGAATTCGGCGCGCGTCCGATTCGCGATCGTTCACGTTCGAAAAACCCATCCACGAACCTGTTGCTCACTGGGGTGTTGAAAACATCCAAAAGTGTTCCCGCAGATATCCTGAAGAAACCGCTGTGATTGAATGAGTTTCCGCCGTTCCGAATGAGTAGGAGTCAAAATCTCCATCGACTACCAACTCTTCTGAGGAGTCTCCAATACATCGAGATTATCACCATCAGCGCGGCTACTTGGTGCACTCGCAAGCACCCCATCACTTACAACCCCGCAGATCCCGTAGGGTTCGCAGATCACCCAGCGCCTGCCTTGGCACACGCGCACCGTCATTCGTTCGCTTCACTCCCATCCGCCCGCGATTCTTTTCAAACACCGATTCCACAAACGCCGCACTCCCCAGCGCCAGGCCATCAACGAAATATCCAATCCGATAACGAAGCAATGCGGGCGCTGGTAATTCAAAATCACGCGCCTCTTCTGTCTCAAATTCTTCTGCAGTCAGCCCCTTGCGCACCACGCGTCCATCCTCATCGCGCAACTGCCGCCCCTCCTCCATCAGCAATTGCCGATACCGCCGATGCACCTTCCTCCACTCGCCCCCATCTCGCCGAGTAGCATCCGCCATCCCCAGCGACTCATAGACGCCGCTACGTGCCACCCCTTGCCCCTTCAACGCCTCCGCATACCCACACCAACGCCACTCACGCGGATCCTTCACGACCCCAGCACGCACAGAATTGAGATCAATGTATGCCGCCACAGTCGCCAACACACCAGGATCGCCCTGCACTAACACACTCTTAAAGCGATCCTCCCACAACGGCCCCAGTCGTTCATTTCGCTTGTTATACCACTGGCTGAACCGCTGCTTCACTTCCCCCACAAACGCCGACAAATCATACAACCGATCCAGAAACGGCTGCTTAAACCGCGCCACCTCCTCCTCCCTAGTCATCCCAGGACAATCCGTCGCAAACACATCCTCGTCTAAGACGATGCTCTCGCTCCCATCATCCTCATTCTTAATGGCATACTCCGCCGCCGCCACAGACAACGGCGACATCCGCTCTAATTTCTTAGATTCCACACTCGCAACCACCACACTCGCAACCACCTCACTCGCAACCACCTCACTCGCAACCACCTCACTCGCAACCACCTCACTCGCAACCACCTCACTCGCAACCACCTCACTCGCAACCACCTCACTCGCAACCACCTCACTCCGAAGCACCTTCAACATCTTCTCAATCCCATCCAGTGCATCCGCCGAATAGACCAACTTCATCCGCGCCAAAAACGCCGCATCATCTGCCAGCAACAGGGCCAACTCTGCCTGCACCTCCTCC
Source organism: Verrucomicrobiales bacterium (assembly GCA_051270635.1). Classification (GTDB taxonomy): domain Bacteria; phylum Verrucomicrobiota; class Verrucomicrobiia; order Verrucomicrobiales; family DEV007; genus JAGROY01. The sequence goes on along the minus strand of JBNMNB010000149.1, from coordinate 456 downwards.
GACTCCCGATCCTCCACCGCCACCAGCATATGAAAATGGTTCGACATGCATGTCCAAGTCAGCACCCGCACCCCAGAAAAAGCCTCCTGCGCCCGCATCAACTTGCGAAAATGCTCCTGTTCCTGCTCCTCCAGAATAAACCGCCGCTCAATCACCCGCGACAGCACATGATAGTAGCTGCAAGGGCCGTCACCAAGTATGCGTCGAGATCTCATATTACCCAAAACTTAACACAAATCGACTCGATGTCTACTTTAAAGGGACGGTGGCGTATTTTTTTAAAGGGACGGTGGCGTATTTTTTTTAACACGGCTCGACTCGCAGAACCCAATGATCGTAGTTCCTTGCGCTCTCACCAGACCAGAAGGGAGACGCCCCCCCCTAAGCTCATTGTTTATTTCAAGAAACTGTTCCTTCAGATCGCACGAACTATTGTGGTGCTTTTGATCTTACGCC
>JBNMNB010000148.1:0-19196 GCA_051270635.1 Verrucomicrobiales bacterium | reverse complement strand
GAAGCGCCTCAGGCAATTGTTCGACACATTCCTCCAATGATTCGAACACATCGCTCCTTCCGTTCTCGCACAATGCCTCCCATGCCGTGTGTTCCGCCTCCAGTCTTTCCAATTCATCCTCGCCCAATAGCAATGGCGTCAGCTTCTTCCGCTTCATCCAGTCGCGCCACTTGTTGCGAACAATTCCCCGCATCCACGCTCCAAAGTCGCGCGAAACTTCGAACCTTCCCAAGTTCTGATACGCGGCGATGAAGGCATCCTGCACCAGATCGCGCGCCAGTTCTCGATCAGCCGTGAGCGCGAACCCATACGCCAGCAATTGCCGGTGATGTTCCCGGGCCTTGCCACTGAAGGCAAGCCTGTCGAGGACTGGTGGCGTATCAGGAGTCACGGCGTCCATTGCTTTGAATGAGGATATCTGCGTTTGCATACTTTGCGATAGTAGGTTTCCACTGCTTCGAGGAACGGTGGTGTCACCTAGTATTGGAATGACGCAGCCGATTTGTGACAAACATCGCCATTTTTCTTGCCGCTCTCCCACGAATCTCGATTCTTGATCATTTGAGGAGGTGAACGCCCAATGAAGAAACACGGTGAATGGCGGCGCTATTGGGCGCAAATATGCACCGAGAGGATTGAAACTTAATCTGATAGCAGGTAGCCTGCCCGTAATGACCCCAGACTTGCTCCATCGCACCCGGCTTACCGATCTTCATCGCGTAACGCAGGGCCTGATACTTTCCTCTGTTCTGATCTCTGCGTTTACCATCGCTGAAGCAGGAGTAGGCGACAATGCATTGTGCATTTCGGAATTCATGGCGCGTAATCAGTCGACAGCGGTTCCCGGGGCAGCAGACGGAGCCTTTGATGATTGGATCGAGATCCACAATTCGGGGGACAGCCCTGCGAGTCTAGATGGGTGGCACTTGACGGACGACTCAGGCATTCCATTTAAGTGGAGTTTTCCGGCGATTGAGGTTCCGGCAAATGGCTACCTCGTCGTGTTTGCCACTGGACAAGGGATCACTTTGCCAAATACAGAACTACACACCAATTTCCAACTCAGCTCCAGTGGTGACTACCTGGCGTTGACCAATCCAGAACTGGAACCGATCTCTGAGTGGCCAGTAGGTGGCGGGACATTTCCTGATCAATTTACAGACGTTTCTTTCGGGTTGGTTGGTGACCAACCCACTCGCCTCAAGAATCCAACTCCTGGAGCAGCGAACGATCCCGATGAATTCCTCTGGGTCAAAGACACTCAGTTCAGTGTGCGCCGCGGCCTCTACACCGCGCCATTTACTGTAGAAATCACCACCGCAACCGATGGCGCAGAGATCCGCTACACTTTGGACAGTAGCTCTCCGACAGAATCGACGGGAGAAGTCTATACCGAAGCCATCGCCATCGATACCACGACAGTGCTGAAGGCGAGAGCATTCAAGACGGGGCATGAGCCGACAAATGTCGATGCGCAAACCTACATTTTCCCCGGAGCTGTGGCAACGCAGGTCGCACCCGAAGGTTATCCGACCCGCTGGGGCAGCGAGCCGAATGCGGACTACGACGTCGACCCGGATGTGGCGCAGTCCGACGAGTATCGTGACCGGTTTCTAGAAGGCCTGCGCGCGCTTCCTGTGGTATCGATCGCCATGCCAGTGGATGACATGTTTGGCAGCGCTGGACTGTATTCGCGAACCACTTCTTCAACGCTGGAGAAACAAGGATCTGCCGAATATTTTCGCCCCAGCCCTGCTGAAGATGGCGTCAATGTGGAGTCTGGATTTGCGCTGGAATGCGGCGTCAAAATTCAAGGTGGCGCTTCCCGTAATCCGGAATCTTCCATCAAGCATTCAATGAGTCTGCGCTTTCGCGAGCAATACGGCACCGATACATTGAACTACTCACTATTCGATTCTGACACTGCAGTGACGGCATTCAACAGCATTCATTTACGTGCAATGTATAACAATTCATGGATTCATCGCGACGCCGGGCAGCAGAGACGCGCCACGATGATTCGTGATCAGTGGATGCGCAGCACCTTGATGGCAATGGGCAATCCCGATGCTGGCAACGGCCACTACTGCCACCTCTACTTGAACGGAGTCTACTGGGGTGTCTATAACTTGCATGAACGTCTGGAGAACGCGAACTACGCGAACTATTCTGGCATTGCGGATGATGCAACGGTCGACGGCTACAACCCGGGTGATTCGATGCCCGCTTCGTTTCGTGAGCTGCGCAACGAAGTGCGCGCTCGTGATTGGCCGGAGATCTCCAAGCGCATGGATGTTGACAACTACATTGACTACTACATCGCAGAACACTTCGGCCACAATGACGATCTGAAAACGGATGGCAACTGGCGCGCCGCTGGTGGTGGATCCAGTAATAGTCCCTGGCGGTTCTATGTCTGGGATTCAGAACGCGTGCTGGAAAATGTGCGCAACACAAGTAACCTGAACGTGTCCCAGGACGGCGCGGAATTCTTCACTTTTCTCGACGATATCCCGGAATTTCAAATTCGCTTTGGCGATCGGCTGCAGCAACACTTTGCTCCCGGCGCAGCGCTCACACCTGAAGCCTGCCTGGCACGCTGGAATACTTTTGCTGCAATGCTGGACGTCGCTATCGTCTGTGAATCTGCTCGCTGGGGCGACGATCGCCGCTCACTTCCCTACACACGAGACGTTGAATGGATCGCTGAAGTGAACAAGATTCGCGAAGACTTTTTCACCAGTGAAGAGCCTAACAGAACCTCCTATTTTCGAACGAAATGGGAAAGAGATGAATGGCCAGGCGGCGACGTCGCGAAGTATGTCTCCGGCCCTGCCTTCTTAGTGGATGGATCGCCGACGCCTGGCGGCGTTCTGGCTGAAGGAAAAATGATCAGCTTCGATACCAGCAGCGGCAGCGTCTACTACACGCTGGATGGCAATGACCCGCGCGTGCCGGCCACGGTCAGTGAACCTGAGATTCTGCTACCAGAACGCGTACCGGCCACAGCGTTTGTGCCCACAGATGACAGCCTGGGTGACACCTGGCAGATGACTGGGTTCGATGACTCCAGCTGGCTCAGCGGCATGACCGCCGTCGGTTTCGACTACCCCGACCTAACCGGCATCGACGCCTCCGGCATGCAGGGGGTGAACGGATCGATTTACATTCGCGTCTCTTTCGAAATCACGGATCAAACGGCCAAAGATGCCATCGGATCGATGGTTCTCAATATGAAGTACGAAGACGGTTTCGTTGCGTTTATCAATGGAACAGAGATTGCTTCTGCCAACAAGCCATCGACGCTGACGTGGGATTCTACTGCCACAGGCAGTAATTCCGATTCGAACGCGGTGATCTTCGAAGAATTCGATGCCTCAGCAGGAGTCGCAGCACTCGACGTCGGGTCGAACATGCTTGCGATCCAGCTAATGAACAGCAGCCGGGGCGGCAGCGATTCTCTGGCCATGCCGCAGATCACATTTGAGTCTGCCTCTGGCGCGGGACTTTCGCCAGATGCCATCCTCTATTCCGAACCACTGGCACTGGCCGCATCTGCCGTGATCAATGCCCGCACATTCAATGCTGCTGGCTGGAGTGCTGTGCAAACCGGACAATTCATCGTCGAGCCTGTTGCAGGAACAGGTGATGTATCGATCAGCGAATTTGACTACCATCCGGCTGACCCCAGCGAATCAGAATTCGCGGCAGGCCTCGCACTACCAGAACCACAAACATTCGAGGAAGATGACTTCGAGTTCATCGAGCTGGAAAACACCAGCGGTCACACACTCAATTTGTTTGGACTCCGGTTCAGCAACGGCATCAATTTGACCCTGAATTCCTACATACTTCCGACAGGAAACCGAGCAGTGATCGTGCGCAACCGTGCCGCGTTCGTCGCCCGTTACGGAAGTGCCCCAGCGATCGCCGGCACTTACACCGGAAGTCTGGCAAATGGCGGCGAAGCACTGGAGCTGGTGACCGCTGACGGCACTGCTATTGTGACAATCGACTACAACGACAATGATCCGTGGCCAAGCGCCGCGGACGGCAGCGGATCGAGCCTTACACTGACACCAGGAGCTGATCCGTCCCTACCGGCCAGCTGGACAGCAACCGCACCCACTCCGGCGAACAATGGCAACGGCGGCGGAAGCGGATACGACACCTGGGCAGTAATGAATTTTGGTGCAAATGCCGATTCACTGGGATTGCCCGAGGCTGACCCAGACGCAGACAACGTTGTAAACCTTGTGGAATATGCGTTGAACATGACGCCGACTATTGCGGATCCCAGCGGACTGCCAGACATCGCCCTCATCGACATTACAACGGTCAATATGTCCTACACACCCAACCCGACGGCCACGGACATCACCTATCAAGCGGAATCATCCAGCGATCTAACAAATTGGCAATCAGTGAATTCCGTGAACGAAAACAACGGAACATCTACCGCATCAGTGTCGATCGTGGAAGGTGCTCCGGTTTATCTTCGCCTCCGCGTCAGCCGCCAGTAATTAGCAACCTTAGACACAGCCCCAGCCATGAACCTGTCACGCCGCGACTTCCTCCGTAAATCCTCGACAGTGGCACCGCTGCTGGCGTTCCCTACCATCATTCCATCGCACGTTCTCGGCGGGCCGAAACATGTCGCTCCCAGTGACAAGGTGAATGTCGCCATTGTCGGTGCAGGCGGGAAGGGCAAAGGGAATACTCGAGAGCTGCTGAAGCTCGATGACGTGCAGGTGACGGCGATCGCTGATCCAGCGAACTACTGGAATCTCGCTGACTTCTATTATCGTACCGAAGCTGGACGTGGCCCGGTGAAGAAGATGGTCGAGGAACACTTTGCTGCAAAGACTCCCGGTCACTCCGTCGCGGAATATGAGGACTTTCGCATCATGCTTGAAAAAGAAAGCGCCATCGATGCTATCGTCTGCTCGACGCCGGATCATTTGCACGCCTATGTGACAGTGTCAGGATTAAATGCTGGCAAACACGTCTACTGCGAGAAACCACTGACGCACAATATCTGGGAAGCACGCAAAGTGCAGCAACTGGCGAACGCATCCGGCCTGGCGACGCAAATGGGCAATAGCGGCCACAGCACAGAAGGCATTCGACGCACCGTCGAATATTTGCGCGCGGGAGCGATTGGCACCTGCACGGAAGCGCACAGTTGGGTGCCCGCGTCCCGTTGGAATCCGCAACTCCAGGGACATCCGACGGATAAAATGGCGCTGCCCGATGGGCTCAACTGGGATCTATGGTCGGGCCCGTGCAAACCACGTGATTTTCATTCGGCCTATGCTCCCGTCAGCTGGCGCGATTTTTGGGAATACGGTTGCGGTGCACTTGGCGACTTCGGGTGCCATGACATGGATGCTGCGGTGTGGGCATATGACTTGCCTGCACCTGAGAGCGTGGAAGTGATCCCTGCCGGTTACTCTGATAGTGTCATCGCCCCACATGGCGAAATCGGCTACTACCAGTTTCCTGCACGCGGCGATCAGCCCCCCTTTAAAATGACGTGGTATTCCGGCGGACTGCGACCGGATCAACACGAGGCACTGGAAGGCTTTCGCCTACCAAATCGTGGTGTCCTTTTCGTGGGGGACAAGGGTGTCATTCAATGCAGCGGCGCTGGCGGTGCCCCACGGCTTTTCCCGAAAGCACGCCGGGCCGAATTTGAAAAACCAGAGCCCACACTGACCCGTTCCAATGGCCACTACCGCGACTGGATCGACGCCATTAAAGGCGGCCCTGCCTCGAGCGCAAATTTCGACTATTCCGCCCGCCTCACCGAAATCACTCTGGTCGGCGTCCTCTCACTCCGCCTCGGCGGCAAGCGCATCGAATGGGACGCAGCCAATATGAAGGCCACAGGAATGCCCGAAGCTGATCCACTGATCCGTGAACCAGCACGGGCGGGATGGGAAGTTGGCTAGCCCGCCGAAACTACGGCCGCTCCAGCCTGAACCATTGACTTGATAGCGCAGGGGTGACGGTCGCTTTGTTCCTGCCGTTCTCGCTAACAACGTCGCCAGGAACATCTTGCCAATCACCAGCTGGAAGATCAGCGGTGGATTTGAGCACCCAGCCATCTTCGGACGCAGACCAGCTGAGGATCACGTTGCCGCCGCTCTCCTCAATTGTGAGACCAGGATCTACCGATGGGCTTGATGTCAGACTCGCCTTATCAAGGGAGATGCCACTGAGTCCCGCTTGATACACGGCGGTAATTTCTGCAGGTGTTAGAGCGCGTCCCCAGAGTCCCAGATCATCGATCATTCCATCCCAGAATCCCGGGTTGCCGCCGTCAGGAAATTCGCCTGAGTCATCGGTTTTCACCCCGATCCCAAGCCCAGGAATTTCAGAGGCAATCAAGATACCTGAGTAGGGAACACGCACCGCTTCAGTGCCATCCTGGTAAATTACCAACGATGCCCCATCCGCAGTGAAAGCAAGATGATGCCAGATGCCTGTGGCGAACGCGGTGTTCGTCCTGGCAAAAGGCAGTGAGCCATCATCCGTAGTCAGAAAGGTACTAATATCTCCATCGTCTGCATTGAGGCCAAAGTGGAACTGCCCGGTTAAACCGCCACCCCAGTTCTTGAGAATCGAACCGCATTCGACACGACAACAGTGTAACTGCCTCCATCTTCACTGGTAACACTGATAAGAGAGAGCGTTGCAGTCTTAGTTCCGGTGATTCGCCCAGCTTCATCGTTGAGCACTACGCCATTCTTCATCCAGGAATAAGTGAGCGGCCCCTGCCCTGCGACTTCAACGGTCAGACTGGGACTTGCCCCCTGAAGTAGATCGAGCGCCGCTGGCTGTGCAATAATACTGACAGGATCGACCAGCCTGACAACGACATCCATCTTGTTCGCGATCAGCTCAAACGGATTACCCTCAAATTCGCCGTATGGTTCGCTTGCATCGCGGATACCATTTCCATTTCGATCATAGTAAGCGCTGACAAAGTAGTCTTCGCCGTCAGGCACATTGAGAATCGAAAATGCACCCGGCACGTCGACTGCCGTCTCTAGACGATTTCCACCAAAGCCGGGCAATTGTTCAATCATCGTTGTTGCGTCTCCAATGAATTCACCCTCATTCCCGTCAGCAGTGACATCGCTTGCGCGGCCGTCATCGAATTTCCAGTAGCCAATCAGACCACTCTCATTCCCTCTCAGTGGCGCATTCCAGGTAGCTCGGACTTCACCAGCAGTGCGCGCTTTTCTCCAAATCGATATCTCATCGATGCAGCCGTTCATGAATTCACTCACGCCATTAAATGATCCAAAATAGAGCATCGCAAAATTTTCTGGAAGCGCACCACTGGAACTATCACGGCTTTCGATGAGCTCCCCATCCAGGTAACTGGCAAAACCTCCCACTGTGTCCTGTTTCCACGTCATGATCACGCTGTGCCAGTTTCCGTCGATCGCGTTCCCTGCAGAAATTCCAGAGGTGCCGCCATCGTTCGACAGAATGTGCTGATTACTCCAGCCGGCTACAATGTATCCTGCTGCCTGCTGTCTCACTGCCGACTGAATGGAACTGCCCTTGAACCAATACTGAATCGTAATTTCCGAACCTGAAAGATCATCAAGCGTCCCGACGACCACTGTATCCCCCTCCCCATCCAGACACAAAACCTGATTCCCTTGAATCACTTGCGCGACCTCCACTAAGAATTTTCCAGGTGCTCCGATATCGGAATCAATGATCACCGCATCGCCCCCTAACGCTCCATCATAGCCGCCACCGCTCACATCCTTTGCTGTGCCATCATCAAAATTCCAATACGCTGTCAGTCCGTTTTCGTCGCCATTAAGCGGAGCATCCATCGCCGCTTGAATTTCTTCTGCAGACAATGCACGCCCCCAAACCGAGACGTCATCAAGCATGCCATCTGCGAATTCCCCCACGCCATTGAATGCACCGAGAAACACATTCGCATCATGATTCGGAATCGATGCATCAATGCTGTCGCGGCTTTCGACTACTTCTCCATCCAGGTAACTTGTGAACCCTCCAGCAGTCCCCTGCTTCCAGGTCATTGCCACATGATGCCATGCGCCATCGGTAGAATTTCCCGCCGCGATGCCTGCAGTACTGCCATCGTGTGAGAGAATGTGCATACCATTCCAACCTGCAACAATAAATCCCGCGCTTTGCTGCCGCACTGCCGATTGAATACTACTGCCTTTGAACCAGTATTGGATAGTCAGTTCGGAACCAGACAGATCCCTCAATGACGTCTCGACAAAATCGCCGTTGCCATCGAGCGATAACACCTTATTCCCGACACGTCCGCCGCCTTCACCAAGCTCGCCGTCGTAAACCACCGTTCCAGCGACCTCAAATCCAGCGACCTGAGTTACAACCTGCGCCTCGATAATAGCCTGCCCCAATGAGTTCGTCGCGATTAGTCGATAGATGCCAGCATCAGAATTCTGGTAGTCTGTAATTTCCAGCCGATTGGTGTTCACGCCGGTGATACGTCCACCTTCGTCCAGCTCATCCTGATTCAATTGCCACTCAAGAGTCAGAGGCACTGACCCAGAAACCTCTGCTTCAATGACCAGGGTCCCACCAGGAGCCACTGTGATGACAGGCTGCTCAGAAAGTGTGATTGCCACTCCAGCCACATCACCCTCCACATCCACCAGCTCTGCAAAGCTGCCAGAGGGCTCAGTTCGATCGGCAACGCCATTTCCATTCACATCGATATATGCGAACACGCGGTATTCCTCGCCGTTGGGGACATCAGGAATTGAATAGGCCCCAGCAGCACCAGGCTGAACTGCCAGGATACCACCACCGAGACCGGGCACGTCGGCAGCCGGAAATGTTGAATCTCCTTCTGCGAATCCATCATGCTCATTGTCCGTACTGTCATCCGCGTTCTCGCCATCGAAGGTCCAATGTCCTACCAGTCCTTCTTCGTCCATCCTGCGACGATCCATCCGCCCGATTGCTGGCGGACGGCGGACTGAAACGAACTTCCCCGAAACCAATACTGCACCGTGATTTCGGAACCTGAGAGGTTTGTTAGCGTATCCACCACGACGTAGTCACCGTCGCCATCCACCTGCAGTGCTCGATTGCCGGGCTTCGATTGCCAGGTTTGCACAATCAGTGTCCCGTCCTGAGCCCCCTCGTAAACGATTTCGCCTGAGATGCTGCCTGCGTTGGCATTGCCAGCAATTCCCGCAAAAAGGGAAAGTGTGGCTGCCAATGTAAGATATCGAAACAGTTGAACTCTTTTCATAGAAGGGGGTTTCAGATTTAGAGGAGGAGAGTCCACAATTCCCCCTGTTCTGTCTTGTCCCAATACCGGGAAAGTGACTTTTACTATTTTCGGAAATACTTTGCTCTCGCTTCTGTTGCTACCGCTACTGCTACTGCTGCTGATGATGGCACCCCTCAAAACGAGCCGCACCTGATAACTAGATAACTATTGACGCTCATGGGTGAAAAAGTGGATGCTGCGCATGAAAATGGCTGGGCAACTCCGCTCAAATTTGGACCACATCCATGAAGAAATGGAGATTCAAGCGCGGACAATTATTATCGACGATCGATCCCATCCCCAGCCCCCAAAGCATCATTACAGCATGATTCCTCACCAATTTCAAAAATCGATCATCTCCTTCGCCACTGTCATTGCCTGCCTGAGCGGTAGCGACTATCTCCAGGCAGAACCAGAAATCACAGAGATACTGGCCAGCAACTCAGCGATCCTTGCCGATGCAGATGGCGATTTTTCCGATTGGATAGAAATCCATAATCCGGATTCCACGCCGATCAATTTGAGTGGCTATGCCCTCACGGACAATCGCGATAACCTCGACAAATGGACATTCCCATCTGTCTCGCTTCTCCCGGGAGCCTATCGAATCGTGTTTGCCTCAGGAAAAGATCGCACTGACCCCGCGCAAGAATTGCATACCGACTTCAAGCTCTCCAGCAGCGGTGAATACCTCGGCCTGGTGAATCCTGATGGGGCGACGATCGTCTCCGAATTCGCGCCGCAGTTCCCGGAACAATTTGAAGACGAAAGTTACGGCCCCGGCGTTTCGTCGGATTCGATTACGTCCACGCTTTTATCATCAGGAGCACCTGCAAAGTGGAGCGTCCCCGCAGCAGACATCGGCGACACCTGGCGTGAAATCGAATTTGATGATGCCGCATGGCATTCGGCGATGACAGGGCTGGGGTATGGCTACGATGGACTCGTCAGCGAAAGCGGAGATCTCTCACAGGCAATGCAGGGCATCAATGGCACAGCTTATGCGCGCATCCCATTTAACGTGAACAATGCCGCAGAGGTCATTCGCATGTCACTGCGGGTAAAATACGAAGATGGTTTCGTCGTCTGGGTCAACGGCGTGCAAGTTGCCGCTGACAACGAACCGGAACTCCCCGCATGGAACAGCAATGCGACGTCTTCGCGTTCAGACTCGCTGGCGGAACAATGGGAAACGTATTCCATCGACTTCAACGGCATCATCCAGACGGGCACCAATATCCTTGCTGTGCAGATCATGAACGTATCCGCAGGCGGCTCCGACATCCTCTTCCTTCCTGAAGTGGATGTGGAAACCGTCGACAGCAATCAGCCGTTGGTCACCGGTTACTTGCTCGAACCGACACCGGGAACACCCAACGCCCAGAGCAGTTCCAATGGGCCGCGTATTTTTGACACCACCAGAACGGCCACAATCTCAAATCCTGCCAACAGCATCACAGTGACCGCTCGCTTGCAGGATAACCTGTCTCCCGTCGCATCTGTGTCGTTGCGTTATCGCGCCATGTTCGATGACGAAGCAACTATGCCAATGGTCGATGATGGAACAGGCACTGACACCACTGCTGGCGACGGCATCTTCAGCGCTGCCATTCCGGGCGACCTCGCATCCGTGGGACAAATGATCCGCTGGGCGATTGTCGCAACCGACAACGACGGTGCCGAAACCCGCGCGCCCCGATTTCCGGATGCAGAAGGCTCCCCAGAATACTACGGCACAGTCATTGTGGATCCGTCACTCACGACCAAACTTCCCGTCCTGCACAGATTCGCCGAACGGGCTTCGCGCGCGGAGACACGGGCAGGCACTCGCGCATCGGTTTACTACAACGGTGAATTCTACGATAATGTGTTCCTGCGCATCCGCGGCGGCACTGCTGTGAGCTGGCCTAAAAAGAGCTACAAAGTGGACTTCAACCAGGGCAATCACTTTCTCCTGCGCGAAGATGTGCCGCGCGTTGACGAGATCAACATCAATGCAACCTACACTGACAAATCTTATGTCAGAGCATTGCTCACTACTGAGCTAGGCAACGCAGCTGGCACTCCATCACCCGATACCTATCATATCAGAATGCATCAAAATGGCGACTTCTACAGCGTCGCCTACTTCGTTGAACAGCCTGACAAAGACTTCTTGCGCCGTCATGACCTAGACCCTGCCGGAGCACTCTACAAAGGCCCACCGGGAGCCAATATGGATTCCATCGGCCCCCTGGAAAAAAAGACTAACAAGGAAACACGCGATAAGAATGATCTGCGTGATTTCATCGCAGGAATCAAATTGCGCGACCTTGCCGAACTTGAGCAATTCGTTTTCGACAACGTCGACATTCCTGCTCAGATTAACTTCATGGCTGTCGTCGCCCTGACGCAGAACATCGATGCCTCAAACAAAAACTACTTCGTCTACCGCGACACATTTGGCACTGGCGAATGGCAGATGCTGCCGTGGGATCTCGACCTCACCTTTGGCCCCAATGCCCTGAATACGGACACGATCGTTTATAATGCAGACCGCAACAATGCTGCCGCCAGTCACGTCTTTATTGGTGCGACGCCTCACGTTCTTTCACCAGGAAAACTGAATCGTCTGGTGGAAGCAGTCGTTAAGACGGATCGCACAAAGGACATGCTCCTGCGTCGCATCCGCACATTAACAGATCAATTTCTCGCTACCGATTATTTCCCCAATCGCATCGCGGAACTGAATGATTTACTGGCAGATGACGTTGCCGAGGACAAGGCCGAATGGCGGACACGCGCTCACTTTGGCGGACGCAGCTACACATTGAAAGAAGCCACAGACCGAATCATCAATGAATACCTCATTCCACGCCTCGAATACCTCACCGTCGACCAGGCCGCCAGCATCTCGTCGGGCCTGACTTTCATCGAGGGCGAGGGCTCGCCAGTCACCGCGCATGTGCCTAAATCTAACGATCTTGGAATGACATGGACGGCAATCGATTTCGATGACTTCGCGTGGATTCAAGGTGAAGGTGGCGTCGGATTCGATCGTGGTGGCGGTGATTACCTGTCACTGGTTGGTATCGATCTCCTGTCATTGGATCTTCCAGCTGAGCAGCGAATCGACACGGATGGTGACTCTGTAAATGATTCGACTGGTGTCTTCATGCGTTACGCCTTTGACGTCCCGGATCCATCTCTGGTAGGTGGCCTCACATTCGGCATGAAATACGACGATGGTTACATTGCCTACTTGAATGGAGTGAAAATTGCCGAGAAAAATGCACCGGCGAGCCCTGCCTGGGATACGCCATCGAAGGCATCGCACCCCGACAGCCAGGCCATCTTTTTCGAAAATATCGACATTAGCGAATCGAAGAATCATCTAGTGATGGGAAGGAATGTCCTGGCCATTCATGGCTTCAATTCTAACTTCGTCAATTCAGACATGCTATTTGTGCCAAGGCTTGCTGATGAAGGCAGCGGCAATGACGACGCCGTCGGCATTCCTGAGGCCCAGAAGACAGATGCGCTCGTTGAATTCGGCAATGCCCAGGCATCAGGAACTCTCAGCGACTTTATTGAACTGAAAAATTCCAGCGCGCAATCTGTCGATATCTCAGGCTGGAAAGTCAGCGGATCGGTGGAACACACGTTCAATCCAGGCACGGTCGTCCTGCCCGGTGACCGACTCTACCTTTCACCCAATGTTGCCGCATTTCGCGCAAGGACTGCCAGCCCCAGGGGAGGTGAAGCCCACTTCGTCCAGGGCAACTATTCTGGAGAACTTCGCGTCGGCCAGAACTTAAGTCTGATAAACACCGCCAACGCCACGTTGGCAACGACGACTATCGAATCCACACCCAACGCATTCGATCAGTGGATCGCTCGCTTCTTTCCTGATGGTGGCGCAGATGCCGCTCGGGACGCAGACCCTGATCTCGACGGCTCTAACAATGCGCTCGAGTTTTCTTTAGCATCAGATCCCACAGAATTCTCCGCCCCTTCGATCGTCATCAAGCAAATCGAGGAAGGCGAAGCGACTCACTTCACAGTCACTTTCACTCGCCCAACAGGCACGAGCATTGAATACGCCCTTGAGCAATCATCGGCACTCACGCCTGACACCTGGCAATCCATGGCATCACAAGTAACAGCCACCTCTCCGATCCAGGAGGGAACAGAAAGAGTCACCTTCCAGACAATCGATCCCATCGATTCCACCACTCTCTTTCTGCGCATTCGAGTCACTGTTCCTTAGGTCACATGAGTCTCATGATAGCGTTCCTAAAACCTTTACTGGCTGTCATCGCGGCATTTTTTGCCGTTGCTGGCTCTGCATTGGCAGTCGATTTCGATCAATCTACCGGCGACCTGTTGTATGACGATGGTGCAGGCAATTCGCTTCCATACCGGCTGTTCCTCCCGGAAGGATACAATGAAAACGATCAGTATCCTTTGGTGCTTTATCTACACGGTGCTGGAGAACGAGGCGTGGACAACAAGTTTCAAGCGAACGGTGGCGGGCACATGGAAAACCTCTATCGGGCGACTCAAGGGTCGACATTCGGCGGCCAGTACAAAGCGCTCTTACTCGCGCCGCAGTGCCCGACGTCCGACCAGTGGGTCAACTGGCCCTGGGCGAGAGGTGCCTTCACTCAAAATGAGGAACCTGCAGAAGGTCAATCGATGCATTCTGCGCTGGCGATCCTCGACCGTGTCATCGCAGACTATCCAGTCAACTCTGACCAGGTCTACGTGACTGGACTATCGATGGGCGGGTTTGGAACCTGGGATGCACTTCGCCGCAGGCCTGGATTGTTCGCCGCAGCGATGCCACTTTCAGGTGGTGGCAACAAGGAACAGGGCACGTTCTTCCGAAGTATTCCCATTTGGGCTTACCACGGTAGTTCTGATGGAGTGGTTCCCGTCAAAGGCACGGATGAGATTCGCGATTCGATCGCAGCTGCAGGCGGCTTCATCGAGTACACCCGCATCCCAACCGGCCACACCGGGTGGAGCACGTTTTACAACAACAAAACCTACAGCAACTCGGCAAATCAGACCGTTTACGAATGGTTATTTTCCCAGACTCTAAAGGGGCCACTGGCCCCCTTTACGATCACCTCACTACAAACGAGCAATAGTGCAGAAGGACGCCAGGCAACCCTGATCTGGAATTCACGCATCAGCCGAACCTATGTGATTCAGATGATGAAAGATGATCAAGGCGAATGGTCAGATATGCCCTTCTCAGTCGAAACTGCCGGACTGGCGACGACTGTCACATTCAACAATCCCGCGGATGTCAACGCGGGCTACTTTCGAGTAAGAGAGGGCTTGCCGTCCGCAGACCTGCTTTCAAATTCCATTGTCCATTGGCTCGTGCCCAATGACGAATCACTCATCGCGACTTGGAACGCAACCACCCCACCAGATTTACCAGACGGCGCAGAATTCGCCGTCGGCAGTGGACTTGGAATCGGCTTCGAAACAAATCCGGGTGCCTTCGATCCTTTGATCGACACTCCTGTGCTCGACGCCATGCTGGCGAAAAACGCATCGATCTACCTCCGCTACGTATTCACGATTCCAGCAAATCAAGATTTCACCACTCTCGAATTAGGCATGCGCTATGACGATGGATTCGTCGCATTCCTCAATGGTACTGAGATCGCGTCACGCAACGCTCCCGAAGTTGTCACTTGGGATTCCGACGCGTTTACCATACATTCCGATTCTAAAGCGGTCGAATTTGAAGATATTGACCTGACCGAATTTATAGAATTGTTGCTACCTGGGCAGGACAATGTGCTGGCGATTCAAGGAATGAACAAGACGGCCGGCGGATCGGATTTCCTCATCTTCCCCAGGCTCACCGGTGAGTTCAACACTGTTGCGATCGAAGAGTAGTGGGCTGTCAACATTGATGTGATAGGAATAAATGAACGCGCAATTGTTGGCATGTCGCGGAACGACACCTCATGATTTGAGAGGCATTTTAACGCCCGGTGTCATTGAACACCCATTACGTCGAGGAGCGACCGTTCAATGGCGAAGGTTAAGAGCCTTCTTTGACTGCCAGAATGTTGAGCTGTCGCTACGCGACGCTTTGATTTCTCTATCCAGATCCGGGCGTTGAAACGCCCGGCTATCGATGCATTGTCGCTCCGCGACATCGTCCATTCACAGGATTGGGTTTGGAACTCTATCTATCAAATCAATCTTGAGGCTTTAAGACGTGGCACGGGACCATCCCAGGGCTTCGCCCCGGGCTGGTGTAGGAACGCCCCGGTTGGGGCTTCTCTGATACAGGGCTCAGGCGCACCTTCAAATTCCAGAAGCAGCGATCTGTCGATTTAGTCTTGATCGAAGACTAAGGCGTCGTCAGATCGAGAATTAGCTCCCAATTGTCCAGGAGATATCCTTTGCTGGACGGCATGAAATTAATTCGTTTGTTGTTCTGCCGTCTTACCCTGTGTGCTCTGGTTGGATATTTTTCTCTACCACTTGCCGCGCAGGATTCGGTGGAGGTGGATTCGCCTGCCCCCGGCGCTCGAAGGGAGATCTACAAAACGATTGGCGAAACGGAACTGGCCCTTTACGTCTTCGAACCAGAGGGGCACCAGCCAACAGATCAGCGCCCGGCTGCGTTGTTATTCTTTGGAGGCGGTTGGTCAGGAGGCACCCCAGCGCAATTTGCTCCGCACTGTAAATACCTGGCATCGCGGGGCATGATCGGGATTGTTGCTGACTACCGAGTAAAGAGTCGCCAGCAGGCGACACCGTTCGACTGTGTGAAAGATGCAAAATCAGCGGTGCGCTGGGTGCGCAAACATGCTGGGCGACTGGGGATCGACCCGGCGAAGCTTGCTGTCGGCGGAGGCTCTGCGGGAGGTCATGTCGCTGCCGCTACCGCAACCATAGTGGGCATCAATGAAGACGACGAAGATACCACGATCAACGCGGTGCCGAACGCGTTACTCCTCTTCAATCCGGTTTACGACAATGGCCCGGGAGGATATGGACACAAATTGTTCGGTGATCGATTCAGGGAAATCTCACCCATGCACAACATTCGCAATGGGATGCCACCAGCGACTGTGTTTCTCGGGACAAACGATACATTGATCCCGGTAGCGACCGCTCAGGCATTCCAGAAAAAGATGCAGGCGGTTGGCAGTCGCAGCGAATTGCACCTCTATGATGGGCAACCCCATGGTTTCTTCAACCATCCCGACTTCAAGGCCAATGCCTCGCCTCGCTACTTCTACGAAACCATGCTGGCAACCGACCAGTTTTTACAATCGCTTGGTTTTCTAAAAGGAATGGCGACTTTGACTGCTCCTTCATTCGATCTTGATCTGAAGAAGGGCGATTAGTCTACGAATCTGTTGATTCAGATTGTCGTGTAATCATTGCGAACACGATCTACTTCATTCCGTTCGATTCGAAGTTCGACTTCTGATCCTTGGGTAAAGGTGATAATGCACGTTAGCCGACGTTAGCCGTAAAGGCTATGCATCCGTATTTTCAGAATGATCGCTCGATCCCTTACGCTTCCTTCGGCAGGCTCTACATCGCAAAGCAACCGCCCAGATATGCCCCTTCGCTTGTTCGTAGTACCACTTCTGCTTCTCCGCTTTCCAAACTTCGTCCGACCCACAATCGACACACTTGAACGCGTAGTCGGCATAGTAACGCGGAAGATCTCCGTAGGTATTGATATGGCTGAGATTATCCAAATCTGCCAAGACCGCACCTGCTGGCGGTTCGCCACTAGGCATGTGTGGAGGCAGCGAGCTCATTTCCTCAGCCATATCAACATTTGAGTCCCGTCACGCGCTGCCGAGAATGCGTTCTCGACTTCATGTTGATGTTTGAATTGTCCACACAGTTTCGACCTACAAGGTTTGAGACCTGCCACCCGCTACTGGGGGCACTCCTTCGATTCAGGTTTAATTTTCTCTTTGCCCTCAGCTTTCGAGTCCACGGCGGAAGCGAGTTGGTCTGCGTCGGCTTCTGCTTCGGGTTTCTCGAATGGCTCGACGAGACCGCGCTCCCGTGCAAATGCATCTAATCGTTCCCCCATGCCGTCCGGATCCTCATAGTAGGCATCATCGATCTTCTCCAGTTCTACCACCCACTTGGGCGTTGACGAGTCGTCAGGATAATCCCGCATGAACTTGTTCCTCGTCAATGTCTGCAGCCTCTGTATCGAAGGTAACCTGTACGAGTTCCCAATCTATAGCTTCGCAGCACTTGACGGTTGCAGCGGTAAAATGGATGCGCGTCTTGTGCATATGGAGAGGAAAATTTCTTATCAATGATCAAGGATATGTCGCATGACCTGGCGCGCACGCCACCTCGCATCACGGTGCCAGAATCGCCCCTCAACGTCAACTCCTCAACGGGTCGCATGTCGATCATCAGCGTATCGCTAGCTCCGCGTCACTCCTCTAATGGTGTTCGAAATCAATATTCACCTTCGCACATGGCCACACCCTTCCCACGATCACAAACTGTTCTTGGATCCGATAGATAATCCTTCCACTTACGAAAGACTATTTTCCTCTACTCACCATTTGGCAAAGACATTTCTACACGACGCAGCTCCGGTTGATCAACGAGCTTTTGAGCGTGATTGAAGATTCCAAAGCCAATTCGACCCGCCGCCTTAAGATCACGCCTGCCAAAATATCGAACAATCGCCTCAATTTCATTCGAAGCCGTTTCCGACCACTTCGGTTCGAAGTCCATAGGTAAATCCGACCTTTCATCGTCTCATTATCGACCAGACGGCCTTTCTCATATCGACCTCTGCCTCCTGTATCGCACGCAATAGGCCGAGTTCCTCTTCGATGTCACGTATTTCGGCATCGTTAGGGAGCCGCTGCTGAGAGCACGCTTTCGAATTCGGGGTAAATGTTTGAAATTGTCTTCACCACTTCGAACTCACTGCGGTAGCGGTTTGATCATCCTCGTCTTGTTCTGCTTGTGTTAGTGTTGGTGGATCTACGCCGATTATGGCTCTGAGGCGCTCGATGTCGATAGCCCCTCCATCGATCTGAAAGAGATCATCTGCAACATTGGTTTTTTGATCGGCGATGCCAATGATGAATGATCTGCGGTGCGTTTCGGCGAGCTCGTTGCATGCGATAGCGATCTCCTCAATATCTGCAAACCATCCATCCGGTTCGCTGTGAGGATCCGGCAACTCTAGGTTCATTCCAAGTTCCCATCCGCCATCGTTCGCTGGATCACCTCGCTTCTGGTTCACGACCCACGCCTCGCCTGAGATCCAGTCCCGGTCGTTGATCAGGCCGCTAAGTCGATCAGTGATTGGATTGGCTACCGAATCAAGATCGTAGCCTTCGACATAGGCGTAGAGAGCGTGCTTCGGCATTTTCTTAGCAGAACGTTTAAGATGAGCCACGCCGAAGAAAGTAATAAATTGAAAGCCGCGCCTGAATCGGCGTTGGCTCCATCGCCTTGTGTGTGCCCAGCATGGGCGAAAACCAAATGGGGTTCAAGTCCCCTGTTTATAGAATGAACATCCAAAAATGAAAAGAACTACCAGAAGCCAACTGCGGAAGGGCGACCGACCGTGGGGAGGCAGGCTATGGGAAAGCCACCAGGCGACGAACAGCAACCTCATACGAGGCCGACAGGGTGGAATGAGCTGGCACAACACAGCGAAGTTCCTTCATTCAGCTCTGGAGGTAAATGAGGCGCTTGGGTGGCGGGGGTTTTCGCAATTACCTGGGGAGGTCTCGGTCACGTGCGGTCGCGAAAGCGGCAGCGCTGCAGGCAGTAATGTCTGTGGTGATGGTCGAGAAGTCAGCAGAGGCCATAGTACCAGTGGCGTGAATCGGGGGGCTGGAAAATGCCCGTTTAA
>JBNMNB010000147.1:0-19211 GCA_051270635.1 Verrucomicrobiales bacterium | reverse complement strand
GTCTCCAGCAGGCGTCCAGTTTTTCATCACTCGGCCATTAGGAGAGTAAAGGAACGCCATTCGCAACGGCGCGCCACTCTCGGTAGTCGCGATCTGCCCTGCCGCTGAAGCAACAGACGGGGCGACCGATTCCAACGCTGGCAAGGCAATGCATGTGCCAAGGCCGCGAAGAAATCCGCGACGTGACAACTCAACTGCAGAGGTGCGGTGCGCCATCCTGACTAGTCGCTCCGCTGGCGCAGTTGCGCAACCCTGCGATTGCAAGCGGCTATGGTTTGGTCACTCGCAATCTGAAGTACATCTGCCCGCTTGCGGGTGTTTTTGTCCGGTAGATGACCGACTCAAGATCGCCGCCCAGATCAGTCGTGCTTTCGAGTTCCAGCACGGCACTTCCATCGCTCCATTCGTTCAGCGCATCCGAAACTTCCACAGCATACGTGATGTCCGAGGCTGCTTTGTTCTTTTGGAACTGAAAGGTGCCTTTTCCATCAACGTTCATCCCAGTAGAGAGCGCGCTCAGACCGCTGGAAGCATCCGTATCACTGGTGCCAAGTGCGTATTCCAGGAAGCGAGATAAAGTATCACCATCGACATCGACATCAGGATCACCCGTGAACCCCTCAGGGATCACAGCTCCAGCGCCTGGAGTGCCGTTGGGCGTCGTGCTCGCCACCCAGTTGGCAGGATTATTCGGGTCAGGACGCGATGCGAAGTTTACCAGCTCAAGACTTGCGCCTTGACCATCTGCGGTAACCGGCCACGGATCCACGTCATCATAATCGAATTCAACTATCGTTCCGTTCGATGGATCCTCCAGCTTCACTCTCTCACCGCCGTTGCTCAACACTGTTGTCTCAGCAAATGAACCAGCAATGATCGCATTCAATGCGTTTCCATAGACCGACTGAAACATTGCGAGGTTACGCACGACGAGAACTACTCCTCCCGGAGCCAGGCTGGTGACATTGCTTCCAGTGAAATCAAAGATAACGCCGCCAGACAATTTCACACCCGTCAGATCAAGAGTCACAGCGTCACTGATATTGCGTAATTCGATAAACTCAGATCCGCCGTCAGCCTTTGGATTATACATGATCTCGGAGATGACCATGTAGCGCTGGTGGTCGCTCGGATTTCCCTCGTATGTAGTAGAACCAACTGCGTTGCCCGAGCTATCCATCAGCGCGATCGTTTCAGGAAAGCTTGAGAGATGCCCCTTGTAATTTCCCTGCACATAGAGTGACTCACCCGCCGTTGGACTGGTCGCACGCGCGCGGAAGGCATTTACGTTAGGTGAAACGTAGAGCGTCCAACCGTCAGGAATAACGGTGCCGGGCTCGAATGTGTAGTCCACACCGCCCTCAAGCTTCCAACCTGAAATATCGACAGAAATCTCATTGTTGTTGATCAGTTCGATGTATTCTTCGTCCTGATTTCCAGAGATCGGGTCATAAACAACTTCGCCGAAGTCGATAACTGGCTGGGCTGTCGGCGCACCAGCAACTCCGGCGTGAAGTTCAGGCACAATCAAGTAGTCGCTACCGCCGCCAGGATTGGCACCACTTGGGCTATTTAAGCCGTGGATCGCCAAAACGTTGGCTCCTACTTTTAACTCCGATATAAAGTTGCTGACGTCAATGGCTTCAAAGATTTTTGCCTGTGCGTCCGAGTGACTGGAGGTTGCCGCGGAATCCCATGATGGAGAATCGGGAGCATTTTCCTCTGCGATCTTGGTGCCGTTGAGATAGGCGACAAATCCGTCGTCATATTTCATTCTCAGTTCGAGGGCGGTGATCGCTTGCAGGTTTGCCACTGTGAAGGGCATTCTCATGTAGACACTGTCACTGGTAAGAGTCGCCCGATCGAGAACGATACCGATCAAATCTTCGTAGCCTGAGCCACCCTCATAGCCGACTCCCTCTACGCCTGCTGTCCATCCGGCAGGGGTGAAATCAGTCGCAGTCCAACCCGTTCCCAGGCTGTCGTCCGCAGGAACAATGATGGATTTAGTTTCGCTGGCCTGAACCAGAGGCTCAAAATTCACAGGAGTAAATCCAGACTGTGGTTCAGGGATACGAGCACCCCGTCCTACATTCTGCACGTAGACAAAGGTACGGCGTTGTTCCGCGTATTCATCGATCACGCGCTGAATGGCTCCTCGCATGGTGTGCTCAGAATCGGGCTCTGGCAGCGAATTTCCAACCAGGCGTCGATAGCGGTTGCTGCCTGTTGGGTTTTCCCACGCGCCCCATTTTTCAAAGTCGAGATCAGCATCCGAAGGAACAATGTCTACCGGATCAATTTGATCCATAATCTCGGCAAGGCGTCTTTCCAGCCAGCGCTCTTCCAGTGGAGTTCCTGGAGGCTGGATGAACTGATCAGCTACTGTGCGGATTCTTCGCAGCACCATATCACGTAAACCGGTTGTCCCGAGAACGGCATTCACAAAGCCATTGTTGGTTCCAAGAATAATCGCGCGGTCGGAGAACAAATTGTCGTTGAAATAGTTCTCGGTGCCATTCCACTGTCGTCCCCAGGAAAGGTCGAGATCCCATGGCAACATAGTCCACTCGTTGGTCTCTTCAGTATCGCGGTAGAAGTAGTAATTCTTGTGGCAGCAATCGGTATTCGACGGCAGCAGGTTGGTCGCCAGATAGTTCACAGTCCGTGGGATATCGATATTATCCATTACATAGGTAGTACGCTCATCGCCACGCAGCCGAACTCCCGCAGACATTTCAAGAATGTCCTCGCGACCTTCTGATTTCCGCGTCTTTTTCTGGTTCGAACTGCTGCGGGCATCGCCTGTTGAATTGAACGAATTGTACATCTTATACAGTGCACCTTTAGGATTCAATCCAGCGCGCTCCAGGTATGTTTCATCCGGGTCTTCAACAATGTCCTGCACACTGTAGAACTCACCGTTCTGATGCACCCTTACGGTGAATGCAAAGTGAGCAGCAACGCCCGCCTCACGGATCACCTCATACGCAAGCGGATGGCGGAATTTTCCTTTGTCCGCCCAGTTCGTCAACAGGTTCACATCCTTCACGCGTTTCTCACCTTCTTTCCAACGGAACCGATTCGTCTCAGGAAAATCAACGTTATGGCTTTTCTTAACGAATGCACTGCCAGAAGTCGATTGCCCATGTTGGTCAAAGTGAACGTTATCGTAAAACTCACCCAGATAATACAACGAGCAATCTGTTCCTGACGAGGTCGCAGCTCTCCCCGGGGTCTCGACGAACCAGTGCAGCACGGTCAGGTTTGTCTGAATGGTAGGATCGGTCGGTACTGTTCCGAGCCATTCATGCGAATCACTGGGAACGCGGAATGCCGGGCTCTTGCTTTCATTCCCTTTGCTATCATCAGCCGTGACCTTCCAGCGAATCATCATTCCTGCCTGAATCATTTCTGCGGGTATCACACCTGTGTAAATTCCGTCAGCAGCAGTGACGTCAGCACCTTGCCCGTCATCGGCCATTGGAGTGGCCACTTCATCTTCGAACATGAAACGGTAAACGAGGTTTACCGCGCCGATGCCACCGCCATCAACTTCCGCTACCATCGCTGAAATGGGCAATGCAGTGCCTGCATCGGGTTGCTCAGGATCTTGCGTCACATCGGTGAGCAGCGGCCCTGGAGCAATTCCTGAACTGTTTGGACCTCCTGGGGTCGCGCTGGTCAGGTATCCTGGCACCAGCTCCTGACTCAAGTCTCGCAGCTCCGCATCCAACTTTGGTCGCATCAATACATCGGATCCTGTGGCGCTGGTATTCATCATTTGAACCGCAAGCACGTTGGTTCCAGTAATAATCTTGCCAGCAAAATCGAGGTCAAAGTCTTCGAACACTTCCGCCTGCGCATCCGGGTGAGAGCCAGTAGCCTCTGACTCCCAGGTTATGTCGGAAGGATCATTGGCCCCGGCTACTGGTTCGCCATTCAGATAGGCAACAAATCCGTCCTCATACTTCATCTTCAGTGTCATCGTGACGAGCGCGGATGGCGTATCGACTTGAAAAGGAATGCGAATGTAGGCGCTGGCATTTTTATTGCGCATGGCATCCATGACATCGCCGCCTTCACCAACCAGGTCAGGGTAACCGAATCCGATTCCTGTCTTTCCCGTCTGCCAGGCAGCGTCATCAAAATCAGTCTCAAACCAATTATCTACTGGCCCCACAGGCACGGACCACTTTGCATCGGCACCCTCTTCGATCAGCGTCACTGGCTGAAGATTTGCAGGGAGCGCCAGGCCAAATGATTCGTCTTCGAACTGTTCAGGATAAACCGGCGCGTAGGAATGCACGATGGTCTGCCCATCCGGGGCTACAAGAGCAAGAAAGTCTCCAGCCGAACTGAGTCTGAAATTCGCGTGCAGTTCCCCGTCATCTTCATTGCGGTCATTTCCGGACGCAAAGACAATCAGGTATCCGCCACCCTCCAACGTGCGAGCCGGGAAGCGCCACAGATCAAGTTTTGCTGGATCATCAGTCAGGTAGTAGCCGGAAAGTTCGACTGCCGTGGCCCCATTGTTATGAATCTCAATCCAGTCGCTGGACTCGCCGTCTTCATCAAGAAATTCGGAACTCGAACTGGAACTGGCCATGAACTCAGAAATGACCAGATCTGCCTGAGCTGAAGGGATCAACCACAGCAAAGCCAGGATCGTGCCTCCAAGGAATGGGGAAATTTTCGACATCATAAAAGGGGTTTTGTTACGTTAATCATAGAAAGTAAAGATCGGTTTCACAAGTGTTTGGGACAATTCTACCGAATTTTGCGGCTTCAATTCATGAGAGGATCATCGAATGGGCGAAATTCCATAGTATTCACTGCGATCGAACACCGGGAATATCAGCTCGAGCGCGCAAGTAGCGTCCGTCAGGGGAATTTAGGTTCGTCGGGTCACGAAAATGGAGAATTCGGCTTCCGTCTCCAGCTTCGATATCAGAATCCAGCTGCGGTGCCTGTGCAGAACCACCTGGAATCCAGAGGTTCAGGTTGTTAGAGACATCGGCTGAGTAGGCGACGCGAGAGACTTCGGGTCGAGCGCGAAAGCCGATTCGGGCAAAATTGGCACCGTTTCCGTCGGCCACAACGTCCAGGAAAACCGCTGCCCGGCCAGTGTCAGCGTTTGCAACCAGGGGATCCGTTCCGAACGCAAACTCCAATCCGTTAGTTGCACCATCCTGGTCCGGATCGTCGTCAACTTGGTTCAATCTGGCCATTGGTTGCTCTGCCCCCGAAAAATAGAACTGCTGCCACTGCGCAAAAGTCAACGTGAACGCCGCACCTGGCGAGCCATGGATGTCTAGGCTGCGAATCCAATGCGATGCCACTGAGGGATCCTGTCTGGCAAAGGGATTAGCGAGCACCAGCGCGTAGCCCAGCCCATCGGCAGACTCCGGCCAGCCGTTGCTATCTTGATAGCGAAACTCCGCGATGATTGCCCCTTCAGGATCGCGCAATTCAACGAACTCGCCGCCATTACTGAGTTGCCCCGAATACTCCCCTGCGATCTCAATTTTCTGCGCAAGCGCACTACCGTATCGTGCCGTGAATGCAATTAATTTGGAAACGATCACGGCGCGCTGGCCAGCACCGAGTATACGCTTAGGAAAGCGAAACCTGACGCCTTCGGTAAGCGAAACATCCGCCATTTTCACTGGCCTGTCTGACACATTCATCAGCTCGATAAATTCAAAATCTGAACTGCTCCAGTCTCCCCGCATTTCTGCCCCGCCCTGTGGTGGCAATGGCCGGTAGTGCAGTTGACTGATGACCAGATTTCGCGAAGTAGGTGCGCGGCCCACAACCAGCTGCGTCCGTTCCAGTGCCGACCAGGTTCCATCCGCTGACACGACGCGGGCGTTAAGGTTGACATCGCTGTTGATCGGAATCGGCGCATTGTAAACGCGAGCGGACGGCGAAGGGCGTTTCGCCACCGAGGCAAAAAAGACACTCAACTTCGGCTCTAACAAAGCATCCGTACTGAGAACGCTGGCATTCAAAAAATGCACCGCCAAAACGTTTTTCCCAGCAACCAGCAGCTTAAGATGGCTGGTGATATCAAACGGTTGAAACAGAACTGCCTGACTGTCCTGATGAGTCGTATTGGCAAAAGAATTCCAAGTGAGTGGATCAGGTTCGCTGACACCCACTACCTTGGTTCCATTCAGGTAAGCTACGAATCCATCATCGTAACGCATTTCCAAACTGAGCTCTGAAACATTGGTCGCATCAAAATCTTCCGCCACATCGAACTCAAAACGCAAAAAAGCGCTTGCATTCACGTCTGCCATTTGACTTTCGAGATCAGTCTCAATGAATGGCAGGTAATCCGTTCCCTCATCGTAGCCAATGCCAGCCACTCCCTGCATCCACTGGTCGATATTGCTGGGCGCCGCCAGCTGCCTCCATTCAAAACCTTCTGCAGCACCACCATTCTCCACATTCGGTATCAGGATCGCGACGGGCGCACTCTCCCCTATCAATTCCTGCCCATCAACCACCGCTGGAACCAGCGGATCCGTGCCATCAATCGTGTAGTAAATCGTGCCGCTATCACTCGCTGTGAGAGTCAACGACTCACCCGCATCTACTTCGCCTCGCAGGCTGAGCACTGGCGGATCCACCTCCGGGTACAGCCCGGAGGCTTTGAATTGATCGCGAACAATCTCCAGCCGCCGTGGAATGAATTGTTCCTCCAGCCATGTTACTTCTGAATCCCAGTGTTCCTCTTTAGTCATCTTCACGGCGCCTTCGTCCCCCCATCGCGCCGACTCTGCCACCACCACATCTTGAATTTCCTCAGCCATCGTACGCAAGCGTTCCTGCGCCACTTCGACCGAAAGAGCACCGCCGATCCCAAAATGTTTTTGCAATCGATCACCAAATCGCATCTGAAATTCCTCACTCCTTCTGAGTGCTGAATAAATGCTTGTTGGGCTTCCGCCATCTCCCGACTGAGTAAGATCAAATTTCAACTCCCGCTGATCTGCAAAGACCCAGCTGAATCCAAGATTGCGCAACAAGTGGAGCCCCATGCTCATTTCAGCATCCCAAACCCAGAAGCGAAACGGTTCTACATGTCCCTCTGGGAGGTTTCTTGACCAGCGCCCAGTGTACCAGTTCTTGCTGCTGAAGGCGCTGACGGAATCCACTTCATTGGGAAGAAAAATCGGGCCGCACCAATCGTAATCGCCCGACCACATACGCACGATCATGTGATCGCATAATCCGTCGATATCAATGTATTGCTGGACTTCATTGTAGTCGCTGGTGGTCTGAATTCCGGCCGCTGTCAGCCCCAGGAGTTCATCCCAGGCGGTGCTTTCTCCATCTACAACCGTGTATTCTTCGTCCACAAATGTTGGATGATGCAGCACATCATAGTCTCCTTCTTCACCACCGAGATGTGCTTCCATGAATGCGGCATTCGCACGCTCATGCAGGTCATAGAATCCCCAGTAGTCACCATTGACGAAAACGTTCACATACTTTCCAATGGGAGACAGGAGGCCCATCTCATTCTCGGTCTTGCGCAGAAATTGATCGCGCATAAATGCTGCATGCGGTGGAATGTCTTCATCCCGCGTGCCGAATGAATCGGCGAGTGCCCAGCCATCGTGACCAAACCCGCGCAGGATCAACTGATCAAAACTTTCAACATCTGATCCGGCGAACAACGGGTAATCAAGACGCTTTGCGCCGTAAACCGATCTGAAGAACAGGCGGAACGGTTTCTTAGGATGATCCCTGGCATTTCCACCATGGATTCTGATCCCGGCGTTTATCTGAAACGCGCCAGGGTCATTCTCGGCAAAGTATTCCATCGAGATGGGCACTTCGGCCGCTCGACCATTGAGATTAGGAAGCCGATAGATGCCGTTGTCGCCGAAAAAATCAGCAGGACGAACGGCAATCGAAACGGCGGGAAGCGAGGCGATCGCATCGGTAATCCCTTTCCCCTGTATGCTCAAATTGTCGATATCCATCTCTTCCTGCATCGCGACATCTACCGGGAAAAGATAGGTATGAGTGTCAATGTTAGACGGAGCGAACCGATCGCGAAACGCAGCGACGCGCAGCACTGTTGTCTGGCGCAAGCGGATAGGCTCACTGTAGAGCTGGCCATTATCTGGAGATGGATTCGATCCATCCATGGTCATCCAAATCTGAGCGCCTTCCGTCTCCGCCTGAATACTCAGCTTAAAAGGACGGCGATAGAATCCGCGGTGGTGACTAAATTTGGTATCTCCAACAATCCCTTCCCACGGCTCAGTATTCGGCATCCCTGGTGTCACCTCGGTAAAATAGCCAAGCAATTCAGGTGCCACTGGGTCCAACGTCTCGACAACCATCCGCGGCAACACCACAAAATCAGAACTCTGGTCACCAAAATTCAGCCCCTGGATCGCAAGCACGTTTACACCTTCCACGATAAATTCACGGAATCCGCTCAGGGCAAATTCGTTCCACTCGAATACTTCTGACTCAGATCTGGCATTAACCGACTCAGTCGCAAAGGAAGGAATGTTAGGCGCCAGATCCCGTGCGATTTCGACCCCGTTGAGAAAGGCGACGAATCCGTCATCGTACTTCATGCCAAGGATCAGCCTTTGAATATCAGCCGTCTTCTCCAGCTGAAAAGGAAACCGTGCGTAGCATGTGGCATTGATGCCGCGCATGGCGGTGAGGACATCGCCGCCTTCGCCAATCAACTCATGGTAGCTGTCTTCGCCAAGTGAAAGGTCGTACCCGACACCACCCGCTGCCTCAGTCCAGGAGGAATCGTCAAAGTCTCGATCTTTCCATCCATTCGTCACGCTGTCAGGAATGAGCCAGCGACAGGGCGTGCCTAGTCCCATCTCGATTGTCTGATTTGTCACCACTCCCCGTCCAAAGGAGACATCGTCATCGAGAACCGGGAAGGTATCGAACTTCGACACGATCTGACCGTCGGCACCGACAAGTGCCAGAAACTCACCATCGGCACTTAATTGAAAATTGGTATGCAACTCACCACCACCCGCCGGATTACGATTCTTCCCGGATGCGAACACGACCAAATAAGTGTCTGGGGGAATTGAAGTGTCCGGAAACGTCCATTTTTTTAGATTGTTGATTCGATCGGTCAGCGAGAAACCGGCGAGACTGGCTGCTTCACTCGAACGATTGTAGATCTCAATCCAGTCAGAGAAATCTCCATCCTCATCACGAAGTCCAGTGGCGTTCGACGCCATGAACTCAGTGATCGAAAGCTCCTGAGCAATAACAGGCGGGCAGGCAATCAGCAATGTGAGGAAGAGAGAAAGCGCGGCGTAACGAGTCGGCCAACGGAACTCTTGTTGTAGTAAAATCAAATTCATTTTGTCTGGGTAATTCCGAAACTCAGAATCCCGGAGCACTACACTATCCTTCAACTACCTTGCCGAAAAGTGAATACGAACCTTGGGCCGACCATTTAACCACTCCCATTCACCCGTGATTCACGAAGCTAGAGTCTCTTTCCAATCTGGCCGCCTATCTCCTACAGCTCTCTGTATATCAACAACCTGAAATAAACGGCCGCAGCGTCACCAGGGACGGTAACATTGACCTCCGCAAACGGTTCCCTTGCAGCGATCGCTTCTTCTACCACGGATGCCTCACCTTGCGCCACAGTGGTTGCTCCTGCGACACTCGTTGCGACGTCCGTCCATGCATTCAAATTGTCGCCAGCCTGCAATGTATAGGTGAGATCTACTGCGCGCGGATCGCGGACAAAACTCACAGCGAATGTCCCTGGGGCAGGTGCGTTCTGCGGTTGTATAAACTCGCTTGGAAAATTCTGCTGCGTCGGGTCAGTGCCTAACCCATATTCAAGAAGCGCCGCCAATTGATCGCCATCTTGATCTGAATCATCGCCCGGATAGTCGCCATTCGGATAAAATTGTTGAAGCCAGCTGTCACGGTGACCTGGCGTCCCCACAGATATTGAATAGGTGATGGTCAATGTTGGCCGATTGTCTACATTGGTCGCGTGTCGGGAATCGAATCGACGTGCGGATGCTTCGCGATCGCTGTCAGAAAACAACATCCAACCAAAATTTGATGCCGCGTCGTCCAGCCATTTCTGCACATCAGCGGCGAGACCTTCCCCCGACCAATCATAACGTTGACGTCTGGAAGCGATATTCGTAATGGCCGATGCGGTTGCTGAGAAATCACCGCCTGGAGCCTCCCATTGCGGGCCGGCGTTCAGCGCGGTGCTCAGCCATGTTGCACCGTCATCCGTATCTATCCCCTTGCCTTCATTGCCTCTTGCGTTCGCCGTGCCTTCCACCCAATCCCTGGTCAGTGGATGCAGCCCAAAGTTAGAGGCCACAGCGCCCGACCGCGGAATTTTATTCATTCGCAGCGAAACGGAAGCGTCGTCAATCGTCGCACCTGCTGGAACGTTTCCGACGACATCAAACTTAAGCAATGCGCGCCGCTCAAGCCCATCGTTGATCCCGGCGGTGTGACCAGAGAACAAATAGATTCCAGCTCCATTCCCCAGGATCTCCTCCTCTTCAAAAAGCGATGCATTTGCAGAGGGCTCAAGAGTCATTGTCTCTGTAACAGTTCCACCGCCATCCGCTTTCTCGATTCGATAGATCGTTCCCGTTGGCATCCCACTCACAGGATCGTTAGCTGACGCGGCAAGAGTGGTTTTCGTTGCGACGTAAAGCTCTCCTGACTCGTCTTCGCCGAACGTTGGGATGAATGCATTTAACGGATTGTCCGACCCTTCAAGATCAACAATCGAAAGAACAAACTGGTTCTCCTCCGTTGGTTCAAGCGCCAGAATAGTCCCGCTTGGATCACTGAAGGATGCCGTCCAGTCGCCAAATACATACGTCCCTATCAAGTCAGGAATTGCCGTGCCGCGATAAACGTAGCCACCCGTCACTGAGACACCAATATTGAGTAATCCAGGAATGTTCGATTCTGGATGCGCGTATTGTCCGATCGGTGCCTCAAATTCTTCACCTGAGGTCATCGCCGTGGGATCAAAGTCCCGCGTCCCTTCAAATTTGCGCCAGCCGTAGTTCATTCCTGCCTCAATGAGATTGATTTCTTCCACTTCCCCTTGCCCTACATCAGCGCAGAACAATTGTCCGGTTGCTCGATCAAATGAAAATCGCCAGGGATTCCGCAATCCGTAAGCAAAAATTTCGTCACGTGCAGCGTCATCCTGCAGTGCGAATGGATTGTCCTCAGGAATCGCATACTCACCGCCTGGTGCAGACGTGCCAGACGGATCGATGCGTAGGATTTTGCCCAGCAAGCGCGTCAGATCCTGGGCATTTCCCAGTCCGCCATCTGGTTTATCTGTACTGCCACCGGTGTGGCCGGCATCGTTGTCATCCGCGCCACCGCCATCGCCGGTCGATATATGGAGAAATCCATCGGGCCCAAATGCCAACTGGCCACCATCGTGATTAAACTGCGGCTGTTGGATCGTCAGTAGAATACGCTCAGAATCTGGATCAACGTGGTTCGCATCCTCCGAAATAGAGAACTCCGCAACGATCGATTGGTGATCGACTGGCGCCTCATCCGTTCCTGGAGCCGACGGGGACCGCGCCGAATAGTAGGCATACAACTTTCCGTTTTCCTGAAAATTGGGATGAAACGCGATCGAAAGTAGTCCCCTTTCGTCAAACCCATCTCGTTCAGGAACCAGCTTGGCAGAGACATCGAGAAATGGATCAGGCAGAATAGTTCCATCCGCAGTCATCACCTGCACCGTTCCCCTTTGATCGACAATGAATAGTCGATAACTGCCGTCCCCGGCATGCGCAATGGCCACTGGGGACACGAACGCGCGCTCTGCGACAGGGACGAGTTTGAGCCGGGGCGGGGCTGCCTTCATCGCACAGATTCCTAAGGCGAATGTGACGACCAGCGCCAGAGCGTGACCAGTATATTTGAAATTTTTCATCCTGTGCAATGTTGTAGAGACTCAAACTGACATCATGACATGAGCTACGGTTCTCCCGCAGGTTGAGACTTCACAGGTCTCCTCTATTGCCTAAATCAGGTTACCTTTCTATGAAGAAAGAGCGATTGGGACATCATAATACTCCAGCGCCCACTCTTTCATAAAACGAACCTGCTTCGGCAAAACTCGATAGATGATCAGTTCAGGATTGTCGGCAGATCCAAGATATTTCCGCAACAGCGGATTCGATTCCCAAATCTCAGACAATAGAGCCGAATCCTCCACAACCTGTGCTTCGCCGGTGATCCTCACTTGGTCATGATTTTGAGCCAGATAGCAAAGTTCTACATGGGGATTGGCTGCTATCTCTGCCGTCTTACTGTAACTTCGAAGATTCGCAATAAATACTGTAAACCCCTCAGTGCGAACGGGTGACACTGGGCGCACTCGCGGCTGCGTAGTTTCCGAAATGGTCGCGAGGCAGGGAAATTTCGCCTCTTGCATCGTTGCCTGGGCCATGGATATGAGCTCAGAAGGGTTCAACGGAGCTGATTTCGGCGGTGTGTCCATCATCCTCGAAGTCTTGGCCAAGCCAACGCTGCGGTCAATTCTTCATAAATATTCTTGCTTAGAACGGCAGTTATGGTAATTATATTTTGAATCACTTTTCCGTTTTGACTCTGACCAAAAAACAGCCGTTTCACCGATCCAAAAAGCGAAGCAGATCCAATGGATTCTCGCTGGTTGAACTCCTTGTCGTGATTGCCGTCATCGGGATCATTGCAACCCTGGCGATTGGCAAAGTCAGCAGGATTGTGGAAAACGGCAGGAAGATTGTTGCTCAGCGCAATGCGCAGACGATTGCACAAGTCGCCGCATCAGCCCAGGCAGCAGGCAATGAGTCCATCGAAGTTGCGGCAGATTTGGATGCCGCCATTCAGTTATTAGCTGATTCAGCTACTGGCATGGGCACTCTGGCCGACATGAAATTCTCCTTGAGCGAAATCGGTCCAGCGGAAATTGCTGAGGCAAAAAGCTACCTCGATTTTGTCAATGGGTCGATCCTCTACTTGCCACAGAACTGATTGGCCCTCGGACACTAGCTCAACTAGGGTCAATGCGTGATCACCGACGAGTCATTAGACATTGAAATGATGCGCCTGGCATTGCGCGAGGCAGCAAAGGGCGTTGGCTTGACCAGTCCAAATCCTCCGGTGGGTTGTATCATCGCCAAGGGTGACAGAATTCTCGGCAAAGGCTGGCATCGCAGAGCTGGATTACCTCACGCGGAGCGAGAAGCCATCGCCTGTGTTAACGAAACCCACGGAACAAAGGCAGCCCGTCTGCTGCGCCAGTCAACACTTTATGTCACGCTGGAACCGTGCTCTACGGAGGGCCGGACGCCGCCGTGTACTACAGGAATTATTGCGGCCGGAATTCCACGGGTCGTCTATGCGACCACTGATCCGAGTCCCCACCATCGGGGCAAAGGTGCCGATCAATTGCGAGCACAAAGTATCGACGTCACTGCTGATGTCCTCAGTGAACAGGCACAAGTGATCCTCCGCCCATTTACGAAACTAATCCAGACAGGGATGCCGTGGGTCATTGCCAAAGCCGCGATTTCACTGGATGGACGAATCACGCGTCCGGTCGGCGAATCGCAATGGCTCACCAGCGAAAAGGCTCGCGCCGATGCACAGAAACTGCGGCTGCGTTCGGATGCGATCATCGTCGGCGCTGAAACAGTTCGTACCGACGATCCCAAGTTGACCTTGAGAGGCCCGGGAAAGAAGCCGGGCAAGATGCAGCCGTGGCGTGTCGTGTTAACCCGTTCTGGTGACCTGCCGCCTGATGCAGCATTGTTCACCGATGTCTTCAGCGACAGGACGCTGGTCTTTAAACGCCGATCACTACTCCACGTTTTGAAAGCACTGGCAAAGAAAGGAGCCATGACGGTGATGATCGAAGGCGGCAGCACAGTCCTGACACAGGCATTCAGCCATGGACTGGTGGACGAACTCTGCTTCTACATGGCTCCTATTATCTCGGGCACTGGCAAACCAGTAATCGATCCCGGCATCTTCCGGGGCAATTCCAAGACGGTTGAAAACATTACCGTTCGCAGGATCGCTGATGACATCCGTATTGCAGGATTGATGGCAAAAGGGACCACGGAATGAATGGGCCAGGTACACGGTGCAGAGGATCTACTGCTCGATCTAACTCAAACTTAACCTCTGGACACGGATAGCCGATCGGTGAAGCGTCGCGCAATGCGAGACCATGCCGTAGCTGTTTTTCTCAAATTCCCTGAACCTGGTTCCGTCAAGACGCGGTTGGCGGCAAGTATTGGCAAGGTCGAGGCGGTGCGAATTTATCGCTGGCTGGTTGCTCAGACAATTAATCAGTTGCCATGGAAGCTGGCGGATATCGTTTTCCAATTCAGCTCAGAATCTGAGGAGGAAGTGCGACATTGGCTTGCACCGTTTGTTCCAGCGGGAATGGAGCCTCAGTTTGTTCCTCAAGTGGACGGTGACCTCGGTGCACGAATGTCTGCCGCAGTTGCGGCGGCGATGCAGGGCGGCAGATATCGGACAGTAACGCTGGTGGGAACAGATTGCCTGGATCTGCACCTATCCCATTTCACCTCTGCCTGGAAGGGACTGGAGGATCACGATGCAGTCTTCGGTCCGGCGGAGGATGGCGGATACTACCTTCTTGCGCTCAATGCTCACAGGCCGTATTTTTTTGAAAACGTTCCATGGAGCACGCATGAAACGCTCAGCGAAAGTTTGAAAGTTGCAAAGCAATGGAATCTCAGCACGGCGTTACTCGAATCACTGCAGGACGTGGATACCATCGCTGACTTACCAAAGAACATGATAGACGACGCGCACATTATACTTTCGCCCATTTATCAGGAGCGGGTCTGGGGAGGCCGAACGCTGGCTACCCTCTACGACCGTTCGCTCCCCTCGACCAGCAAGCCGTATGGTGAGTCATGGGAAGTGGTTGACCGCGAAGAAGCGCAAAGCCTGGTGATGACTGGCAAGTATGCTGGCAAATCGCTGAATGACCTGTGGCGTGATCATCGCACAGAAATCTTTGGCCCAACTGCGACAGGCTGGAGCGACGAACGATTTCCGATTCTGGTGAAAATTCTGGACGCGCGGGACAAGCTGTCGATTCAGGTGCATCCGCCAGCTGCCATTGCGGAGTCGCTCAATGGCGAACCGAAGACTGAGATGTGGTACATTGTCGATGCGGATCCAGGGGCCGAGCTCTACGTTGGCTTAAAGGCCGGCGTCGATCGCGAGGCATTCCAACAGGGCCTTGGCAATAGTGAGACGGCGCATCAGGTACATGCTATTGCTCCCGTGGCGGGCGAATTCATTTTTATCCCAAGCGGACGCTTGCACGCGATTGGAGCGGGCTTGCTGATTTTCGAGATTCAACAGAACAGCGACACGACCTATCGCGTGTTCGATTGGAACCGCGTTGGGCTGGATGGAAATCCGCGTCAGTTGCACGTCGAAGAGTCGATGCAGTGTATCAATTTTTCTGATGTCGAGCCAGAGATGTCGACTGCGGATGGTGATTTGTTAGTCGACTGCGAATACTTTAATGTGCAGAAAAAAGCGCTTGCGTCAGGTGCGACGGATGCGGTCACTGGTGACGGAGAATTTGCCATCATCGCAGTGGCATCCGGATGCATTCAATCGCAGGGACGGTCGTTCCGCAACGGCGATTTCTTTATTATTCCGGCCTGTGCATCGAGCCCACCTGTACTGTCATCGAAGGATGGTGCCGAATTGCTGGTGACAAGATTACCGGCGGCTCGGTGAGCCTTCGCTGCGCTCTCGCTACAGTTTCGCGAGTGAATCGTCCAGGGCTGCTATCACGCCAGCGATTGACTCTTCTGTCTCGTCACCCATGTTGGAGATACGGAATGTCTTTCCTTTGATTTTTCCGTAGCCGCCGTCGATCACCAGACCATGGTTCTTCTTCAGGAGAGCGATCAGGCCAGCGGTATCGATGCCGCGATTGTTGCTGACGCAGGTCAGTGCCTTGGAGCGAAAACCTTCCGGGGCGAAAAATTCGAACCCATTGGCCAATACCCAGTCGTGCATCATGGCATTCAGCTTGGCGTGGCGGGCGTAACGATTTTCCAATCCTTCTGCAAAGATATCCTCCAGCTTCGAGCGCAACGCATAGATGTGCGGAATGACAGGAGTGCTGGGCGTCATATCATTTTCCTGATTGCTGCGGAACTCCAGAAAATCGAAGTAGTATCCCCTGTCATTCACCGTTTCAGCACGCGCGAATGCTGCATCAGACACGGTGAACAGTGCCAGTCCCGGAGGCAATGCCAGAGCTTTCTGACTGCCGGTAAGCAGGACGTCAATTCCAAGCGCATCGAATGGTGTGGGCACGACGCTGAATGACGAAACTGTGTCCGCCACGAACATGACATCGGGGTAGCGGCGGGACAACTCAGCAATTTCGTCCATCGGATTCATCACGCCAGTCGAAGTCTCATTGTGCACCAGCGTTACGGTATCGAACTCTCCCGTCTTAATACGTTCTTCGATTTGGGCCGCGCGCACAGGCTGTCCCCACTCGACCTTCAGGGCCTCGGCTTCCTTGCCGCAGCGCTTGGACACGTCGAACCATTTATCGGAAAATGCACCGCAACAGCAGTTCAATACTTTCGTCTTTACCAGATTGCGAATGGCACCTTCCATCACTCCCCATGCAGAGGAAGTGCTTAAAAATACGGGCTGCTGAGTGCCGAATGCTTCCTGAAGCTGAGGCTGAATTCCTCCGTAGAGCAATTGAAAATCTTTGCTCCGATGACCAATCATCGGCGTCGTCAGCGCTTCGAACGTCTTGTCAGACACTTCGATCGGGCCAGGAATATAGAGGCGGGTGTGGTCAGGCTTTGCTCCCATCATATAGGCGACAACGGACACAGAGATAAGACAGTGCGCAAGCAATTTCATCTCAGGAATATCGCGAGTTTCCTCTGGTGAAAATCTGTCTTGTGCAATGTGACTTTTGCCCGTCACCACACTTCCAACAAAAGGAAGATTGAACGCCACTACAAAATTAGGAATCCTAAAGATCCAATGCTTTGTCCCCCCACTCCAATTCTGTTTTCAAGGTTGCAATTCAGACTGTTCAAATGCAGGAAGTTCGGTATGGTATCCTCCACTACCTCCTGACAGTTAACCTCTCTTAACATTTTCCAATGAAGTGTCCGCGTTGCGTACAAGATCTCCAGAACGGCTTTGGGCAATGTCCGCATTGCGGATTTTCGCTGGCGTATCTCGATGCGCAATTCGGCGAAGACGCCGTCGTTCTGGAACGTCTGACCGACGCTGCAGATTGTATTGACCCTGCGGATCAGCAAAAGATCGAAGACGCGCTGGACGCATTCGAGAAGCAATTTCCGCAGCTTTTTGTTGCCATCTATGTAGGTGCTCTTCCGGATATGACGGACATCCGGCAGTTTGCATTCTGGCTCCTCAACAGAGCCACCGTGCCGTCCCTGGACAATTCGCGCCCCAACGAAAATGGCATCCTGCTTGTTCTGGATTTAAACTCGCTGGCGGTGAGCCTCACACTTGGATATTTCATCGAACCATTTTTCACCGATCATGAACTACTAACATTACTCCGACAGGGGCATACTGAACTCCAGGCCGGAAACTACGGCGATGCATTCCTGCACATATTGAGCGATTTTTCAAAGCAGCTGAAAGCAAAAGGCCGCCAGTCAGGCAAGATGAAAAATCACCCATCTCTTCCCGCCAATCACGAGACATCGGTTCAGAAGAATGCTTCTGGCTTCCATGAATCCTTTACTCAGGAAGGCCTGTCAAAATCTACATCATGATTTGCGCAGAAGCACAGGTCGCCCGGAGAAGATGGCAGCCAGCAATAATGCTATCGATGGCTTCCGCACAGAGAATGATGGCGTGTGCAATCGCCGTTCTAACGCTTGTTTTTCCTGGCGACACTTTTGCCCAGGAGGGAATGAATCTTCCATTGCCTGAGCTCATGTTCGAGCAAGAGGAAGAGGAACATGCCATCGAGTATTTGGTCTCGAAACCGCAAAAATACCTCAGACTCCCGCAGTGGCAGGATTCTCAGCGCACCGCCATCGATCTCGGACAGCCGCTGCATCTGGGCGGTGGCTTATGGCCCGGCCAGGAGTCATTGATTCCCAGAATTCGAAGATCTTTTCGCCCAATCCCAGTCGAACCCAATGGTTTTCGACGGCCTGATGACCCGCGAATGGCGCTACCGGATGTGCAAAGAGTATCCGCTGAAGAAATCCCGGAAGCCTACCTCCCCTTTTACTTCGAAGAGCCACCAAAACGCTTTCTAACCGATCTACAAAGGTTGCTGTCGGACTCTGATTGGCAGGATACTGATTGGTTTCTGACCTATCATTCAAACGAATGCCACTACAAAGCGAACGTCCTGCTATTCTCTCCAGAAGAGAAAATTCCAGACTCCATCTCAGGGGCAGAATTACTCAGCCGCTGGTTTCCAGAAGACGATCATGTGCTGGTCTTTTACTTCCACGGACGACCTGAGCGAGCGCAGGTGTTCTTTCCTGATTCTCTCGCAAATCCCTTTCCCGAATCAGACTTTCAACAGAATCTGATGGAAGCAATCGCCAGCGCTTCAAAGGTGGTAGCGCCAGGCCAGCAGCTGGACGAATTCTGTCAGAAACTCGGAACCTGGTTGCTCTGGTGGGAGAAGCGTATGAAAGTCATGAATGTGGGCAATACGCCGCGAAGCGAAGCGCGAGACCAGCCACTCATTGGTGTGATGCCAACGGCGGAACTCACCTCAACGGGCGGAGGAAAGAAAGACAAATCAAACACCGAGTTTGGCTCTGTTTTCTGGGGATTAGTTGGATTGATTGGCGCAGTACTGATCGGAGGGATTCTGTGGGCAGTTTCCTCCGCATTCAGAGGACGAAACCACCCCGTCTTGTTTCCGCAGCACATCCCCATCTCTCGATTGGGGGCACCTCATTCCGGTGGCGGTAGTGTAGTACTCACCTTCGGCTCGAAGCGGTCTTAATTGATGCCCCGCAGCCTTAGCCTGACTTATTCATCGCGGCTTTTGGAAGCGCGATTTTTGATAGATTGGCGCCCCATCTCGGCGCCTCAGTCGTCAGGCACGATCGCCGAGGGTGAAATCGGTCAAAATCGCA